>JBGVTO010000370.1:0-10149 GCA_041862635.1 Phycisphaerae bacterium | reverse complement strand
AGCGACCTTCTGTTTGACATACTTCTTGAGGAAGGCGAGCTTATTTCAGTTATAGCGGTTCCCGAACACCTCTTTGAAAATTACAATTCTCCATTTATGCTGAATGTCAGGAAAGAGGGAGTGATAGCGTGAATGAAAGAATTCTAATGTGTGGCAATGAGGCGCTGGCGGAGGCGGCTATTCTTGCCGGCTGTGACGCCTACTTCGGCTATCCGATTACGCCGCAAAACGAAATCCCCGCCTATATGTCCAGAAGAATGCCCGAGGAAGGTCGCGTCTTTGTGCAGAGCGAAAGTGAGCTGGCCGCGATTAATATGGTATTCGGAGCCTCAGCCACAGGCAAAAGGACAATGACAAGCTCATCCAGTCCCGGCATCAGTCTCATGCAGGAGGGAATAAGCTATCTGGCCGGCGCCGAGCTGCCGGCGGTGGTCGTCAACGTAATGCGGGGCGGCCCGGGCCTGGGGAACATTGCACCATCACAAAGCGATTACTTCCAGGCCACTCGCGGCGGCGGACACGGCGATTACCGAACCATCGTCCTCGGACCATCGAGCGTACAAGAGCTGGTCGATTGTATGCCGCTGGCATTCGACCTGGCTGACCAGTATCGAATGACCGTTGTTGTCCTGGCCGACGGCTTCTTAGGCCAGATGATGGAGCCGATAGTATTAGAGAAAAAACCAAGGCGAGAGCTGCCCCCCAAAGACTGGGCCTTGACCGGCGCCAAAGGCAGAGAGCAAAACATCGTCCGCTCATTATGGCTCGGTGAGGGAGTGCTGGAAAAGCACAACAACAAGCTCAAGGCCAAATACGAACAGATAGAAAAAAATGAAGTCCTCTGCGAGCAATACGAAGTTGACGATGCCGATATCGTAGTGGTTGCATACGGCGTAGCAGCAAGAATCGTCCGTGGCGCGGTAACCAGGGCAAGAGAAGAAGGAATCAAGGTCGGCTGGATACGCCCTATCACTTTGTGGCCGTTTCCAACAGAGCAAATCAGCAAAGCCGCTGACGAATTTCGGCTCTTCCTTGTCGTTGAGATGAGCACCGGCCAGATGGTCGAGGACGTAAAACTGGCTGTTGCCGGAAAAGCACCGGTTCTATTGTACGGACGACCCGGCGGCGGAGTACCGACTGTCGACGAGATTCTGGATAAAATCAAACAATTATCTATACCGACAAACAAAAAAAAGATAAACAGTGCAAAAACAAAATTCGAAATCCGAAGCACGAAACACGAAACAAATCTAAATGACCAAAATAGAAAATTCAAAACAGATTAAACGACGTTTTGAGCATTTGGTATTTGAATTTCGAATTTGTTTCGTATTTCGATATTCGAGTTTCGGATTTATGAAAGACACGCAATACAAAACATGAAACACTAAATATGGAAGCAGTATTCAAACGAACACCTACTCTTAAAGATTGCCCTACCCATTATTGTCCCGGATGCGGGCACGGTATTGCTCATCGATTGATTGCTGAGACTATCGATGAGCTTGACATACGTGACCGCACAATCGGCATAGCACCGGTAGGGTGCGCAGTGTTGGAGTATGATTACATCGACGTCGATATGATAGAGGTCGCGCACGGCAGAGCACCGGCAGTGGCGACAGGTATGAAAAGGACAAATCCGGATAAAATTATCTTCTCCTATCAGGGTGACGGCGACCTGGCGAGCATAGGGGCCGGTGAGATTCTGCACGCCGGGCACAGAGGCGAGCAAATAACCGTCATCTTTATTAATAATGCCGTCTATGGAATGACCGGCGGGCAGATGGCTCC
The DNA here is from genome assembly GCA_041862635.1 of Phycisphaerae bacterium. Taxonomy (GTDB): domain Bacteria; phylum Planctomycetota; class Phycisphaerae; order Sedimentisphaerales; family Anaerobacaceae; genus NIOZ-UU13. The sequence goes on along the minus strand of JBGVTO010000370.1, from coordinate 8,355 downwards.
AACAACGATGATTGACCAGGTAACAGCAACAACACCAAAGGGCCGGACTATCGCCCAGGAGGGTTATCCACTTCAGGTCTGTGAACTGTTGGCCGTGCTGCCGGGCACAATTTATATCGAGCGTTGTGCGCTCAGCAGCCCTGCTCAGGTCCGCAAAGCCAAAAAGGCTCTGAGGCACGCCTTCGAATTACAGATAAATGGCGCACAGGGCCTCTCGCTCGTTGAGCTGCTCAGCTCCTGCCCGACATACTGGCGAATGACTCCTGCCAAGGCGATGGAATGGATTGAAAAGGAAATGACAAAAGTTTTCCCTCTGGGACGACTAAAATAGCCATCAGCAGGAAGTGAATGTACCAGCACATAAATCTGAAATCCGAAGTACGATACGAAACAAAGGAAAGCACGAAACACGAAATCCGAAATACGAAACAAATTCAAAATTCTAATGTTCAAATTTTCAAAACTGACAGCAACGCTGTCGTTCTGAGTGAGCGACCAGCGAACGAAGAATCTCCCAATTGAAAGCAAGATGCTTCGCTCCTCTCAGCATGACATAAAAAGACGTTTTTGGTGATTTGAAATTCGGATTTTATATGGGATACAAAATGACAGCAAACGGTTTTTACGAAGAGGTTATCATCGCCGGCTTCGGCGGACAGGGAATTATGCTGACCGGCAAACTGCTGGCCCAGACTGCGATGGAGGCCGGCAAAGAGGTAACCTATATGCCCTCCTACGGCGCCGAGGTTCGGGGCGGCACCGCTAATTGCATGGTGGTTATCGCAGAGGAAAAAATCGCCTGCCCCGTCGTCGGCAGGCCCGATTCGCTGATTGTAATGAACAAGGCCTCGCTGAACAAATTCGGCCCAAGACTTAAAAACGGCGGATTGCTGATAATGAATAGCTCTCTGATTGACACTGAGCCGCAACTGGACGATTCAATCGAGATAATTCCGGTGCCGGCTGATGAATTGGCTGTCGAATTAGGCAGCCAGAAAAGCGCCAATATGGTGGCCCTGGGCGCATATCTGCAAAAGTGTGGACAACTTACAGCCGACGGGGCTGCACAAGCCCTGCCCGATGTCCTTGCCGAGCGATACCATAAAACATTGCCGGTAAATACTAAAGCCCTGCGCCGCGGCGCCGAATTCGCTAAAGCCTATTGCCGGGCTTGAGCAGAAGCAGCGACCAACAAAGTAAAAATCCCCCAACGCTCGGCGCCGCCAGAAAAAATTGATAACGAGGTCATCTACACCTTCTCGCTTAGAAGAAGCCAAATAACGCACAAAAAAGCAAAATAAAGATTGCCTGGACATTAAAATTATCAAAAATCTGCTCAAACAAAAAACGCATGATTAGTATTCTATTAAAAAACTATGAATTCCAGAGAAATACCGTCAGAAACATTGAACCACCAGGTCAGCTATAATATGGCCTTTATATGGCTGGTCTGTCTTGTAGCGGCGATGGGGGGATTGTTGTTTGGTTATGACTGGGTGGTGATTGGCGGAGCCAAGCCGTTTTATGAGCCTTACTTTGGAATCACTGACGAAACGCCGTTCTTGCGGGGCTGGGCCCAGAGCAGCGCTCTGGTTGGGTGTCTTATAGGTGCTGTTTTGTCAGGAATATTCAGCGACAAATCAGGTCGCAAGCGTCTGCTTATTCTATCGGGCCTGCTTTTTACCGTATCCGCTGTCGGAACCGCTTTTGCCAAGAATTTTCTCTTCTTTAATGTGTTTCGTATCATCGGAGGAATAGGAATCGGATTGGCCTCAAATCTTTCCCCAATGTATATCGCTGAAATCTCACCGGCCCGTATGCGGGGACGATTTGTTTCTATAAACCAACTGACAATCGTGATAGGTATTCTCGCCGCGCAGATTATCAACATGCTTATAGCTCAGGAGGTGCCGGAAGGAGCAGGCACAGAATATATCCTGAACTCATGGAACGGACAAAACGGCTGGCGCTGGATGTTCGGGGCCGAAACAGTTCCGGCATTTATGTTCTTTCTGCTGATGTTCTTTGTGCCGGAAAGCCCACGTTGGCTGGTAAAGTACGGCAGAGACAAGCCGGCTGCAAAGATTCTCAGCCGAGTCGGCGGAAGTCAATATGCCGATTTTGAAATCCGAGACATCAAAAAAACTCTTGCCACCGAAGAGATTGCCAAAGTCAACTTCCGGGACTTAGCTGAGCCGAAGCTGCGCAGAATTGTCATCCTGGGTATCTTCCTGGCCGTCCTCCAGCAGTGGTGTGGTATCAACGTGATTTTTAATTATGCTCAGGAGGTCTTCGCAGCCGCTGGTTATGGCATCAGCGATATTCTTTTCAACATCGTAATTACAGGCGTGGTGAACCTGATATTCACATTCGTGGCGATTTATACAGTCGATAGAATTGGTCGCCGTATCCTCATGCTGATTGGTGCGGGTGGACTGGCAGGCATCTATGCAATCTTAGGCGTTGGTTACTTTTTCAAAAGTACCGGAATTCACATGTTAATTCTGGTTGTTTCAGCTATCGGCTGTTATGCGATGTCCCTGGCGCCGATTACCTGGGTGGTTATCTCAGAGATATTCCCGAATCGAATACGCGGAGCAGCTATGTCTGTTGCTGTTTTCAGTTTGTGGGTCGGCTGCACGGCCCTGACGTTGACATTTCCTTATCTGAAAGGGGGACTCGGTGCTCACGGGGCTTTTTGGCTGTATGGCGTCATCTGTGTGATTGGGTTCGTTGTTATCTTTATCAAGCTTCCTGAAACCAAGGGTAAATCGCTTGAAGATATTGAACGCGAGCTGGTTGACTGAAAAATACGGCTTAATAAGAGCGTATCCGAATAACCCTTCAAAAGCGGTAAATGACTTGTACAAATACCAACTATCAGCTACAATATCTAAAAACAGGCAAGAAAAAATAAATTGTGATTGGGAAGCTAAAAAATGGCCAGGCAATCAAATACCAAAAAAACCAGGGCAATTTGCAGTTTCTGCGGCCGACCGGCAACTCAGGCTGACACGCTCATAGAGGGTCCAAACAAAGTCTATATTTGCCCGGAATGTGTCGAGCTGTGCCACAACATCATCCGGCAAAACCGTAAACGAACCGGCACAGGCACCGTTAGTCTCGAAGAAATGCCCAAACCCAGGGAAATAAAGGAATATCTGGACCAGTATGTAATCGGCCAGGAGCACGCCAAAAAATATCTCTCTGTTGCGGTCCATAACCACTACAAACGCCTGATGCACACTGACAGCAACGACAGCGACGTCGAGATAGACAAATCCAATGTTCTTTTAATCGGCCCGACCGGCTCCGGCAAAACACTCCTTGCCCGCACACTTGCCCATAAGCTGGAAGTGCCCTTCGCAATATGCGATGCGACCACCGTTACCGAGGCCGGATACGTCGGTGAAGATGTTGAAAACTTCCTGCTGCGATTGCTCCAGTCCGCCGACTACGACATAGAAGCAGCGCAGCGAGGCGTCGTCTATATCGATGAAATAGACAAGGTCGGCAAAACATCTCAGAATATCTCAATCACCCGTGACGTCTCCGGGGAAGGCGTCCAGCAGGCACTGTTAAAGATGCTCGAAGGAACCACCGCCAACATCCCCCCCCAGGGCGGAAGAAAGCATCCCGAGCAATCCTACATACAAATCGATACCACGCAGATACTTTTTATATGCGGCGGAACCTTTGTAGGCCTGGAAAATATTATAAAGAAACGGCTCGGAAAAAAGATGATCGGATTCGATTCCGAGCTGGCCGGAAAAACCGACGAAAAAACCGAGTACAGCGATATTGTACAACAGGTCGTACCGGAAGATATTATTGAGTATGGAATGATTCCCGAAATGGTGGGCCGGCTTCCTGTAATTACCACCCTCACAGCTCTCGATGAAGAAGCGCTTATAGACATACTTACCCAGCCGAGGAATGCGCTCTGCAAGCAGTATCAAAGATTTTTCGAGATGGAAAATGCCGAGCTTGAGTTTACAGAAGATGCCCTGCACGCATTAGCACAGAAAGCCCTCAAGCGCGACACCGGCGCCCGGGCACTGCGCGCAATCGCCGAGGAGCTGATGATTGACCTGATGTACCAGCTTCCCGAAGAGCCAAAACCGGTAAAATATGTGATTACACGCGATATCGTCGAGGGAAAAGCCGAACTGTTCACAGCAAAACGAAAAGCAAAAAAAGAATCCGCATAAAATAGAATCTATTGAAATTACCGAGGTCGGCCGTGTGAATAAGGTCCGTGCACATAAAAACCGAACAATAACACTCAGCCAGGCAGAAGCAGAGCGTTACCACAAGGAACTAATTCACATTTCCAAACCTGCAAACATAAATACCATCGAGAACAAAATAGTAAACCAGGATACTTTCGAAGCGATTGATTTCCTACCGGACAGCTTTGTTGACCTGCTGCTCCTGGACCCGCCTTACAACCTTACCAAAACCTTCAGCTCAACTACCTTTAGAAAAAAGAGCATTACCAAATACGCCGAATGGCTCGAAAACCTGCTTGTTAAGTTACTGCCCACACTTAAAAACAGCGCCTCGGTCTATGCCTGCTCCGAGTGGTATTCATCAACAGCAGCCCACCTTGTTATGGATAAGTTTCTCAAAGTTAGAAACCGAATCACCTGGGAGAGGGAAAAAGGCAGAGGCGCAAAAAGAAACTGGAAAAACGCTTCGGAGGACATCTGGTTCGCCACCGTCTCTGATGACTACGTATTCAACGTTGAAAATGTTAAACTGAAAAGGAAGGTAATGGCGCCATATACCGATACAAACGGCGAACCAAAAGACTGGCTCAACACATCCGATGGCCAATTTCGCCTTACACATCCATCAAATTTGTGGAACGATATTACAGTACCCTTCTGGTCAATGCCGGAGAACACAGACCACCCGACACAGAAACCGGAAAAACTTTTAGCAAAATTGATTTTAGCAAGCACAAATGAAAACGGCTTTGTCTTCGACCCCTTTATGGGCGTCGGCAGCAGTCTCGTCGCGGCTAAAAAATTAGGTCGTAAATTTCTTGGAATTGAGATTGAAACCGAATATTGCCTCCTCGCTGCAAAACGTCTGCATTTGGCTGAGCTTGATACAACAATTCAGGGATACAGTGACGGCGTGTTCTGGGAAAGAAACACACTCAACACACAAAAAAGTTCACCAAACAAAATCCCGACAGCAATAGAGCCGCCCCCGCTCTTGCTTTCGCAAAAAAACGCGGGGGTAAGGGAACGGTAACTGCTTCTTCAGTTACCCAGCAGGTTACCGGTGAGCACACTTATTTTTTGAGAGGGACCTTACGACCTTACTGCACCACTTCCACTGTCGATAAGCCTTCCTCAAACAAATTATAGAGTAGTATCGCATCACCGTTGTGCAGACGAATGCATCCTTGTGAATCTGCGGTGCCGATTTGTTCCGGGTCCTTTGTGCCGTGAAGGGCAAAGCCGGTCCTGTCTTTAGCTGCTCCTTCGAGCCCTTCCAGTCCTATCCATCTCGAGCCTAAAGGATAATCAGGGTCTTCAGGGTAATATGTTTTGCCATCGAGCGGATTCGTCCAGACCGGTTTTACCAGCTTCCCACCGGTTTTGACACACCAAAGTCCCGTCGGGGTCTCGCTGCCGGGCTTGCCCAGACCAACACGAAAGCTGCGAACGAAAGTCTCCTGAAGATATAAATCCATCGTAAAAGTCGAACGATAAACCTTCGCATGGAATGGGCCGTCGATGACTTTTATTGTTTCGCCCGCTCGCAGGTTTTGGGGTTGGCTGATGTTGTTAATCTTCATAAGAATCTCGTAGGGAACCTTAAATTGCTTGCCTATCACTCTAAGCTGGTCCCCAGGCTTGACCTGTAAACTCCCGCAAAGCTTGTCATCAGGGAAAATCTCCCTGCTGAACAGCCATTTATCAGCAAGCTCGGACAGTTGGTCCTTCACAAATGTCCGCTGCTGGATGCTCATAGGTATTCGTAACGCTTCTTTTAGCTTGCTGCGGGCGTCTATAACCCTGCTGGGTTTTTCGCTCAGCAGCGCCGTAGCTTCGGCAATCAGCTTTGCCGCCTCCGGATTAGGTTCAACATCCGGCACCGGTATAATCTCAGGCAAATTCGGTTTCGATACAACCTCCGACAAAATCGGCTCCAGTGCAGACTCGGGCGGGAGCTCCGGCGTAAGCTCCGGCTTTTGCGACGGCTCCCTAACTATCTCCGGCTCTGTTTCATTCAATTCCGGCACACTGGCCTCGGCATTGTTTGTTATACCGGTAGTATCGTACTGATTTTTGTCTTTGCCGAAAGGACCATATTTATAAGCAATCGCAACAGCAACAATAAGTAAAACCGGAATTATATATATCCAGTTTACGTTTCTTCGTCTGCCTCGCGGGCGGTGATAACGACGGGCCATCTCAATCTCCTTTCCCGTTATTGGGTTCCCGCCTTGCGGGGTCCCCTACAATATATTATTTCCTCATCCGTTACTAAAAGATCCACCGGCTCATCATTCTCTGTCACCGGTATCGTCTCAATAATTTGTTCTGCAAAACCAAAGCCGCATCTGGCAGCATTAAGTTCGGCGTTAGCGAAAAACCTGTCGTAATAGGAACCGCCACGCCCAAGCCGATTGCCCTTCCTGTCGAATCCTAATGCCGGCGTAACCACCAAATCAATATCTTCAAACGGCATCGGCACACCCGCTATCGGATTTCGTAGACCGGATGAGCTCGTTGAAAAACCTGTTTCCAGTGAATGTATCTGCACCGGCATCATGTGCCTTTGCTGCCAGGAAATCTTCGGCACCGCTACCACCTTGCCGAGCTGCCATGCGTGCAGTATTGCCTCGGATGTATCAGCCTCGTGCGGAAGGGACAAATACATCATAATCGTCGATGCACTTTGAAATTGTGATATCGAAAGCAAATTCCGGCATGCTTTCCGGCTTTTTTCACTCCTCTGCTCCGATGGTATAGCAAGCAGGCGGTTCTGTAACTGCCGGCGCAACTGTGCCTTGTCCATTTACATATCCTTCTCTACGCCACTGTCTTTGACAGTTTTGCTCTTTTGTATCAAGCTTTCTAACTTTTGTAAATAGTGCTTGATATTTTTTTCATAACCGCTCTCTTTCGGCATGTAATATTTTTTCTTCATCGACGCCGGAAGATACTCCTGCGGCACGAAACCACCCTTAAAATTATGCGGATACTTATAATCAGCTCCGAAACCCAGCTTTTTTGCAGCCGCATAGTGACTGTCTTTTAAATGTTTCGGCACTTGTTTAATCGGCTGCTCTTTTACATCCGACATCGCCGACCAAATAGCACAAGCCGCAGCGTTCGATTTCGGTGCACAGGCAACATACAATGCCGCCTGCGCCAACGCCAACTGGGCTTCCGGCAAACCAACAAACTCAGATATCTGAACCGCCGCAGCGGCTAAAACCGTCGCCATCGGGTCGGCATTTCCCACATCTTCAGCCGCACAAATCGCAATCCGCCGGGCAATAAAACGAATATCCTCACCACCCGCTAACATCCGGGCAAGCCAGTAAACCGTGGCATCAGGGTCCGAACCCCGCATGCTTTTCTGCAAGGCGCTTGCCAGGTCATAGTGCGTATCGCCCGTGCCGTCGTAGTCAATTGTCTTCTGTTGTATCGACTCCTTTGCAACCTCCAGATTAAATTTTATTTTCGAATCGGGCTTTCGGGCCCCCTGAGATAACACACCAACCTCAAGGGCCGTAAGGGCCTTTCTGGCATCCCCATCGCACATTACCGCTAAAAATTTCAGCGCCTTCCGGTCTGCCTCGATATCAAACTGACCAAGCCCTCTTTCGGCATCGTCAATTGCCATCTTCAGCAATTTCAAAACATCTTCCTCACTGAGCGGCTCAAAATGAAATACCGTGCTGCGGGAAATCAACGGCGAATTGACCGAAAAAAACGGATTTTCAGTAGTGGCACCTATGAGAATCAAAACCCCAGCCTCGACATCATCCAGCAGGACATCCTGCTGTGCACGGTTGAAACGGTGTATTTCATCGATAAAAAGCACTGTCCTCGTCCCGTCTCCTGCGAGCCTGTCACGGGCACGCCCGATAATCTGCCGAATATCTCTGACGCTGGCCGCGGGGGCGCTGAGATAGTGAAATTCGGCCTTCGTGTAATTTGCAATCACCGCGGCCAAAGACGTCTTGCCGGTACCGGGTGGACCGTAAAATATCAGACTGCTGAGCCTGTCGGCCTCGAGCATCCTTGTTAGAAGCTTATCGGACCCAAGAAAATGCCTTTGTCCGATAAATTCATCAAGATTTCTCGGCCTCATCCGAGCCGC
>JBGVTO010000369.1:0-9591 GCA_041862635.1 Phycisphaerae bacterium | reverse complement strand
TTTCTTTCGATAGATTTTATGCGGGCGTAGGCGTATTGCATATATGGAGCGGTATTGCCATCCATCGCCAGCATTTTGTCAAAGCTGAAGACATAGTCGCTTGTCCGGTTGTTGGAGTAATCCGCATATTTGACGGCACCGATTCCAACCGCCCTGGCGATTTGCTCTTTTTTCCCCGGTGAAAGCTCAGGATTTTTTTCTTCAACTACCGCCATTGCCCGTTCAACCGCCTCATCGAGCAGCTCTTTCAATTTTACACTCTCGCCGGCACGCGTTTTTAACGGCGTGCCATCTTCCCCTAAAATGCTGCCGAACATAACGTGCGAAAGCTCAATATCATCACTGACCCACCCTGCCATTTTCGCAACAGCAAACAACATCTCAAAATGCAGCTTCTGCCGGGCATCGGTAACGTAGATTATGGCATTCGCTTTTAGCTCATTAATCCGGTATCGTAGCGCCGCCAAATCAGTCGTGGCATAAAGATATGCCCCATCGGATTTTTGAATAATAAACGGCAAAGGCTGACCTTCTTTATTCTTAAAACCCGGCGGAAAAACACAAACAGCGCCATCGGATTCAACAGTAAGTTCGTTCCTTTTTAAATCTCCTACTACATCAGCTAATTTGTTGTTATAGAAACTCTCGCCCCGAACGTCGCTCAAGTTGAGTCCAATCCCCAAGCTCCGGTACAGATCTTGGAAACCATAAAGAGACTGCTGGCATATGAACTGCCAAATGGGAAACACGTCCTGATCACCAGATTGAAGCTTTACAACATACTCTCTCGATTCAGAAGCAAAATCAGAGTCGGTATCAAAAAGCTTATTAGCTTCCCGGTAAAAAACCTCCATATTGGGAATACTAATATCAGATACTGTAATTCCAAATTGTTTAAGTGAATCTCCATATGTGCGATAAAAATAACATATTAGCATTCCGAATTGAGTTCCCCAATCGCCGATGTGGTTTTGGCGGATGACTTTGTGGCCGAGGAATTCGAGAACTCGGCAGACACAATCGCCGATGATGGTGCTTCGCAGATGGCCAACATGCATTTGTTTGGCGATATTCGGGCTTGAAAAATCGACCACAATAGTCTTCGGTACATCGGCTTTGTCTATGCCGAGATTGGCAATGGCTCTGTTGATTTCAATTAATCTGTCGGCTAAAAATTCGGGTTTCAAGCGTAGGTTTATAAAACCCGGGCCTGCAACTTCCGGCGGGTCGCAAATATCGCTGAGGTCTAAATTTCCCACGACATCTTCGGCGAGTTTGCAGGGATTGGTTTTCAGCTTTTTCGCTAATGGCATTATACCGTTTGCCTGATAATCGCCGAACTTAGGGTCGGTAGAGGGTCTTACTATGGCGGCAGAATCATCACGGCCGGTAGCAGTGGCCATCGCTGCACTAATCCGCTCCTCAAGTATGTCAATAGTCGGTTTCATTTAATAATCATTAATCAATTGTCAATTTTTCCGCGTCGCCCCAGAGTAATTCCAGGTCATAGTAGTTGCGATATTCGCTGTCAAAGATGTGGATTACGACGTCGATAAAGTCGAGCAAAATCCAGCGTGCCTGCTCATAGCCGGCCCGGCCGAAACGCTTCAGACCCTGTTCTCTTGCAGCTTCACAGATTTCATCGGCAACGGTACGCATCTGCCTGTTGCTTGTGCCGGTGGCGATTACAAAATAATCGGTGGCAGGAGATTTGCCCCTTAAATCCAGAACGGTAATGTCGCTGCAATGCCGGCTGGCCGCCACCTTAGCTGAGGCCAGAGCAAATGCCTTTGCGGCGTCAGAAACCTTCTCTTTTTGCCGCCGGTGCCCGGTTGTAGAATCTTTAATGGATTTTGCCTTCGTACTTCGCTTTTTTGTCAAACCTTATGTCCTCATCTTCAATAAAAAAGGGCGGCCCATTCGGCCACCCTGATAGATTACCTTTGTCAGGCAGTTATGTCAACCGAGGAGTGTTTAATAACAAGCAGGCACCGTCCAGATGAATAAAAGTACAAGAAACAGAAGCAATACAAATAAAACTACCCAACTATCTGTACAATGATACCTAATACCCATTTTTCACCTCATTCTCTTTTTTTCGGCAAGAATGGGCTACCTCATAAACAAATTTTATTTACCGCCGAGGCCGAGCCAGCCACTGATAACGGGGGCGAATTTTACCACAACGCCTGAGAAGACCACGCTAACCATTGTCATCAGCTTTATCAGAATATTCAGGCTGGGTCCGGAGGTATCCTTGCAGGGGTCGCCAACGGTGTCACCGACGACGGCGGCCTTGTGTGCATCGGAACCTTTGCCGCCGTGGGCGCCTTTTTCGATGTATTTCTTGGCGTTGTCCCAGGCGCCGCCGGCGTTGTTGAGTGTAATTGCAAGAACAAAACCGCAAGTTAACCCTCCTGCCAAAAGTCCCATCACACCAGCTACACCTAAGAGCAGCCCCGTTAAAACAGGAATGATAATTGCCAGCAGTGAGGGTAAAATCATCTCTTTCTGCGCGCCGCGGGTGGAAATAGAAACACATCGAGCGTAATCAGGCTGGCCCGTGCCCTCCATAATGCCGGCTATTTCCCTGAACTGCCGGCGAACTTCATTGACCATATCCCCTGCCGCCCTGCCGACCGCCTTCATTGTCATAGCACAGAATACAAAGGCCATCATAGCGCCAATAAAGAGACCACAAATGAGCTTCGGATTCATTATTGTCAGGTTATAGGCTGAGATAAAATCCATAACGCCTGCTATCTTTGCGCTTTCGGGCGTAAACGCAACATCACCAACCTGGAAAATTCCGCCGGCATCTGCTGCAAGCCTTGATATCCAGATTCGAACCTCTTCGATGTATGCAGCCAGCAACGCCATTGCCGTCAGAGCTGCCGAGCCAATCGCAAAGCCTTTACCCGTTGCTGCTGTCGTATTGCCGAGGGCATCGAGGGCATCAGTCCTTTTTCTGACCTCCGGTCCCAGGCCGCTCATCTCGGCATTTCCGCCGGCGTTGTCCGCAATCGGGCCATAAGCATCTGTTGCCAAAGTAATGCCTAATGTGGCGAGCATTCCGACTGCGGCAAAGCCGATACCGTAGAGGCCCATCGATATATTTGAAAAACCGCCCGCAAAGCCAAACGCACACAGAATGCCGACCACAATCGCTACTACAGGCAACCCGGCCGAAAACATGCCGATCGCAAAACCTTCAATAATTGTTGTAGCAGGCCCCATGTTGGCCTGTTCGGCAATACCCCGCGTCGGGCCGTATTCGTCAGAGGTGTAGTATTCGGTGAACTGACCTATGAGCACTCCTGCAATCAGCCCTGAGACAACCGAACCGAATACTCCCCAGCTAATCCAGTCGGTGCTCGCCATCAATCCAATTGCAACGAGGATTAACACAGAGCTGCCGAGCGTCCCGAACAGCAGGGCCCGCAGCAGATTCTTCTGGCTGGCGTCCTCCTTACAGCGAACCATAAAGATACCGGCAATCGAAAGGATGATACCCAGACCCGCCACAACCATTGGAGCAAGAACGGCCTTGAGCGGATCCATACCACTCTGGGCAACAGCAGAGAGCGGCAGTGCCGCACCAAGGGCCGCGGTAGCAAGAATTGAGCCGCAGTAACTTTCGTACAGGTCGGCCCCCATACCGGCAACATCGCCGACGTTATCGCCAACGTTATCAGCGATTGTAGCCGGGTTTCTTGGGTCATCTTCAGGGATGCCAGCCTCGACTTTGCCGACCAGGTCCGCTCCGACGTCTGCGGCTTTAGTGTAGATTCCACCGCCGACACGTGCAAACAAGGCCTGGGTTGAGGCACCCATACCGAAAGTAATCATTGTCGTGGTAATCTCAACCAGCTTGTGCTCGGCGTGCATGCCGGGTGTCACCAACCAAAGCCCCCAGAGCTTCAAGCCCTCTTCCATGTGAGCCTGCGTGTATACCAGCTTATCCAAAATCAGATACCACAGGGATATATCCAGCAGGCCGAACCCGACGACGACAAGACCCATAACCGCACCCGAACGAAAGGCAACCTGCAGGCCGCTATTCAAACTCACGCTGGCACCCTGAGCGGTGCGGGATGAGGCGTTTGTCGCCGTTTTCATACCTAAAAAGCCGCACAGCCCGCTAAAAAAACCGCCTGTTAAAAATGCGACCGGAACGAACGGGTTCTGAACGCCCAGATAAGCGCAGACCGCTAAGATGACCAGCAGAATCAAAAATACCAGCGTCACAACACTGTACTGCCGGAACAGATAGGCGTATGCCCCTTCACGGACATGGTGAGCAATACTTATCATTTTTTCATTGCCTTCGGGGGCAGCCATCACCTTCTTATAGAAATACCACGCAAATCCCAAAGCCAATATCGCCGCTACAGGGGCAATCCACCAGCTCAGTGGTGTGCTTACGAGCTGAGCCGATTCAGAGCCTTCTGCCGCCATTGCCACCGCACTAAATGCAAAACACGGCACCAAAAATACAAAGGTACTCTTAATAACTTTCACTTTTTTACTCCTTATCAAAATTGACAGTCATCTCTACTGTCATAACGTACGTGTTTAGCCAAGCGTGGCTTAAATGGCCATCCCCAAGCTTGTCCTTCGACTCCGTTCAGGACGCGCTTGAGGCTGCCACACATTCTTTAATAATTTTATTGGGTGGCATCCTCAAAGCCAAAGGCTTTGGGGATGGTTTTTCCCTGGCTAAACACATACGTCATAACAGACTTAAAGTCGCAAGCAGTTTAACCAAACGGATTAGTTTTTCAACTGTTTTATTGCGGGAAAACCAAAAATAGGTCAAAAGTGCATACGTGCAGAAAAAATTACAAAAGTACGAAATGCTTATACTCGTATATTCCCATCTCAAGTGTGGTAGTCAGCGTTGATTCTTACATATTCGGCGCTTAAATCGCAGCCATAGCAAAAATCGTCCGCTTTGCCCGCCCCTAAATTCACGGTTACGGTGTGCTCGATTTGCGAAACGACCTTACTTGCCTTTTTTGCGTCAAATTTTCTCGGCGCACCGTTTTTAAAAACGGTTATTGGCCCGAGCTTACAGGAGAGTTTATTCGGATTCAACTTGACAGAAGCCGAACCGACGGCACAGATAATTCTGCCCCAATTTGGGTCGCCGCCGTTCACTGCACATTTTACCAGCGGATAGTCGGCTACTGCCCTGCAGGCCTTTTCGGCATCAGCCTTTGTAGCTGCACCCTTGACAACTACCTTAAATATCCGTGTTGCCCCTTCGGCATCGAGTGCCATCTGCTTGGCTAAATCATCACAAACTTCAGCCAATGCGTTGGCAAACCTTTTATACCGCGGACACTGGCTTACTATGCCGATTCTTTCGGCATTGCCCGCCAGGCCGGAGGCAAGAATTATCGCAGTATCATTTGTGCTTTGATGGCCGTCAACAGTCAGCCTGTTTAGCGAATTGCCGATGGCAGCCTTTAGGGCTTTCGCCAGCAATGGTTTTGTTACAGCTACGTCCGTAGTAATAAAGCAAAGTGTGGTTGCCATATTGGGCGCAATCATACCGGCCCCTTTGACTGCGCCGGCTATCGTAACGTTAGTGCCTGATATTTCGAGTCGGCGGACGGCTTGTTTCGGCCTGGTGTCGGTCGTCATTATCGCCCGTGCAAAATCCAGGCCCGCTTTGGAAGAAGCTGAGAGCTTCGCCGCCGCCTTTGCAATGCCGGTGGTAATTTTCTTAATCTCCAACTGTTTTCCGATAATGCCTGTCGAAGCAACGAGAATATTTCGTGGCTCGTATCTCGTATCTCGTATCTCGGTTAATGAACGTGCTGTTTGGCTGCACATTGAAATTGCATTTTCGATACCTTTTCGGCCGGTGCAGGTATTAGCATTGCCGGAATTGACGACCACTGCATGTATTCTTGAGCTTCTCACATGCTTTTTGCACACCTGTACCGCCGCCGAGACGACCTTGTTAGTTGTAAAAACCGCTGCTGCGTTTACACCAGTTGGGCAAACAAGCAGTGCCAAATCGGATTTGCCCGATTTCTTAATACCGCATTGTACCCCCGCCGCCCAAAATCCTTTAGGTGCAGTAATAGTATTATTAGCCATCTTGTGCCTCTTACTACTTCAATAAACTGTTAAAGCCTTCTAATATCCCTTCGTGCTCAGAAATCTTACTAAACTCTAAAAGCCATCCGGTGATGTATTTAAGATCAATCGAGTCTTTGTTCTTAATCAATATATTCTTTACGTCTTCGGCATCAACAGCTCTTGCTGCAATCATCTTATGAATAATTACATCTTCGCAAGATGCAAACTTTACTGGATAACCACGAATACGGACTTCTTTTATTCTCCCGATAGCCTGCGCTTCATACGGAGTGAAAGAAAAAATAAAATCTACTCGTATTCTCAGTTCCACCTCTTCTGCAGGAAGCACTTTGGTTTCTGCTGCAAAACCCTCCGGATCTTCAGGAAGGATTTGTAATCCTAATTTCTTGCATATCTTCTCAATTGACAGGAATTTATCCGTATCTATTCCTAAAGTTATATCGATATCTCGTGTCAAGCGTGGGGTTCCATATAGCAGTACAGCTTGGCCACCGATAATCATATAAGGAATCTTATCTTCGTCCAAACATTGAGCTATCTTTTTTATTAATTCTTCTATCACGAACTTAATCCATTTATCGCTTTAGCAATTCTCAAATCAATTTCCAATCCCTCTAAGATGTTTTCGGAATTGATAACCCCTAAAGACACGGCTTCTTTATGGAGTGCTTCATATATAGACAGAGCCTTTTCATAAGAAATGTTTTCTTCCTTGATTAGTTTTTGATAAAACTTATTGAGTTTATGCTTGTTTCTTATCATCTAAAGCCAGACTACCTCATTAAGAACGTGGCAAATCCAGGGCGTACCTGACTGTTTCATTCTCTCTATCTCCTCGTCGGTGTATGGAAAAACATCACAGCTAACAGAAAAGTTCTCCGGAAGATAATCGGGAATTCTGTCCAGGAAACGCTTGGAGCTTTCTCGCAGAATTATCAGCAGGTCCACATCGCTGGCCGGGCCGTATGTGTTATTCGCGTAAGAACCAAAAAAACCCACCCGCTCCACTTCCGCGTGTTTGCGTTTGATGCTTTTCGCGTATTCTTTTAACTGACGCAGGACATTCGCTTTGTCAGCAAATACAACCTTCACAGAATTCGATGATTTGTCGAGCATTTTCGATTGCCTGTTGCGCATCGGTTTTTGTGTAGTAGTCACCTGGAGCTCCGGAGTCAAAGCCGTTAGGATAACGTGTGGGGATATAATGCTTGTCCAGAGCTTTTGCAACATCTAACAACCCCTCCGGAACATCCGCCTTATCTCTGAGTGCGCCTAATAAGCCAAAGACCGAATGTCCCCAGCCTTCGCCGTGCAGGTGAAGAAAGACCGCCTTCACCGCCTTTTCCGCTGCTTGCTGAGCACTAAAACACGACCACTCAAAATCCCCGTCTTGGCGAGCATTTACTGCGTGATTTAAATCGCGTTTGGCCTGGGTCAGCCAATCTCTCGACCTATCCGGCATTTTTCATTCCTTTCTGGATAGACGTTACTCTTTCCCTCCTTGATTATTATAAATCTAAATGGCTGATTTAACCAGCTTTTTTATTCTCAGAGTAGCTATTTTCAAAGCTGGGTTGTGATTCTTGAGCGTCTGTCTTTAATAATTTTAGGGCCGTTGCTAAGGGCTCCGGCGAGAACCATATCCCTGAAATCAGCCATCGGGTCGTAAAATTTCCTTTTCAAATTGACTGTATTAACCATCAAGCCGGGGCGATTTTGTCGTAGCTGTTTTGCTATTTTGCCGTCCGGCTGGATAAAAAAAGATGGATACGGCGAATAATATCCGCTCGAATTCGCGCAGCTCGCCCAGAAATGATTTGTCGCCGCTCGGCACTGCATTGTCTGGCGCATAATGTGCGTATGTACGCTCGGCCCTTTTTGGCGGGCGTTGTAAAACGATTGGAAAACGCAGTTGACTTTTTGCTTATATAATTCTCGATAAATCTCCGGAAATCTCAAATCAAAACATATCAGCAGCGAGCATTTCACGCCGTTTATGGTGAAATCCGTAAATCTATTGCCCGGCGTAAGCCTTCGCAAATCGCCCGGTGTGCAGAATCTCTTATCGTAACGGTCAACAATCTTGCCCATTGGATTGATAAGGTACAAGCTGTTATGCGGCTTGTTCGGCTCAGTTAATGGGTGCGTGCTGCCTAAAACAACCCATCGATGTAATTCACGGGCTAGCGCCATAACTTTTTGTGTCTCTTCTTTGAGCAGGTCCCAATTGTAGCCCTCGAAGTTCGGAAAGTCGGTACCCACATAGCCGCTAAGAGCACATTCGGAGAAGTGAACAATGTCGGCTTTAGCCTTTTTCGATTTGCGCAAAAACTCGCAGATTATTTTGGAGTTTCTCTTTATCGAAGCCCCCACGGCAAACTGACACGTCGCAACTTTAATCACACCATCAGCCATTGTTGCTCCTATGCCAATCCCAGGGTTTCTTCAAAGCCGAAGGTGATATTCATATTCTGAATCGCCTGGCCTGATGCGCCCTTTACCAGGTTATCAATGGCTGAAAAACAGACAATTCTGCCCTTGACATTGGTTACAAAGATATGGCAGTAATTCGTCCCTGCGACATCTTTGACAGCAGGGGCATCCTTGCGTATCCGCACAAATGGCTCAGCTTCATAAAAATCGTTATAGAGCTGTAATAGTTGCTCATTGCTAAGGTTCTTCTTCGGTGGGCAATAGACCGTCGAGAGAATTCCTCTGTCGAAAGGTCCCACGTGCGGCTGAAAAAGCACGGTAACCTTCTTGCCCGCGACATCACTTGCTATTTGTTCGATTTCCGGCATGTGGCGATGATTGCCGATGCCGTAGGGGAAAAAATTCTCGTTCATATTCGGAAAATGAAATTTACTCGAAGGTTTCATCCCCGCCCCCGATGCGCCTGTTACCGCGTTGACGATAACGGTCTCGGTTTCTATCAGGTCTTCTTTGAGCAGCGGCGCGATGGCAAGTGAGGCTCCGGTTGGGTAACAGCCGGGATTAGCGACGAGCTTTGCACCTTTTATCTGTTCGCGGAAAAGCTCAGGCAGGCCGAAAGCAGCGTGTTTTAAGTTCTCGGTATCGGTATGCTTGACGTAATACTTTTCATATACTGCAACATCTTTGATGCGGTAATCGGCACTAAAGTCGATTACTTTCAGCCCTGCGTCTAAAAGTTTCGGCACAAATTCCATAGAGACCTTATGCGGCAGACAGCACAGAGCGACATCGGCAAGGTCGGATAGTTTGTCTAAATCCAACGGCTCAATTTGCAGAGCGCACCGTCCTTTAAATTGCGGGAAAACGTCCTCTGCCGCTCCGCATTCGGCAGGCAGCGCGGTCAGATAGGTAAGCTCCGCCTCATTATGCCTCAGGAGAATCCGTATGGATTCGGCACTGGTATATCCGCTTGCTCCAATTATTGCCACTCGTATCATTTGCACATTGAAATGCCAGGCACCAAATACGTGCCAGAACTGGGCA
>JBGVTO010000368.1:0-4654 GCA_041862635.1 Phycisphaerae bacterium | reverse complement strand
GCAGGTCCAGATTAGTAAAATCGTTCACCACATCCGACAAAATCTCCGCCAGTTTGGATTGGTCCATCGCAAGCTCTTCCAGTCTGTCCTCTTCCTCTGTGCTAAAATCTTCCGGCGGCTTATCCATAATCATTTGTCTTTCCTGCATTATCTCTTTCTGCTTATTGACGAACTCATCCAATTCCTTGGCCATTTCTTTGAGCGATTCTTCTACACCTTTATCAAGTGACTCGATACTTTCGCCTAAAATTTCCGCCGCCGCCTTTTCCGCTTCAGCCTGGCTCTCTTTGGCAATTACACCTTTAAGCGCGATGAGCTGTTCGAGCAGGAAAGCCTGCTGCTTTTCGACAGATTGCAGTGAATAAGAAACAGCAGATTTATTAGCCGCCTTAATTGCTTTAGTCTTTGGTTCTGTTGCACCAATCGTTCCTATTTTCTCCATTACACGGGCGTGTTCGCCGTCTCTGAGCTCAACCAGTTTATCAACAAACCTCGGACGCGGAGGTGATGATACATCCCAGGCCTCAGTCATATAGTCACCAACAAGCTTCTGCTTTTGGTTCATTTCGCCCTGATGCCTCTGCAGGCTCTTGATATTTTCCGCTTCTTTCCTGTTTGCATTAATTACATCGTCGAGGTTCGTCAATACATTTTCCGTTACACCCAAGGCCGCCTGCTGGGCTTCAATGGCCTTATCCAGTGCCTCAAAGGCGGAACCTCGCGGGTCATCAGCCGAAATCGTCAGCTCATCCAGTGACTTGACCTGAATTGTAACAGGCTGCGATTGACCCAGGTGCTCCATTGGGCTAAAATCCTGACAGAATGCTTGTAGAACGTAGGCCGAACCCGGTTTGAACACACCGGCATCAACCGACAGGCGAAGTGTCTCAGCCACCTGCTCCTTTCTTCCCGGTGGTCCTTCATATTTCCACTGCTCTATTGTTTCCGCCGGGCTGTTCGCTCGCATTTGTCCGAGTGTTACATATATCCGGCCGATCCCAAAATCGTCAGAAGCTTGTATGTCAAACTTCAGTCTTTCTCCAGGATTCACCCTAAGGCTTTGGTCGGCATTCACAAATTCAATTTCCGGCACACTGTCCTGCTGCAGTAAAATCGGCCCGGAAGCAATGGCAATACGTCTGTCACTTCCCGGCCCCTTGACCTCAAGCTGGTAGTTGCCGGCTTTTTGCAGCTGCGTTTCTACACGCCATATCCTGTCAACATTTTTAAACTCAATAGTTTTGTCCTGCGCCTTCCACCACAGCCCTTCAGCCTGCTTATCCAGCTTCACGTCCACAACTACCTGCGAATCGGCCAATCCTGATACCGCCTCAGGAGGCCCCATAGTGCTAACCTGTCCCATACCCGTATATGCCGGTGAAGAAATATGAAACTGAGATTCTTTTATTCTCGGCACTGTATTAACCGTCACCTTGATACTGGAACTGTAAGTATCTGCCGCGAACACCCGAAAAGCAAACGGCCTATCTACCGCTGCAAAAGTATAGTTGAATACTCCCTGCTTATCCCCCACCGCCTGCATGGTTGTACTTTTGCCTTTGCCCTTTTCAGTACTTATAAAGTCTGCTCCCTCCATCCATACAATCTCTGGATAACTCCGCAGCGCTCTATCACCTCCCCTGCCTTTAACTTCAACCGACACAAGCAAATCATCAGCTTCCGCGATGGTTACGTCACTGTCCGGAGTAACCTTCAGCACCACCGAACCTGCCGGGGGCACATCTGCTAACGGCCGAAAGAACCTTGCCAGGGCATTCACTACATAATGGCTATGACTAATAGCGTAAACCATCCAAAACAGCATAATAATCAAAAACGCTATCAGCCATTTTCTTATTCTCCGTCTATCCCACAGCTTTTTCAGGTCTGCTGTTGACATTAAGGAAATGGCTGTCTCTATTGTTCGGAGGGCAAATGGTTTCTCGTCTGAGTTAAATTCACGAGACTCAAAACACAGTGCATTAATCAGCATGTTTTCCGGCACATTATGTTTGCGCTCCAGAAGTAATGCTGTACCCTCAAGCCCTTCAATCTGTAAAATCGGCGATAACAAATTCTTCCAAAATTCAAATACCATCAGACCCGCCCAGCTCAAGATGAGTGCCAGTCGTAACCCGGGTGGAAAATGTAAAAGGTTGTCCATAAAACACAGCACGAGCCACACACCCAGGCAAACCGTCCCCCACACTAACCCTCCTAAAACCAGCCGGTTAGCCATCATTATCCGTCGGCCTCTGCCTATGGTCTCTCGAACCGGCTCGCTCTGCTGGTCATTTATATGGTCCATAACTTTGTTCCTCTAAGGTTCCTTTTTAGGGCTTTGACCTACAACGACAGTATCGTCCTTTCGCTGTCCCGCACCAATTGAGTTAAGCGGTTGGGTTGACTCAACCGGCAGATTCACTGCATTTCCAAAAGTGCAATTGGTGCTGGACCAAAGCTTTTCTGAAATAACAACTTCCGGCGTAGGATCCTCCGGCAGCAAGATAACGCGGAAAAACGTCCCCCGCGCCGATAGTATCAGTTCCTGATTTGCTCTATCATACTTCCATCGCCAGATGCTCAACCGCCAGGGCTCAACCACCGTCCCTAATTCTCTGTCCCACTCGCCGCCTATTTCTCCGAAATGAGTCGGTGCTACCTTGCGTCGAAGACTCACCAGGGTAAGCACCTCTCTGCCGTCCTTACTGGCCTGCCCCCGCTTGTTGCTGGCGGGGGTCATCACCCCTAACAGTTTCTTTTCATTGTAAAAATCTCTTTGTCTTTTGATGTGGTCCTGCGCAACTGCAAATAGCTTTTTATCCTGTTCTTGGAGCCTGTCCCCGCTTGTCGCTGGCGAGGGCCAGCCAACAATGTACTTTCCATCCTTTCTCACAGCTAAATAAAACTCCTCGCCAAATGCAGATTCGACCACACATGCATCATTGCTTTCGGTTATTTTAGTTGGTATCGGAGTCAAAGATTCCTTTGTCACCGCCTGAACCGCATCCTCCGGCCCGAAATGCATATCGACAAACTTTACGGTAACTTTGGCTGCAATATTTTTACCTTCATCCAATAGTTTTATTCTTTGGACGTAAACAAGCTCATCCAGCGTAGTTCCCTCTCCGCCCCGCTGCTTACTCCACAAAACCAGTCTGTTCGTTTTCTCCTCGGTCTTAAGATATACTGTCACGGTGTAGAGATGTCCCTGTAGAGATTCATTACTGTTGAAAATCACCATCGCAGCGAGATACCGCAGCGGATACGGTTTGCCGGAGTATTCTTTTGCGGCAGGTGAATAATCCGCCTCACCTGTCTTTTCATTGTATTTGGTCGTTTCTATGAACTTCCAACTGCGGCGCATCTCCTCTTTTTCCGGATAAAAACGAATCTCCCGCACCGGCTCAAAAGTAAAATACCTCACTTTGCCGTATTGCACATCTTCTCCTGTTACCATATCTCTGGTCTTGAGCTTCCCTGCCTTGGGTATGTTCAGCTTGAAACTTCGACCCGGCGTTAACGATATCTCGCCTGTCAGAACCTTCCCATCGGAAAAATAGACCGCGGCAATTCGGGCCTGACTCTTCTTTTGAGTGGCATCGCTAAACAACGTCCCCGTCGAAGCACCACACATTAGATTGCCGGACCAAAATAAAAAGCAAAAAACACAGAACCAAAACTCACCCCGCACCAATTGTCCTTCGGATAAAGAGATTTTCTTATTACCAAGAAGGCTCTTTGGTAAGGGTTCAATTGGTGCGGGGTCAACTTTTGGCTTCATTTTTTTTATCTCTTTTTTCAGCCTTGTTTTCTGCACAATTATTCAAGCCTTTGCATTAAAAAAGATTCATCTTGCGACGCATTGTCCATTCCAGCATAAGAATACCCAAAAATATCAGAATGTATATGTACTTATCTTGAACCAGCGGAATCTCCATACTTACAGCATAGTCCATAACCCTGCTTCTAAGTGTCTCAACCAGATTTTCAAAATCGGTTTCTCGAAAATATGCACCGCCGCTTCGCATCGCCAGGTCATCCAGGAACGCATGGTCAACTTCAAGATTAGCACCTTCATTCACACCCGGTCCCACTACTAATGTCTTTTCATAAGACTCTAATAGTTTTTCTCCTACATAAGCATGCACTTCAAACAGGTATTCGGCCCTCTTGGAAAAAACCATTTCCGCTCGGAATGTATTCTCCCTGCTCATCACTGGTTCGACAGATACCGGCTGCCCCGCACCAATTGAAACTGAG
Source organism: Phycisphaerae bacterium (assembly GCA_041862635.1). Lineage (GTDB taxonomy): Bacteria > Planctomycetota > Phycisphaerae > Sedimentisphaerales > Anaerobacaceae > NIOZ-UU13. The sequence goes on along the minus strand of JBGVTO010000368.1, from coordinate 391 downwards.
CCGGGACGTTGCAAATCGGGCGCAGGCTCACGACTTTCGTTGAGAGACAATTGATGCGGAGTCAACGTTGCTTTCAAGTGTAACTGTCCCGGATTATAGCGCCCGGCAACGCGAATCGTAGCGATGGCCTGTTCACCGGGTCTGTAGCCTTTTTTATCCCACTTGACGCCAACAAAACGCTCCCCTTCCTCCCATTGCGAGAGGTTCCTGACCGACTGTCGCCAAAAATGACCGTAAGCCTGCTTAAGCACGTCGGAGGTCTGAGTCCATTTCCAGAGGGTGTTCGTCGCTACCCCCATTGTCTGTCCCTGCCCGAAGCGCTGAAGCGCAACTACCGACGCCGTCCTGCTGCCCACGGAAGCATCCAGCAGGTTGATAGCTCCGCTCCTCA
>JBGVTO010000367.1:0-3974 GCA_041862635.1 Phycisphaerae bacterium | reverse complement strand
GCAATTGATACAGTTAAGACGCCTTATGGTGTAAGCGAGAACTGTCTCGGCGGGGCGGCTGTATATTTTAGTATGGCAGCGAGTTTCTTTTCTCCTGTCCGGCTTGTAGGCGTTATCGGCTCGGACTGCCCGTTTGATTTGGCGCAGGTTTTCGCCGGCAGAAACGTTGACCTGACAGGCCTGGAAGTAAGAGAGCAGAGCAAAACATTCCGCTGGGCCGGCACATATCACGAAAATATGGACAACAGGACGACGGATTGCATGGAACTAAATGTTCTTGCTGAAGAGCCGCCGAGGGTGCCCGATTCGTTCAGGGACAGCAAGTTCGTATTTCTTGCAAACACGGCACCCAGACTTCAGCATCAATTGCTCGAACAAATACAGGCGCCGGCCTTCGTAGCGGCTGATACGATGAACTGCTGGATTAAAGACCACCTCGATGACTTAAAAGCACTGCTGAAAAAAACCGACTGCCTGATAATCAACGAAGACGAAGCAAGGATGTTAGCAAAGGAACACTATCTGATAAGAGCAGGAGAAAAAATCCTGGATATGGGGCCGGGTGTCGTTGTTATCAAAAAAGGTGAATCCGGCTCAATACTGTGCAACGACGGGGGCGAAAAATTTGTTCTGCCGGCCTATCCAGCCACCGACGTCAAGGACCCGACAGGCGCCGGCGACAGCTTCGCAGGCGGATTCATGGGCTATCTGGCACAAAGCGGCAAAACAAATTTTGAGACGTTGAAGGCAGCAGTCGCCTACGGTACAGTGGTCGCCTCCTTTACCATTGCCGATTTTTTGCTGAACGGATTAAATTCCATAGACAGGTCTGATATTGATAGCAGACTTGAAACTCTGCGAAAGTTAACACAATTTTAACTGGTAAAAAAATGCGAGTATTTATAGCAATAGATATCGACGAACAAATCAGAAAGGCCTTAGGCAGCCTGCAAGACGAGCTGCGAAGCAAAGTCGATATTAAAAAAAGCGACGTCAAATGGGTAAATCCCGATAATATACATCTGACATTGAAATTCTTAGGCGAGATTAAAGACCAGGAGGCCGTCGATGTCTGCAACATAACCAAAGAGGTCGCGAGCCGACACAAGAATTTCGAGCTGGCCCTGGAAACGGTCGGCCATTTCGGCGGCAGAAGTGCCAGAGTTTTATGGATTGGCACAGGACAGAATAGCGATAATCTGCTACAATTACAGAATGACCTTGAGGAGCAATTGGCCTCGGCCGGCTGGCCCAAAGAAACAAGAAAATTTTCAGGCCATCTGACCCTCTGCAGGGTGAGAAACTCAAAGGCAGGTGTTAAACTGGCGCAAATGACGGAAGGATACAAAGATTTTAAGCTCGGAACTATCTCGGCTGATTCGGTCTCGGTTTACCAAAGCCAGCTAACGCCGAAAGGCCCCATTTATACTGTGTTAGGAAATTACAAGCTGCAATAAAAAATGCAAAGAACATAAAGTCAGAAGCGAGATACGAAATAGGAGAAAAGAAAAATGGCAAAGACAAAAAGAACTCAGGCAACATCCAAAGGCAAGATAGAGCGTTTGAAACCACAGGCGACCGGCAAAGAAAACGCTCTGCAGCGTGTGATTGCGCAGATAGAAAAGCAATACGGCCAGGGCGCTATTATGCAGATGGACGAGCACAGATACGCCAGGATTGAGGGCATACCCACCGGCTCATTATCGCTGGATTTAGCCCTCGGCGGAGCGGGCATCCCGCGCGGCAGGGTTGCCGAATTGTTCGGGCCGGAGTCGTCCGGCAAAACGACCCTGGCACTTCACGTTATTGCCAACGCCCAGCGGGCAGGCGGCGTGGCTGCGTTCATCGATGCCGAACACGCCCTGGATACAACCTGGGCCAAAAGACTCGGTGTCGATGTCAGCAGTCTGCTGGTCAGCCAGCCCGATACCGGCGAGCAGGCGCTCGATATCACCGAGATGTTAATAAGCTCCAATTCCGTCGATGTCATAGTCATTGACTCAGTGGCCGCACTGACACCGAAAGCAGAAATCGAAGGCGAGATGGGCGACACCCACGTGGGACTGCAGGCAAGATTGATGAGCCAGGCAATGCGTAAGCTCACCAGTATTATCAACAAGAGCAAAACCGCCCTCATCTTCATAAATCAAATCCGCATGAAAATCGGTGTTATGTTCGGCAACCCGGAAACCACACCCGGCGGAAGGGCGCTGAAATTTTACACATCCGTCCGAATCGACCTGCGACGAATAACAACCATAAAGGACAGTACCGGCGCCATCGGCTCAAGGGTCAGGGCCAGGGTGGTAAAGAACAAAATCGCACCACCCTTCCGCGACGCGGAGTTCGATATCATGTTCGACAGCGGAATCAGCTACGAGGGCGATTTGCTCGACCTGGCCACTAACTGTAATGTTGTTGAAAAAAGCGGCACCTGGCTAAACTACGGCAGTATGCGACTCGGCCAGGGCAGAGAAAACGCCAAAAAATTTCTCATCGAAAACAAGGATTTGTGCAAGGAACTAAAAAATAAAATCCTCGTTGCCAAAGGCCTGACAATTGATGATTGATGATTGATGATTGTCCCTGCTTTCGCGGGTACGTGTTTAGCCAGGGAGAAACCATCCCCATCCCGATAAACGGCATCGGGATGAGGCTGCCACCCAATAAAATTGATAAAGAATGCGCGGCAGACTCAAGCGAGTCCTGAGCGGAGTCGAAGGACGAGCTTGGGAATGGCCGTTTATCGAAAAATAACTGCTAAGTGACTCTCGAAAGACTAAACGAAATACTATGTCGACTGCAAAACAAATAAGAAACGACTTTATAGATTTTTTCAAAAGCAAAGACCACGAAGTCGTCCCCAGCTCACCTATAGTTCCCATCGGGGACGAGACACTGCTTTTTGCCAATGCGGGAATGAATCAGTTCAAGGATATTTTTCTCGGTTTGGTCCCTCCCGATTATCCCCGTGTTGCGAACAGTCAGAAATGCCTGCGGGTCAGCGGTAAACACAACGACCTTGAAGAAGTTGGCAAAGACACCTACCACCACACATTTTTTGAAATGTTAGGCAACTGGTCGTTCGATGATTACTTCAAGGCCGAGGCAATCCAATGGGCCTGGGAGCTTCTTACAGAGGTATGGGGCATCGAGCAGGACCGATTGTGGGCGACGGTTTTTGGAGGCGACCACGCCGAGGGGCTGCCGGAAGATGAAGAGGCCGCGAACTTATGGACCAAAGTAACTCCGATACCCGCCGAGAAGGTCCTGGCTTACGGTAAAAAAGATAACTTCTGGGAAATGGGCGAGACCGGCCCCTGCGGGCCCTGCAGTGAGATACATATCGACCTCGGCCCCGATATGTGCGATATGAAAAATGTACCGGGCCATAAGTGCCGGGTCAATGCCGGCTGCGCAAGATACATTGAGCTTTGGAACCTTGTTTTCATACAGTTCAATCGTCTGGGCGACGGCAAAATGGTGCCGCTTTCAGCCAGATATGTTGACACCGGTGCAGGTCTGGAAAGAATCGCAGCAGTGCTGCAGAACAAACAGAGCAACTACGATACCGACTTATTTATGCCGATAATCGGCCGCACAAGTGACATCACCGGCCACAAATATACGTCGAAGCTCGGCAACAAAACCGACAATGCCTTCAGGGTAATAGCCGACCACATTCGCTCACTTGTCTTTGCGATAACCGATGGAGCGATTCCATCCAACGAAGGCAGGGGGTACGTGATTCGCCGAATACTTCGCCGGGCTTCGAGGTTCGGCAGAGAATTGGGAATGCACGAGCCGTTTATTTACAAGCTCGTGCCGGTAGTCGTCGATTGTCTGGGCGATGCGTTCGGCGAGATACGGGAAAGGGCAGACTACGTCTCAACGGTAATCGAATCCGAAGAGGCCAGCTTCGGCAGAACGCTTGACAGAGGCATCGAAATCTTCAACACCGCCGCCAGGCGGGC
>JBGVTO010000366.1:0-14158 GCA_041862635.1 Phycisphaerae bacterium | reverse complement strand
AAGAAGAATTTGCTGCCGTCGGCGTAGGTGTATTCCACCGAATACGTATCGAAATTCTGGTCCACGTAAGTGATGCCTTCGGGACTCTTACGATAATGGCGGCCGCCCACGGCCTGGGCCTTGATCGGCCAGGCGTTTTTCATCCAGCATAGATGGTCGATGATGTGGATGTTAAAGTCGCTGAAGTTCCCGCCGCTGGCCCAGATGAAACTGTGGAAGCGCTGCACCTGGTAAAGCAGCTCACTGATACCGGGTGGTTTGGGCAGCGAGGAGAAGAATCCAATCGGTCCATGCATCCGGTAGCCGCGCTGCAGAATGACCTCGCCGATTTCGCCGTCCTGGATGCGTTTAGCCAGTTGCTCAAGTGCCCGGCTGTGACGGGACATCAATCCCACTCCTACTTTGAGGTTCTTCGCTGTTGCCTCCTCGGCGAGTTTGAACATCCGCCGACTGGTCGGGCCGTCCACGGTGACAGGCTTTTCCATAAAAACATTGAGGCCTTTCTTGATTGCGTAGGTGAAATGCACCCAGCGGAATGCCGGAGGCGTTGCAAAGATCGCGACATCGCCCGGACTCAGACAATCCATCGCATGTTTGTAAGCGTCGAAGCCCAGGAACCGGCGACCCTTGGGTACATCCACCTGGTCGGAGTGAATTTTCTTCAAATTCCCGTAACTGCTGTTAAGGCGATTTTCGAAGACGTCGCCCATGGCGACGAGTTTCATCGGCCCATTATTTACGGACAAGGCGTCCGAGGCTGCGCCGGTGCCCCGGCCGCCGCAGCCTATCAAGGCCACCTTAATAGTGCTGCTCTGCCCAGCGTACATACGTGGAACGGCCGCCGCCATAAAAGCTGAGGTAGCGGCGATCCGACCGGTGTCCTTCAAGAATTCTCGACGTGACGTGCTTTTGTTAGTAATGTCGCTCATAAAGGTTTTCCTCCTAACTGAATGGTTTCAACTTCATATGCACATTTACTCCGGGAATTGCTATTTCCCTTCGACCTAAACGTCGTATAGGCCACACTATGTACTATCATAACCATCGCGTAGCACTTTACAAGTGTGTTTTTCACGTCGTAGTATGAAATTGTATCCGCCGATTCTCGGGGATTCCCCTTAACCAGCCCCACAAGCCAACCAGACGCGCACTGGACCACGCACGAAGCACCCCTAAAACGGCCCCATTTTCGCGAGTTGACCACTACAACCGTGGTGATATGGAACGACCGTTGTCAAGTCATAATATTCTGTAGTTTCAGTGAGTTATAGAAAACATGAAATTTGTGAACATTTTCAATGTCCGCAGGTTACTCCACATCGGTCAGAGAGTAAACAGGGACTGACACATCCTGCCTTGTCGTTCCTGGTACAAACTTACCTTTGCCCAATGTGGCGATTTTTTCAGCAGTCTCGTTGTCATAGAACGGCTGTCTGCACTGCTGGCACGTTCGCGCGGGGATGTTCTCTACAGCAAGTAATCCTCCATCCACCCAGAAGGCCGATTTGACTAGATCCTCAACAGTTTCTGATTCACAGTACTCGCATAGGAAAGTCTCGTCATGGTCTCGATTCGCTGTGACTGGTTCAGCTGTTTGCTTTGCTTGATGATAGGTCAATTCAGGCGATGCGGTCTGCTGTTGATGAGGTACTTTAGGATGGAGCTCCTTTTCTACGGTTTGGACCTTCGGCAAAGAGTAGACAGGGATCCAAATCTGCCGCTTTGCCTTCGCCTCGGGATATTTTATTACCTGCTGAATCCTTTGTGCAATATCTTCCTCGAAGAATTGCTCCCCACATCCCTCACATAACCGGGCAGGAATATTTTCTATAAGAATTAATCCAATTTTAGTCCAAGACGCCGCTTTAATAACATCCTTGTTGGTGTCGCATCCGCAGTATTTACATCGCAGCGCAGCTTGAGACTGCAGATTTTCCTGCTCTTCCGGCGTCCTTTTTTGCTGCTCTTGCTCCATCACTATAATTCATTTAGACCGGTGCTTCCCGATACATCGGGATTGGCATCAGAAGAAAAAGCACCTTCCTGCCCGTTGAAGGTCCGCTTACCCTCGTACCATCTTTTCCGCAGCCGCAACAATGTCGGCAGCGCTTACCCTCATGTAGTTAATCATTTCCGGTGCACCCGGTGGAGGTGCATCAGGGAACGCCAGCCTCTTGAAGGTAACACCTGGAACTGCCTCAGCTACCCTGGCAATAATCTCAGTGCAATTGCAGAAGCTGTAGGAGCCGTCATCGGATGTCAAGAGCTTACCTGTCTTCTTGACCGACTTAATGATGGTCACCATAACCTGCTCCAGAGGTGCCAATGTGCGAGGGTCAATGAATTCAGCGCTGATCCCACGCTGCTTGAGCTGCTCTACCGCCTTGGCTATCTCGAGTGTCTGTCGTGCATAACCAACGATGGTGATATCTTTGCCCTGCGTACGAACAACGGCCTGACCTATTGGAACGATATATGGTTCGTCAGGAACATCCGGACCCGAGGCAGGGACCGGGTACTGGCAGAACACGACCGGGTCGACGTCTCTGATAGCTGATATCATCAAGCCTTTAGCATCGTACGGATTTGAGGGAATTACAACCTTCAGTCCGGCCAGTCGGGCATAACATGATTCAAGTCCTGCGTCAGCATGTTGTCCAGCTTGAAATGGCGATCTTCCTTGCATATCGGCCCAGAGTACCATGGGAAACGCTGCCTGTCCACCAGTCATGTGGCGAAGCTTGCCGGCATGGTTGAACATTAATTCATAAGGAATGAGGGTGGTCATGCTCGGTATGTGGGCAATTGCTCGAACACCAATCATGGACATCCCCAACGCGCCGCCTACAATCCAGTTCTCATCGATGGCACTGAATCTTGCTCGCCAGCGTCCAAACTCCTTCTCCAGATTGATGGTTCGGTTTCCCCAACGGGCAGCCGGTTGCTGGTATTCGTACAAGAGAGTCAACAGCTTGTCCCGCCTCATTTCCCCTTGAATAGCTTCAAGAATCGCATAGCTCATACTCTTTGACATGGTCTTTGCCTCCTATTGTTTTTCAGTTTTTATGGAGAGGAACGGCACCTTCGGCAAAAACGTTCGACAGGCCATCCTCAGGTTTAGGAACCGGCTGAGCCTTAGCAAATGCAGCAGCATCCTCAACTGCTTTGGTGACTTCGGCCACGATCTCATCGGCCAGCTCTTCGGTGAGGACTTTTTCGTTCACTAAGAAGCGTCTGAATCGTGGTATGGGATCTTTGGCCATCCACTCCCTTAGCTCCCTGTCGGAGCGATAGCCAAGACCAAAAGCGCCGTCCCTGCCGATTTTGGAACCACGAAATCCGTAATGGTCATACCATCGGTAGGTTTTGCACTCAATGACAGTTGGTCCGCCTCCAGCACGAGCCTTTTCCACGGCGTACTTTGCCGCGTCGTAAACGGCCAACACGTCATTGCCATCCACTACTCGCCCCTCAATACCATAACCGTCAGCCCTTCGGGCCAGATCTCTGACGCCATATACGTCTGAGCATCGTACCCAAATCTGGAACTGATTGTTTTCGATGATGCTAATCCAAGGTAGTTTATAGGCGGCAGCGCTGTTTGCGGCACTGGTGAAAAAGCTTCCCTGTATGGAGCCGTCTCCACCAAAACTTACCACCACCTGGTCAGCTCCCTTGACCTTGATTCCATAGGCGGCCCCCGCGCCGAACAGATGTGAAGCTCCCACGATCCCGTTCATACCCAAAATGCCCAAACCCATATCTGTTATGTGCAAGGAACCACCATAACCTTTACAGTACCCTGTGGCCTTGTGGGTAATTTCGGCCAGCATCAGGTTCAGATCACCCCCTTTGGCAATCAGGTGGCCGTGGCCACGGTGAGTACTGGCTATATAGTCGTCTCGCCTCAGGGCACTACAGACGCCCACGGCGATAGCTTCTTCTCCCACATATAAGTGGGCTACACCACGGAAGCCCCCCTTAAGTGCCAGGTCTTTGATCTTCGTCTCCCACAAGCGAATCTTTAACATTTCTGTGTACATAGTTCTGAGCTGTTTTGTCGACAGACTATCGATGTAAGTGGAAACAGACTGGGCTTTTGCTTCCTTGGCGAGGCCTGTAGAGAAGAAGATAGATCCTATCCCTATCGCACTTAGGCCCTGGATAAATGTCCTGCGTGGGATTCCTTTTGGGTCTTGTGCTCCTATGGAAAGTGCCGCTTTGTTCTCGTTGTCCCTGCCTTGCCCATTCATTTTGAGTCTCCTTAAAAAAAAGCCTTTCTGCTTGGATTTGATACCCACAATTTAATCAGCAAAGAAATGAAAATGCAAACTAAATAACAAACATTTGTAGGAATCAGGCAAATATAAGTAGGAATCCGGTGAGCTTAGAACCTGTCCGGTAATCTCCGTCAGCCGACATGTTGCCTTATTATAGCAGTAATGAAGGTCAGCCCATTGACTCGTCACCGGCCGTTCCATATCCATCTCAGGGTATGGCATACGCCTTCTCATCTCTCTGCGTTTTACTACTATTAGTCAGGTTGACATGAAACGCGAAAGCAGTCTCTTTGCTCTTCTATAATAAAATCGACGGGTAAAAACTTCTTTATCACTTCCATATTAGTCTTAGTATGCGCGGAAATCCGGTCGGTGGTAAAACAGCCACCATTTGCTATCGCCATGTAGAGCAAAAGCTGGTCTGCAAGAAAATAATCGACTGCCGCACCACTTTTAATAAAATGCTTTGCTAAATTAACCACCTCACTAATTACTTGTTCTGACGGCTTGCCCCGCATTCCAAATGCTGTAAATACTGTGGTCCGCTTATTGCAGCAAAGTCGAATACATACAGCATTTCCAGGGCCTTGCGAATCTTTCACTTCAGTGTGCTCGATATTTTGGATGTTCAGTCCACTTTGGAGCAATAGTTTCTGTTGATGATGAGCGATGCGTGTGGGAAGCTTAGCCGTGTATATCCGAGCGTTAATGCGAAACTCTTGGCCTGAGTCACAAAGGTTGATAGTCTGATTTGCCTGCACCCCCGTGCTTTCTTGCGAAAGCAAGAACGGGGGTGGCGCAGGCACAGGTGATTGTTTTTGCCAGGATTGAACACGAAAAGTTATCTTGCCGCCCCCAGCCGGAAAGAAGCCGTGTCTTAGCAGCTTGCAATCACCCTGGAAACCAGCGGTTTTTATAGCCGGCAGGAAGGTTTCAGAAAGGAAGTCAAATGGCGGTGCCATCGGATTATGTGTTCCACCAGTAACAGTGACTGTCGAAGGTTTGTTAGCCAAAAATAAAGCAGGTAAGAGGGTTTGGATTACCAAAGATGCCGAGCCTGCTGAACCAATATCAAAACGAAAATCGCCACTGCGTAGAGGACTGGGTTGAAAGAATAGTACTTTAGAGCCTTGTGCTGCTCCATGAGATTTTGCATTGCAGATCTGAGAGGCGGCACGAACACAACTTAGGTGCTGCTTAGCCAGTCCTGGATTTCGCCTTGCAGAGCGAATATTTTCAATGTGCAGCCGTTTGCCGGTTATGCAGGATAAAGTCAGGCTCGTTCGCAGAATTTGGCCTCCCCCTTCGCCTATACTGCCATCTATGAAAATAGTTTCTATGTCATTCATCAGCAATATTTATTGTAATGTCCCCAACAACAAGACAGCGAACTTGCTGAATATCAAGCTGAGGGGACCTCACTTCTACAATATCATTATCGCGCTGCCAATTCGTTATTAAACCAACGGCCAGATCTTTGCCTCTTCCGTCACTCAACACAATCAGCCGATTGACAAGGCTCTTGCTGCTCGAATTGCGACACGTCTGCACTGCTACATCACTCAACTTAATATTATAAAGACAAGAATGTCGGAAGTATTTGTTAAATTGATTTTGCCGATAGTTTTGCCTCTCTTTTGGTGATTTAGTTGGTAGCTGCGGCGGACATTTAATTAGTTCAAGCTTAGAGCTGCGGTACTGCTCGTCTGGGCGAAGCCCGCCGTAGCCCGGCAGGCCACCAAGAATATCACTCAGTTCATTATTACGCTCGACAGCCAAGATTAATTCAGGTTGTAATACCCGATGCACCGTCCACCATAAAGCCCAGGCTGCTGGTCCATAGATAAAACCAGGCGTGTCGATTATGATTATTTCGGCGACTTTAGATGATTGCTGAACGCATTGTATTATAGCAGCAGTTAGCTGCAGAAGATGACCTGTGGGCGCAATATCCCCTACAAAGCTAATACCGCCGATAGCAAGCTGTGAGAAATCCGCTTGGGGCCCATCTACTATAGCCCAGCCGACAGTGGCAGGCGGCCCAATATGGGATTGGCCAATATCCGCGTCGACAATGCCGACGGGCCGGCTCAAAGATGCGTGCTTTGCTATAGCCGCTACAAGAGCGGTTTTGCCGGTATCAGCAGAGCCGAGAACCAGACAAGCGCCTCTTCGCATTAAATCCCGGTTAAGAAGCTGATTAGCAATCTCTTGGGCCCAATCTTGTGACATTGAAGTTTGCATTGAGTCACTAACTACGATAATAACCAACAATAACCATATAGAGCGGCTCAAGATAATCCGGCAATGACAACACTTTGCTAACGGAAGTATCATCAAAAGCACCGACGGCAACAGAACCGAGTCCTAAAGCCTCAGCTTGGAGATGGACATTTTGTGCTGCATGACCGGCCTCCATATAAACATAACGAACACCCCGCCGGCCATAGCGTCCGGTGGTTCTGCTAAACTGTGCTGCAAAGACAAGAGTCAGCGGCGCATCCTCTATAAATTTCTGTTCCCAGGCAGCCATTGTGAGCTCTGTACGCAGGTCCTGGTTAGTCAGTATCTCAAGTGAATGTTTCGCAGGTAAATATTGAAACAAACCATCGCTCGTCACAACAAGAAGCTCCAGAGGATATGTTGCCCCGGCTGAAGGTGCGTTGCGATAGCGACTGCGGGCTTCCTGGCCTTGGGCTGCCCAACACAGTTGTCCTATTTGCTCAAGGGTAAGAGCCTTCGATACAAACTTACGCCGAGACCGCCGCTTGGCGATAGCTTGTTCTAATGATATCGAACCTTCCTGATTCGGCTCGGGAAGATTTATTACTGTGCTCATCTTTAATCCTCATTTTTTTCCTTATCTTGAAGATTGCAAAATTCGTGCGAATTTTACAATCCTGCAAAACAAAGAGCTGCTATTGTCAGATTTTACCGAAATTGGTCGATTCTTTCAATGATTTCATGTTAGTCGTTTGGGGCAAGAGTAGGCTATCGCCCCCACACCAATCAAGATTAGGCTTATACCTAAATTGGTGTGGTGCAGGCAGGACAAGTCCCTCGACTACGCTCGGGATAAAATTTCTAAAGACCGAGGAGGTAATGCCCCCCGGTCTTTTCCTTTTTTCTAATGTTGAGATTGAAATTTTTTCCAAAAGTTGGTATATTATATAGATGTTATACGCCAGTAATTGGGTCAATTGTAACTGTAGGAGAAACAAATATGGAGACCTTAAAGAAAGAAGCAATTGGTGCAATTTCGAAGCTGCCGGAGTCGGCTGATATTGACGATATTATGTATCGGATCTACGTGATCGACAAAATCAAAAAAGGCCAAGATGCCGTCAAGGAAGGCAAAACCATTTCCGTTGAATCATTAAAGGAAGAAATGAAATCATGGTAATCTGGTCAAATCCGGCAAAAGATGATTTAAAGAAAATATTGATTATATAGCAGGTGATTCCAAATATTACGCTATAAAGGTTTCTCAAGAGTTTGTTGAAAAATCAGAGCAATTGGTGAAACTTCCCAAGATGGGTAGGATTGTACCGGAGATTGAGGATCCAAATATTCGGGAGTTGATTATTTATTCATACCGAGTTATTTACGAAATATCCCCCAAAAGAGTAGAAATTCTGGCAATTATTCATGGAAAGCAAGATTTTACCAAGGCTTTCGATAAACAAAGAAGATGACTCATTATGGAATTAGCTCCAAAAAGAGGTGAAGGGATGAATAAATATCATGAGATTGAAAAAGATGGTTTTGAAAAAGAGAAGATGATTTTAAGAGTTGATGGTAAACAATATACGTTTTCATTGGCCGATATTTCCAAAAAGCTTGCTAATGCACCAATTTCAGAGAGAGAAAAATATGAAATTTCGCCCTCAGGATATGGTATTCATTGGCCCTTGATAGATGAGGACTTATCGATTGATGCTTTGATAGGTATCAAACACGAGCGAATTCAAACGAAAGAGTCTATTTCAGCATAAAAAAATTGATACGCTGTATTATTGGAAAGACAATTCAGAACTCCGAAACTAAGCCCGCTCAGGCCGATGGTAGTCCCCTTCAACTTCGCTCAGGGCAAGCTTATGGGCGAGAGTAGGTCACCGCCAGGATTTATATCCCGATAGGGTGAATAATCCTATCGGGATTCCTTTTTTTAAATAGTTACGGGCGAGCCCCGACGAGTCGGGATAAAATCCGGTCATCGTTCCGCCTTCGCTAAAGCTACGACGAGACAAGACGAAGGACAAGGCGGAGGGCATGCAAAACAGGTTACTCGACAACCAATTCGATGTTGCTCAAGGCAAGTACTCAGGGTAAAATTTATAAAGGTGGTTATTAATCGCACCTGGACTTTTCCATATGGAATGTGTGTAGAATCATTTAAGGTATTTTAAAAATGAAAAAAGGACTCAGGTATCACCATATAGGAATCCCAACCGACGTTCGGCGAGAGAACGAGGAATATCTCGAGAAGTTTAAGATGTATGACTCCGGGTATGAAACAAGCCCATATGGAGTTGAGTGGATGCGTTTTGAACCAGATTCACCACTGCCAGAATTGGTGAAAACTGTGCCGCATGTGGCTTTTGTAGTCGATGATTTGCAGGCAGCTATTGACGGTAAGGATATATTAATCAAACCAAATAGTCCAACTGATGGAGTTAGCGTGGCTTTTATAGTCGATAATGGTGCTCCGATTGAGTTTTTGCAATTTGAAAAACCTGAATCAATAAAATAGTTCGGGCTGGCTACGACAGAACTTCGCCGAGCCGAGCAAGCCCCAATCTACGTTTGCTGTATGGTTTTTATATGAAGGACATTCAACACCATGAACAATATAAATAGCCATAGGGTTTACAGCGTGAAACTGGGTTGGACCCGGTGCTTTCTATTGAAGTGCACTGGTGGTTATTTGCTGATTGACACTGATTACGAAAGTTATTACGCGCTCTTTGAGAAGAAGCTTGACAGGTTGGGGATAGCGGCCTCGGATATCAGGTACCTGCTGCTGACCCATCATCATGATGACCACGCCGGTTTTGCGGCAGAGCTGGTTCGGCGTACGGGATGTCGAATCATAGCTCACCGTAATGCAGTTTCGGCGTTGGAGCAGGGCAAGTCAGAAGAGAATGGCAAATCAGTCAATCGGCGCATCCAGATAGTCATGACGTTTTATATGCTGGTTCATAAAGAGTTCAAGTTTCCGCTGCTGGCACTAACCGAGAGGGACATTCTGATTGAGGGTGATAATGACAGCTTTCTAAAAGGAATTGGCATTGACGGCGTTATCTTGCATACGCCTGGACATACAAGTGGCTGCATTTCAGTTTTACTTTCCGATGGCAGCGCCTTTGTGGGCGATGTGGCGATGAATTTCCTGCGGTGGACCGGGGTTGGGCACAGGCCTATTTACATCGAGGACATCAAGACCGTGTATGAAAGCTGGCGGAAGCTCCGAGAAAGAGGTGCAAGAATCATCTATCCGGCTCATGGCAGGCCCTTTTCTGCCACAAAATTAGAGAAATAGGTGGGGCATCCGTTCTCCGTAGCAGAGCTACTGCGAAGGACGAAAGCTTAACCCTACATTCTTAGGTTATCAGGTGACCAGGAAATCAGGATATCAGGATTATAGTTAATCGGTTATTGGCTTGGCTGGCTTTTGGTCAAGAGCCAAAAGCCGAGCCTCTATAATTAGAGCTACCTGCGGATTTGATTGAAAATTGTGAATTTTTTGGCGTTTGCGTTTTTTGAATACTTATTTAAAAAGGGATTAAAATTTTTCAAAAAAGTGGATTTTTGTTTTTGGGTATCAGCGGAAATGATTGAAATTCATGCTTATAAAGGGATGAAAATAGATAGACGGACTTCATCGATGACCTGCTTAACGATCAGAAAAGAAGGAAGAATTTGTAAAGTGTTGGGCTTAAGCAAGATTCAAAATTTCTGCATTCTTATTGATTTTTTTCATTATTTTCGTATAATGTAGGAGATTTGGTGGCACTATTTAATAGTCGCAGAACTTATAAAATGCTGTATTGGTTGCAGTATTCCGGTGCCGTTTCTAATTTCATATCTATCATCATGAAAGGAGGGTAAGAAAATGAGAAGGGTAATATTAGCATCAGTATTAGCTCTTGTGTTGTGTGGGATGGTATCCGGTTACGAGCAAGAAATATCCTGGATTCATGGAGAAAATCCACCGCTTCCGAGCAGATATCCCGGCGAACCCACTATTTCGGATATAATTCATTTCACCGTTCCTACGGACGTTTTTGTCAATCAATGGTCTGCTGAGCAGGCCTTGGGCGGAATCCCAACGCTTTCCATCAACCAGGTGGACAGAACCATCGAACTATGGATTCAAGAGCCAGCTCCTAACATTCCCGTCCCGATAGACCCTGACCCTGTTTGCGGCCTTGAAGGTCATTTTGGACCGCTCGGAGAGGGTAGGTGGCTTTTCTATGTCCATTTCCAGGGGACTCTTTGGCTGGACGGCTTTGATGTTGTTCCTGCTGCTCCATTTCCGAGCATATCCGGTTATGTACGGACCGAAGATAGCACCGGGATTAGTGATGTGATATTGACTTTCAGTAACGGCGGCGGCAGCGCTACTACCAATAGCAGCGGCTATTACACTAAGAGGGTACGGGAAGGCTGGTCAGGGACGGCCACGCCGAGCAAGAGTGATTATACTTTCGACCCGCTATATAGGTCATACTTTAATGTAACCTCAAGTATATCAGACCAGGATTACGTGGGTTTTGGAGCGCCACCGCCAAGAAAAGGACGAATCAAGCTCATAGGAACTGCTATAAAGGCTGATGAGCAAGAGGGTGAGCTGGTTGGCCAAGGTCGTTACTACGTTCCGGTTACTATTGATGAGGTTCTCGAAGATGCAGATAATTTGTTATACGACGTAGTGAATGTTACCGTATGTTATGCCGAGCCATTAGATATTCAGCCAGATTTATATGGAAAGGTCTACGTTTATGGTTATTACTGGAAAGATGATGGTCCGGTGCACTATCGCGGGCGAGTAGATTCATCTCACAATCCATATTATATTATTCGTCTTGGTGATGTCTCAGGTAACGGAGAAGTCTCATACGACGATGCTTCCTTAACTGCCTGGTATGCTGAAGGTCTTTTGTATTTGGAGCCGCAACAGATATGGGCCGCTGACGTAGATGGGAATGGTGAAGTCAACAAGAACGATGAAAATTTGATTTTGCAGTATGCTGCTGAGCTGATTGATAGATTTCCGGCAGATAGTGGGGCGCTTGATTATTTTACCGAGCATTTTTCCTCCAGTACAGATACCTTCGACCTGTTGAACAAATCAATAATGTTCACTCCTACTAAAGACGGCACTGTCTATAGTGCTTATCTAAAAGAGATTGCACAGTTACCGACCGATCCTGCCGGAGGTACGGTCCTGGCGATGTACGATGACAATTACCAGCTTGTAAATTTAAGTAAACAAGCTACAGTTTCTATCTTTGGCAGCATCTTTCCGAGCTTCTATGTCGGCAGCAACGGCTACATAACTTTTACCGAAGGAGATGCCGACTATTCCGAATCATTGTTCGAACATTTTGATACGATGCGCATATCCTGCTTATTCCATGACCTCAATCCGTCAGAAGACGGGCTGGTTAGCTGGAAACAATTAGCGGACCGTGTGGTTGTGACGTGGGAGAACGTTCATCAATACGGTGAGAGTAACTCTAATACATTCCAGGTTGAGATGTATTTTAACGGGAGAATACAGCTTTCCTGGCTCGGGATTGCAGTTGAGAACGCTATTGTAGGCTTATCAGAGGGTCTTGGTATGCCAGAAGATTTTGAGGAGACAGATATCTCAGATGCGTATCCATCGCTGCCGCTATTACCTAATCTCTTTACCGAGCAGTTTTCTTCCGGTACAGATATCTTTGACCTGTCAAATAAATCAATACTGTTCAGGCCTACTAAAGATGGTACTTTCTATATTACTTATCTACAAAAGATTACACAATTACCGACCGACCCTCTCGGAGGTATAGAGCTTGCGCTGGGTGATGACAATTACGAGTTTGTAAGGTTAAGTAATCAAGCTATAGTGTCTATTTTCGGCAACAGCTTTTCGGGCTTCTATGTCGGCAGCAACGGCTATATAACGTTTACCGAAGGAGACAACGATCACTCTGAAAGTTTGCCCGACCATTTTGATACTATGCGTATATCCGGCCTGTTCGATGATCTCAATCCGTCGGGAGGTGGAACGGTTAACTGGAAACAATTGGCGGACCGTGTGGTTGTGACATGGATGAAGGTGCCCGAATACGGCGAGAGTAACTCTAATACATTCCAGGTTGAGATGTATTTTGACGGGAGGATACGGCTTTCCTGGCTTGCGATTGCAAGTGAGAACGGTATTGTAGGCCTGTCAGACGGTCTTGGTGTGCCGGAAGATTTTGAGGAGACGGATTTTTCAGAGATGTAATTACGCCCACTGGAACCGATGGCAGTGCCCTTCGGCTCCGCTCCCACCTTCGCAGAAGCTTCGGAGGGCAAGCAGGACAGGTTTATAAAGGCTGAGTGGTGAGCAAACTCAGCCTTTACCTTTTGCGTTAAGTATGTTAGAATATTTATATGAAGCTTGCTAAAAACCACGTTAAGCTCATTAAAATGAGCCGTGAGGAAGACTCTTTTGTTAAAACCTCGCCAGCCGAGCGGGTTAGCTTTATGTGGGAGCTAACCAAAGAGCTGTGGTCATTACGGAATCGGCAGGATGCTGAACGAAGACTACAAAGAAATGTTGCAAATCTTATTAGGCAACGAGACTAAGTTCCTTGTTGTTGGTGCCTACGCGATGGGGGCATACGGATACCCACGCGCTACCGGTGATTTCGATATATGGATTGAAACATCTTTTGAAAACGCCAAAAGAGTATATAAAAGTCTGACACAATTCAGTGCCCCAGTCGCAGAGCTTACAGAAAAGACTTTTAGTCAGGAAGGTATCATTTTCCAAATTGGTGTAGCACCAAGGAGAATAGACATTATAACAAAAATTGACGGGGTAGAGTTCGACAAAGCCTACGCCCAGAGAGAGGAAATAGAAATCGAGGGTATTAGCATTCCGTTTATTTCAAAGGGAAATTTGATAAAAAACAAGCTGTCAACAGGGCGTGAGAAGGACAAGCTTGACGCGGACTATTTACAATCAGGTTCCGATGTTTAAAAACCACATCGTGAAGATATCGCTTAGTGACCGATGTTAGTTTCATAGTCAAATCATATCTGTTTACAACTTGATTCTCTTCCACTCTTAATCTAAAATCTGTCTATGGTTTATCTTTGGTCAACAATACTGGTTCTTCTCAACTCAGCCTGGCTGGGTTTGGTCGTTTTTGGCCTGCCGGGCAACTGGCTGATTGTTATATCCACCTGCCTGTTCGCCTGGTGGCAGTGGGACAATAGTGTCTTTTCCATCTATACATTGATTGCGATAGCAATCTTAGCAGCTCTTGGCGAACTTGTAGAGTTCACTGCGGGCATGATAGGGGCCAAGAAATCGGGGGCGAGCTGGCCCGGCTCAATCGCGGCACTTTTCGGGGCGGTAACAGGTGCCGTGCTCGGCACGTTTCTGTTTCCTATACCATTTTTGGGGACCCTGCTTGGAGCCTGCACCGGGGCAGGATTGTGCGTGTGGGGGATGGAGTTCTCCCGCGGTAAAAAGGCTGAGCACTCTTTACGCTACGCTGTGGGAGCGGGGCTCGGCGAATTCTTCGGCATTATCACTAAATTTGCCCTCGGCATTGTCATCTGGTTAGTCGTGGCAGTTGCCGCCTTTTGGCCGTGATGGCTTTTACAAGCGT
>JBGVTO010000365.1:0-22236 GCA_041862635.1 Phycisphaerae bacterium | reverse complement strand
TATGGTCTGTGGGTTTTGTTACCGGCTCTGGGATTGAGAAGGTCGTGAACAATGTCAAAAAGGAATTTCTTACGATTCTTATACCCACTTCGCCGACACCGTTTACCGGCTTTGTCATAATGGTGCCGAGGAAGCAGACAATAGATTTAGATATGACGATAGAGGAAGCATTGAGGTTTACCGTGAGCGGCGGTGTAATTTCGCCCGGTCAGAAGAAAGCTGTACCTGTTTTACCAAAACCCGATATGGAAGCTCAAGAATAGAGATAGATTATGTTTTCGTAACTTAATTAAGGAGAATTATCGTGCTTTTTACAATCAGTGGTAAGCACATCGAAATAACGGAAGCTATCAGAAGTCACGCAGAAGAAAAAACTTCCAAGCTTCCCAAATACTACAATAGTATAAATCAGATTGAAGTGATTATAGACGGCAATCAGGGCGGTGGTACCAGCGTGGAGATAATTGCACGGGCCGAGCACAGCAAAGTTTTCGTTGGCACCGAAACAGGTGAAGATGCTTACCGCTGCATTGATATGGCCGTCCATAAACTTGTACGACAGCTCAGGAGAACAAAGGGTAGGGAACGAGACAATAAACACAAAGGCAGCGCAGAGCTAACAGAGCTGATGTAATGGTTTGTAATATGTGGTTTGAGTGGTTGTCATTCCGCACCCATTCAGCTTTGCTTCGGGCACCAAATAACCCCCCGCTCAAGAAATGCGGGGGCAGGCGGCAGGAGCCTATTTGGTACAGGACAGGCAGGGCAGACTTTGATGCGGAATCCGTTGTTTAATTCAGGGTTCCTGCTGGAATTTATCCCTTACATTGATGCGGGGCAGCAATGACAACCAATCAATTGATCTGTGACAGAGCAGCAGGTTGGTTTTGTGATATGTGTTTTTGATTTGGCCTGTTAGGCCGTTGTGTGTGATTTTGGGCAGATAAGATGAAATTTGCAGATTTTGTCTGTTTTGAGGCAACGGTTCCGGAACTGCAGACGAGCGACCGTGACGGTGTAATAGAAGAGATGGTGTCGTCGCTTGATAAAGCCGGAAAACTCGGAAAGGGTGAGTGTAAAGAGATTGCCAGGGCGGTGATAAAAAGAGAGAAGGAAGCGAGCACGGGGATGGGTAAAGGCGTTGCCGTGCCTCATGTGAAGTGCAAATTAGTTAAAGATGTGATTGCCGCGATAGGACTGAGCAGTGCCGGTATTGATTTTTCCGCTCTCGACAAGCAGCCGGTTTATTCGGTAATACTTTTAATCAGTCCTGTGGATGAGCCGGACAAACATTTACAGGCGATGGAGAATATTTTCAGGCATTTGCAGCATGAGAAGTTCCGTAAGTTTCTAAGGCAGTGCCGAAGCGCTGAGCATGTTGAAGACCTTCTTAGAGAGGCTGATGAAAATTCGTCTTTGTAGTGTAGTGATAGTAATGTAGATTTACAGGCGTCAAGGACAAGGCCCTGAGTCTGAAAATGCAGGCAGAGCAGGATTCATTGGAAAAAGTGGTTTGCGAAACGGAAGTTGAGATAAAAAACGCGGACGGCCTTCATATGCGCCCCGCGATGCAGTTTGTTGATATTGCAAACCAGTTTAAAAGTGATATTACCGTCAGCAATAACGAAACTGAGGTGGACGGCAAGAGTATCATGCAGATGAGTATGCTCGCTGCGACTTGTGGGACCAAACTAAAAATCAAGGCTGAAGGTTCCGATGCCCAGAAAGTTATAAGTGCTTTGCGTGAGCTCGTGGAAGAGAAATTGTTCGGTGAGCCGGCTCCGTGAAATTGATTCAGCCGCAGGCGGTTTTGCGATATTGATTTTGGTTATTGAATATGGAAATAAAAAAGGGCGTAGCTGTTTCGCCGGGCATTTCTATTGCCAAGGCGCTGATTATTGATTCCGAGGAATATCGCATTCCCCGCCGCGAAATAAAAGCTTCAGAACGGACGACTGAGATTCAACGTGTAAGAAATGCCTTCAAAGGTGCTATCGGCGAATTAACCAAACTTGAGGCGGCACACGTCAAAACCGAGGGCAGTAAGATAAAAGATATTTTTGCTGTGCATATGCGTTTTCTGCACGACAGAAGCCTGCGAAAGAGGATAACCGATTTGGTTCACTCCGAATCGGTAACGGCGGAATACGCCGTATCAACTATACTTCGGGAAATTGCATCACATTTCAGCAAGGCAAAAGATGCCTATATCAGTGAGCGGGCGGCGGACATTTACGATATTGAAAGGCGTTTGCTCATACAGCTTCTTGACAGGAAACGCGAGGATGTCGAGCATCTGACCGAAGAGGTTACGATTATTGCTCGGGAATTAAGCCCTATTCAAACCGCCGGGTTCGACAGGAAGTTTGTCAAAGGTATTGCCAGCGATGCCGGTGGACGAACCAGCCATGCTGCTATTGTTGCACGCTCTTTAGGTATTCCTGCAGTAGTGGCGCTCGAAGACCTTACCGAATCCGTGAGTGGTACGGATACTGTCATTGTTGACGGCAATCGCGGCATCGTCATTGTAAATCCGGACGACCAGACAATCCAACAGTACCAGGAATACTCGAAGGAGTTTGCAGAGCTTGAGCACAAGCTCGATGCGATAAGAGAAAAGCCGGCGGTAACTCGCGATGGCGTGGTAGTCACATTGTTGGGCAATATCGAATTTCACGATGAGGCCGAGGCGGTCCTGCAAAAAGGAGGCGAGGGTATAGGATTGTACCGTACGGAATATTTGTATCTTAACAGGCAAACCGAGCCGACAGAAGAAGAGCATTATCAGGCCTATGCAGAGACTGTCAGTGTTCTTCAGGATAGACCTGTCGTAATAAGGACTTTGGACCTTGGGGCGGATAAATATACTCAAAGGAAGCGTTTTGCACCTGAGCCGAACCCGTTTTTGGGGCTCAGGTCCATTAGATTTTGCCTGCAGAATCTCATGATGTTCAAGACACAATTGCGTGCGATTTTACGGGCCTCAGTTCTCGGTGATGTCAAGATTATGTTTCCGCTGATTACAAATCTGCAGGAATCGATGCAGGTGAAGATGATTTTGCGGGATGTTATGGATGACCTCGACGAGGAGTCCATAGCATTCAACAGGGACATTCAGATAGGCATTATGATTGAGACCCCATCGTCGGCATTGACTGCTTATTCGCTCGCAAGGGACGTCAATTTTTTCAGTATCGGAACAAACGACCTTACTCAATATACGTTAGCCGTTGACAGGGGCAATGAACTGGTCTCTACGCTGTATTCGTCGGCGGACCCTGCGGTGCTTCGGCTTATCAGGACGGTTATTCAGGATGCGCACAAGGCACAGATAGACATTAGCGTTTGTGGGGAGATGGCTTCTGAGCCGGAGTACGTTATGTTGCTGTTGGGGATGGGGATTAGAACGCTTTCACTTACTGCGCCGATGATACCGGAGATAAAGCAGATTATCCGCTCGGTAACCGTGGAGGACTGCAACAACGTGGCCAGAAAGGTACTTGGGATGAACTCCGAAAGGCAGATTTCAAATTACCTTCGTGCTGCCGCGAGAAAGATTCTACCCGAAGCATTTTGATTATTACGTAGATGACTCATCAACCGCAGAGCTTTTGGGTAATCTCAGCCACGTGTTTGCCCTGGAACCTCGCGATCGCTAACTCATTCTTACTCGGCTGACGAGACCCATCGGCACCGGCAAGAGTTGTTGCCCCGTAAGGTGTGCCGCCTGTTATTTCGTCCATATTGAGAAGTCTCTGCTCGGCATAAGGCACGCCGACAACAATCATCCCGTGATGGAGCAGCGTCGAATGAAAGCTCGTAATGGTTGTCTCCTGCCCGCCGTGCTGAGTCCCTGTGCTGGCGAAAACGCTGCCGACTTTACCGACCAGAGCACCTTTGAACCACAATTGACCCGTCTGGTCGAGGAAATTGCGCATTTGGGCACACATATTTCCGAACCGTGTCGGCGTCCCGAATATTATCGCATCGGCCTCTGCCAATGTCTCTGGCTTTGCAACCGGAATATCTGCGAAAGCCTCACGGGCGGCCTTGGCCCCCATTTTTTCCAGAGCTTCATCGGGAACCAATTCCGGAACCTGATAAAGAGTAACTTCCGTTCCCCGAACCTGGCGTGCCCCTTCAGCCACCGCCTCTGCTAATTTATACACATGTCCGTACATGCTGTAGAAAACTATCTGTATCTTTGCCATCGTTATAAACCTCCTGTTTTTTGTTTTGTTGAAAAAATTCAGCCGTAGCACGTCATTGCGAGCGAAGCGAAGCAATCTTAAACACAACGATAGCTTTTTCTGTCCTTCACGTAAGAGATTGCCACAGCCCTTCGGGCCTCGCAATGACTTTTGCAAAAGTTCTCAACCGAGCCTTAACTTTCAAAATATACACCGCCGTTTACAAGGGCCCTTCTCAGCTCGCTATATTGCAGCTCGCGTGTCCCGCAGTTCTTAGCTGCGCAAAGAGCCGCCGCAGTACCCGTCGCCTGTCCCTGTCCCATGCAGCTTACAGTATTTCTCGTGGACATATGGGCATCGTGGTCGGAGGTTATCATCATACCGGCCGCGAGGAGATTTTCTATTCCCGCCACCCGCAGCGCTCTATACGGAATGCCGTACGTGCCGCCGTTTTTTACCTGAAAGCGGGGCGCAGAATCGTGAAAACCATATACCATCACATCATCATCAAAATGTCTGGCTTCGAGCACGTCCGAAAGCGCGATATCATAATCGCACGTAATCAGTCTGCCTCGCCGGATGCAAAGTTTGGGACTCGTTCGGGCTATGAACGCCTTCTCACAGCCGGGGACATATTCTCTGAACAGCTCTATGGCTTTTGCCTGCCGTCTTCTTAGCTCCAATTCCGCTTTCGCCACTTCATCCCGGTTGGTAGGGCTGACCGGCATCTTGAAATTGATTTTTATGAACATGAAATAGTTGTCGTGCACACTGGTAGTGACAATTGACATGCCAATCTTGCCCGCTCCCTCGCTGAATCCGGAGGGGAGATTTACCCTCCTGCCGTCCAACCGAACGATTTGCCCATCTTTTCCGCTGCGAATGCCTTCGGCCTGTTGAGTAATGGCATCGTGCGATTTGAGGAATTCGTAGTACTTATCGATGCTGACATTGGCGACGCCAATACTGTTGACCACCGGGTAATCATTCGGTTCGGTATAGTCGGCGCCGGCGTAGGCAGCCAGGTCGCCGTATGCAGTGCAGTCCACAAACGATTTCGCGTAGAACGCCTCCCTGCCGGAGCGGCTCTCGGCTATGACGCCCCTGATACGGGAGCCGTCCATAATCGCCCCTGCCAGAAGCGTATTGACGCATACGAAAACGCCCGACTCGACCAGCATCTCGAATGTAACGAGCTTATACATTTCCGTGTCGATAGCCGTGCAGACCGAATCGTAATTGTACCCTTTGGACATCTCAGCGTGTCCCGACGTGCCGCCGACTTTCAGAAGGCGGTCGATAATCTCCTGAGCAATCCCCCGCACAACCTGACACTTTTTGACACCGGGGAAGGCCTTCCAGAGATTATAGAAGCTGTGAAGCGCCGTGCCGCCTTCGGTGGCGGTCCCGCCCGGATAACCTTTTACCTCAATCAATGCCGTCTTGGCGCCCTGACGGGCTGCCGCTGTCGCCGCCACGACCCCTGCCGTACCGCCGCCTGCTACGACGACATCGAATTTCTTGACAGGCAATTTTTTCGGCGGCTCCTCGTAGAAATTACCAAGGTTAATATTGACCTTTGACATATCGACCGTGCAGCCAGCCTGAGCTGCAATTCCAAGCATTAGCATATGTTTCGAAAACTCTCGACGATTCATTTTCTGTCTCCTATCTTAAACTCGTTGCGGTGGATAACGTACCAGTGTATCAAAAAAGTCAAAATGGGTTTGCATATCAATTAGGATATTTACAGCAGGCCAGCGGGATTTGCAAAGAAAAAATGGTTGTTTTTCAGCCCCGGATGGGCATAATGCTAAGCTGTGTATGCAAACGCTGTTAAGGAGATGCGCATATAGCAGTTTCGCATGAGACTATCTTGCTGCGGCTGGTTATTAATGCGGCTTAGCAACTCTATCTGGAACGTCCAAGTAGCTCACACGTTTGTGGATTTCTGGTAGCAGCTTAGACGCCTCCTTAAAGTCAATGATCCAGTTTGTCATGTAAAAGAGATACATGGTCGTTAGCCAGTTTGTGAATTCTTGCTTAGAACCAAGATGGCGTCTCATATTCATCATGATCCAGGAAAAGTGCGCCCAGACGTCGAAGCAGTTTGAGCAATCTCGGGTCTTGCCAACGCAACAACGGCGCGTTGATATCAAATCAGGATTATAGGCACGAAAGTGGGGATTGTAGGGCTTGCCATTTTTCACACGCTCGCTATTTAACTCATTGTCAAAGGTAATGCTGCAACAAACGTCGTAGCCCCATTTTTCACCGTAAAGCGTCTCGCTTGTAATCACTTCGCTCACGTAAGAGGTAAGCAATATTCTGTCTGGGTAGCACTCAATCATTCGCTTGATTTCATAGCACACTTGGTCAAATCCACGCCGGTGATCCAAATCTCCTCCGGCCTGAGAAATGTCGCCATAGAATGTAAAAATCACGTAGTTGCTATTAGATACGCATTGTTCTACCACGTTCTCAATTTCGTGAGCGTGGCCCGAGGTAGTGGCATAATACCAACCTACACGTGGATCGTTTCGGTAGTTCTCTAGCCCCTTGGCGAAAACGTCTATTTTGCCGCCCCCTCTCAGTCGCTTATCGGTTTCGTGGTCACCCCAAACGGAAACACCAATGGACATATCCTCAAAGCCCTCGTAGGGTATTCTGTGAAGGCCGTTGGTGATGGTGGTTATCCTAAAATTATCATAAAGTCTTTTTAGGCGGTCTAACGCAAGACTTGGTTCCCCTCCCATCACCGTGATGAAATTCGTACCTCGCTCTTTCTCCTGCTTAATAAAAGTGCCAAATTCTGCTTCGTCCCGAGGTGCTCTACTTTCATCCATTTCCTCGGCATAGAAGTAGCATCCCTGACACCGAATATTACACGCATGGGTGATATCCACCGATATAGCTCTAATGGGACCTGCATTTCGAATATCACTGTATAGGCGATTTAGAAATGGATCCTGTAAATACTCCTGTATTTTTTTACCCATTTGATTTCCTTCCCATGTGTTTCCCCTGCTTGTGGGATTTGCCCCTAACTGTGATGTCCGCAGACATTTGTCCAGACGAACATGTGGCGTGCTCCCGGTGGTGGGCGACAAGGTAAGTCTCCTTGTGAATTGGCATCAGGACATACGGCGCCTTTTCATCTTTAGGTTTTTGTTCACGCACAGCTTTCTCCGGAATATCAAGGAATGCTTCCGGTTCTTTCATTGGACTCGGATAGCTGAATTCGACTAAGTTGTATCGCGAGAATGAGGCTGCCTTCATGGCGTATTCATCTCCGGTGATGACTTTCACGCCACGCTGCCCGAGGCTGCGGGTGGCGACCAGCGTCTGCCATCCGCGCGAAAATGTGATTATGGCCTGGCAGGCGTTGCCCGCTTTTTCTGTGTATTCGCTCACCTTGAACGCTCTCTTTTAACTGTGCATAACGACCGAAATCTCCGGCACTGCACGACAAGCCGCGGTTTAGACTCTGTCTTCGCCGGAGTCGTATAGCGGACATTTGGATTACGAAAAAGCCCATTCATGGTGCAGAGCCAGAGGTAAATCCGCATATCAGTAGCAAATTACACTGAAGGAGCAGGATTTGCAAGGGAAAAAATGCTTGTTTTTCAAGCTCAGATGGGCATAATGCTAAGTTGTATATGCAAACGCTGTTAAGGAGATGCGCATATAGCAGTTTCGCATGAGACTATCTTGCTGGCAGTAAGATTCAGGATAGGCGGGAGCCTGAGGTTTCTTTCGCACGCCCAGACGCTCAGAGTTTTTCAGCGTGCCTGTGTTAGAGCAGGCCTAAAAGTTCAGTACAGCCGGGGTTTCAATCCCCGTCCGAGATTATCATTGCCCCTGCCGAGGCCTGTAGGGGTTGCCTCGGACGATGAGCTGCTCTGTCTTAGAGTACATAAAAGCACAAGTGCACAAGAGCAAATGTGCATAAACGAACAAGTGTATAAGAGCATAAGTGCACAAGTGCCTGAGGGCTGTGAGCTGCTTTCGGTGAATGTTGCCAAAGCGAGTGTGTCATTTCAGCCTTGTTCAGCAACGTATGTGTTAGCGGTGCGGAAGGAATATCTCAACGAGGAGCTGAAGGCCACAATTGAGCACGTGTTGGCAAGCCAAAGCATTAGCATCCAACGACAGATAGGTGCAAGAGACTCAAGACTCAAGATTCAAGACTCAAGACTTAAAAATGTGGATGTTAGAGGTTTTTTGAAGTCGATTGAATTGGACAGGAACAGTATAATTGTTGAATGCAAAATCAGCTCGGCTGGTTCGATACGTGTTGATGAAATTTTGAAGCTGCTCCGGCTGGATGTAGAAAAGCTGGCGTCGCCCATTAGACGAACAAATGTGCAGTGGCAGCAAACATAATACAAAAGGTGAAGTTTAAAGTACGAGACTATTAAAAGCACAAAGCACGAAATTCGAAATACGAAACAAATTCGAAATTCAAATGTTAAAATTTTCAAAACTGACAGTAAAGCTGTCATTCTGAGCGAAGCGAAGAATCTCATCATTCGTAGGCCAGATCCCTTCGGCAAGCTCAGGGCAGGCTCTTCGGCTTCGCCTCAGGATGACACCAAGTGTCATTTTTAGTCATTTGAGTTTGTTTCGGATTTCGATATTAGATATTAGGATTTATTTGAAACTGGGGATACGAAAATGGCAAGAGAGATGCTCATAAATGTTGCCGAGAGCGAAGAGTGCAGGGTGGCCGTAATCGAGGACGGTTCGCTTGAGGAGCTATACGTCGAAAGGGCGAGTCTGAGCAGCCACGTCGGGAATATTTATAAAGGAAAAGTGGCAAATATTGAATCCGGCATCCAGGCGGCGTTTATCGACTTTGGGATAGGCAAAAACGGATTTCTTCACGTCAGCGACCTGCACCCTCGGTATTTTGCAAAAGCAGGTGGTAAGCATGCCGAGAACATTGGACGAAGGAAATCGCTAAGGGAAAGGCCGCCTATTCAGGATTGCCTTCGCAATGGGCGGGAGCTGGTCGTCCAGGTGACAAAAGAAGGCTTAAAGACTAAGGGGGCGACACTTAGCACATATCTTGCTTTGCCGGGTAAGTATCTGGTTATGATGCCATGGATGAGAAAACACGGTGTTTCGCATAAGATTGAGGATGAGGACGAACGCAAGAGACTGCGCCGGATTCTTGATGACAGCAAGCCCCCGAAAGGGCAGGGTTTTATTATCAGAACGGCCGGGCAAGGATGCTCGAAAAGGGACATACACAACGATTTGAGGTATCTGGGGCGTTTGTGGAGAACTATTGAAAAACGGATAGAGACTGAAAAAACCCCTGGAGAGCTTTATCAGGAATCGGATTTGGTTATCAGGGCGATGAGGGATGTCTTTAACATTAAGATAAGTAACATAATATGTGATTCGGAGAGTGTGGTTCGAAAAATTAGGGAATTTTTTTCCATTGCTGCTCCGCGTTTGAAACGCAGAGTAACCTATTATGACAGCAAAGTTCCGTTGTTCCACAAATATCGAATTGAGGATGAGATTGCAAAGGTCCAGTCTCGCAGGGTTGAGCTTAAAGGCGGCGGTTCTATTGTGATTGAGCAGACTGAGGCGTTGGTTGCGATAGATGTCAACAGCGGACGGTTCCGCAAGCAGAAAAGCGCAGAGCAAACTGCTTACGAGAGCAATATAGAGGCGGCGACTGAAATTGCCCGCCAGCTTAGATTGCGAGACCTTGGGGGACTGATAATTTGCGATTTTATTGATATGCATACTGTCAAACACCGCAAGGCCGTGGAAAAGGCTTTTCGGGCTGCTGTCAAAACCGACCGTGCTCGTTCGAGGATATTGGGCATAAGCAGGTTCGGTGTAGTGGAAATGACACGGCAGAGAATGCGTCCTTCGCTGCAATTGGCTACCTATCTGGCATGTCGGCATTGCGGCGGCACGGGTTTTGTTAAGAGCCATGAGTCGTTGGCTATCGAACTTATTCGCCTGTTGCACTTGTCGGCATCGAAAGAGCAAATAAGGCGCGTTGAGCTGTTTGTCTCGCCGGAAGTTGCTGATTATCTGCAGAATACCAAGAGAGCGGCGATTGCACAGGTAGAACAGCTTAATGACAAACGTGTAGTTATTCATTCTGCGTCGAATTACGCCGGCGAAAAGCACGATTTGGTCTGTTACAACCAGAGGGGAAGCGTGGTAAAATTATAAAAATCATAATCATAATTGATAAACGGCAATCCAATAGTAAATAGTCAAGAAGCAATAATAGATTGATATAGGGCCAATGCGTGGAATTTGACTTTGAATATGCGCGAAAAGTAATTGAAGCCGAAGCGGATGCGATCAGCTCTATAACGCCGATTGTTGATGAATCTTTTCTGCGGGCTTGCGAGATGATTTATAACTGCAGCGGTTCTTGCATAGTAAGCGGCATCGGCAAGGCGGGTATAATCGGGCAAAAGATTAGCGCTACTCTGGCTTCGACCGGCACACCGAGCCATTTCCTTCATCCTGCCGAAGCCGTCCACGGCGATTTGGGCAGGCTGCGCGAAAACGATATTGTAATTGTCCTGAGTTATGGCGGCGAAACGGGCGAAATTACTCGGCTGATAAATCTCGTCAAGCAGCAGGAGATTAAGCTGATTGCGATAACCGGCGAGAGCGACTCAACCCTGTGCGAGCATAGCGACGTGGCGCTGTGTATGGGCTTGATGAGCGAAGCCTGTCCGCTTGGCGTTGCTCCGAGTGTTTCCACGACCTGTATGTTAGCGGTGGGTGACGCCCTTGCCTTTACCGTTATGAAGGCACGTAAATTCAGCGTTGAGGATTATGTCAGGTTCCATCCCGGCGGTTCGCTCGGCACAAAGCTGATGACCGTTGAACAATCAATGATGTTCAGGCCGGGCGAAAAATTGCCTGTCGCTGAGGTTACTGATACGATAAAACAACTGCTTGAAAAGACAGGCGATGTAAAACGTCACGGAGCTGTGATGGTTGTAGGCAAAGATGGAAAATTGGCTGGGATAATCACCGATGCCGACCTTCGGCGTCTATTGGCTAAGCACGGCTCTGAGGCCTTTGAGCTCGAGGCCGGTGATGTTATGACGGCTGATTGCAAAAAAATAAGAGCTGATGCTCTTGCCGCCGAAGCTACTGCCATTTTCCATAAATATAGGATTGATGACCTGCCGGTAATTGATGCCGATGACAGGCCGATTGGCTTAATCGATGTACAGGATATCGTAACGATAAAAGTGGTCGGATAGTTAAAAGGAATACTCGATGCTGGATACTCAATGCTCGTGGAAAAGTCGGAGTGAATATCGAGAATCGAGCATCGAAAATCGATATTACTATGACAGATCTTGCAGACATAGAAATGCTGGCTATGGATGTTGACGGCGTCCTGACCAATGGAACGCTGGTTATTAATGCCGATGGCAGTGAAAGCAAATTCTTCAATTCGATGGATGGTCATGGAATTCGTATGTGGCAAAGGGCAGGCCTGAAGGTTGCCTTAATCAGCGGTCGTGCCTCCGAGCCCACACAACGTCGAGCTGAACAGTTGCAGATAGAATACGTATTTCAAGACTGTCACCATAAGCTGCCTGTGCTTGAGAAATTCCTTGAGCAGCTCGGCCTTTCGCCGGAAAGGGTAGCCTATATTGGAGATGATTTGACGGATTTGCCGGTTATAAGATACGTTGGATTTGGAGTAACTGTTGCCAATGCGGTTGATGAAGTTAAGCAATATGCTGATTATGTAACCACTCGCCCCGGAGGAAGTGGTGCTGTGCGGGAAGTAATAGAATACATTCTGAAGAATACCGGAAAATGGCAGCAGCTTATGACAAGATACCTGCCTTGAACATAAAATGAGGTTGTTGAGATGCGAAAAATCTTTATAGCGTTGATTTCGCTGGCCGTTGTGCTTGCGATATATCTTTTCTACGGGCGAGTAAGCAAAACACCTACAATACCGATGGATACTGATACGGAGGCAGAATTCATTGATTCTGTTGCCGATGGCAACGATGGCGGACTTGATAATAATGTTGGGATGATTGGTGAGGTCGGCGTTGGTACCGTTCGAAAGGCCAGGTACATAACCCTCAACGAGAATAAAGAAGTTGAACGGGAATGGGGCTTTGAAAGACTTCTGCACGAGGTAAGAGATCTGTGGGAAATTGAAAAGCCGTATATGAATGTTTATCAGCGAAATGTCAAATTTTACATCACGGCTGACAAGGGAAATGTCCAGGTTGAAACTGCAGTTGGCAAGTCAACTCCGAAGGACGCCACTTTTACCGGAAATGTAGTTATCAGTATTCTGCCTGAGGGCTCAAGTAACATTAAAAAAAGCAATATTTATCTTGACGACATAACGTTCCTGAGCGAAAAGTCGCAGCTTACAACAGCCGGGCCCATCAAATTTGTTTCAGAAGATGCCCAAATGCTCGGCACCGGGATGGAGCTTATCTATGATGACGTAATGGAGCGCCTTAATTATTTGAGAATAATTGATTTGGAGAATCTGCGTATAAGAAGCTCGCAGGCCGGCTTCCGTTCGGATGCCAAGACACAGACCGACAAACCTGCTGATACCGGCGGCCTGGCCAAAACGCAGCAGCCGGACGAACCTGTTGTGGCTTCTGATAAGGGCCAAACACAAACCACAGTTACTCGGCCGGAAGTTGAGCAGGGAAAAGCCTACCCTGAGCGCAGCCGAAGGGGCGAATACTACAAATGTATTTTTGGCAAAAATGTGCTCATCGACAGTCCTGAGCAGCTTGTTTTTGCTCACGATAAAATTGCAATCAACGACATCTTCTGGTCAAAGGCCTCGAATGGCCAATCAAGTGACGCTGATGCCGGAACTGCCGAGCAAGGCCCGCAAAGTCCGGATGTCCCAAGCTCAAACAATGTTACTGTTTCAAAACAGGACGAGCCGGGTGAATCGTCGCGGGACGAGCCGAATGAATCGTCTGGAAAGTTTGAAGATATTGTTGTGACCTGTGACGGCGGATTTATTGTTACGCCCATGGTTTCTGCAAGAGCCGACGAATATTCCGAAAAGTTCAGTCCCAATGCCTCGATAATAACCGGTACAGAGAGCCCCAAAGAAATGGAAGATGCTAATGACCGAACTACATTTGTAACCCAAACAATTGATTATAGCGCATCTACCGACGATACCGTTGCCGTTGGCGCATCAGAGCTTAAATTTTACACTAATGATTTAATTCAACCAGAGCCTAACCAAACTACGGTGCCGGTAAAAGTGACCTCTCAGAAACTACTCAGGTTTTTGCCGGCCTTAAATCAGGTTATCTTTGAAGGTGATTGCGTATGCGAAATGCTTCGGGAGGACTCCAACGGCCAACAGCAGTATCAGATTTCAGGACCGAGGTTTACTGTAGATTTATTACCAGACAAAGATAAGCAGTCCTCGGATTCAGGACACCAGATTAAACATTTCACCGCCGACGGCGGCGTGGTAAAGCTTGCAAATGTCAAAACGGTGGACGAAAGATTGTTAGCCGGCGTTGAGCTAAAATGCCTAAAGTGCGACTATGACACTGCGCTGCAGTTGTTTTTGGCGACCGGGCCGGGCGTAATAAAACTCTATAACTCCAATGTCCCCGAGCCGAATTCGCAGCCGGATAAATTCAGCCTGAACAAGCCGTGCTGGGCGGTTATAGAGAACTTCCAGACGCTCAAGTATTTCTTTCAGAAAAATCAGCTTGTTGCTGATGCCCCCTCACAGGGCGTGCTAAAAGTTAATTACTTCCCCATTATCAAAAATCAGGTCCAATATGACCAGCAGGTTACTGTCACTGCCGTTCACGTCCAGGCCGATCTTATTGAAACTGCCGGGGGTGAATTAAAACTTTCGGTGCTCAGCGCGACAGGCGGGATTACTTATGAAGACGAGGACAAGAAATTCAACGGCAGCAAATTATTCTACGACGCCGGCAAATCCATAATCACCGTCCACGGTGATGAGCTCCAGCCGTGCCGCTTCAACGGCGTCCCTGTTGATGAAATCGAGTGGGACCTGAAAACCGACAAAATCAAATTTGAAATCAGCGGCCCCGGTGCATTACAGCTAAACAGGTAGTAAGCGGAAAAAACTGAACGCTGACTAAAAACCTTTATTCTTTTCTTGCTTTTTTCGACAATTCCGTTCATAATATCACCGGTGTAAGCGGGATTGACACCTTTGATTCGACCGCAAGAGCTGCCCATGCGGATTGTCTTCCAAAGGAGACATAGTATGGAAAGGCAAGTGGAAGATTATATACAGGGCCTGTCAGATATCGACCTGCTTGAGTACACAAGAGCTGACACGCACCTTCCGGAAGCCATCGAATTCGCAAAGATTGAGCTGGCTGACCGACATCTGAGCTCTGACCGTCTGGCTGCTATCGAGAAAGAGCTGGAGCAGCGCGAAAAGGCCCGTGAAGAAAAGGCCCGGGCGGTCGCAGCCGAGCCGCTGAGTTTCCATTGGCGCCTCGCCGTCTTTCTCTGCGGCATATATTGCGGGATTCCGCTGCTGCTCTTTATCCCCGCCTGGTTCAAGTTCCGCAAAGAAGGTGCACTCCAAAAAAACAAAGATATGTGGGTCTTTGCTCTGGCCGGTTTCTGTATCCAGCCAATCTTAATCTTGCTGCGCATTCCGCCGTGGAGCTGGTTTGTGGAGCTGTTCTGAACCCCCAGCCAGGCACCATAAAGACCTCGGTAGTCACATAAGATGGGCAGTTCGGTTGCCTATGCGGATTGCTTCGGTCGAAATGACAAGACAGCCTTCGTGAGGTACGAGATACGAGATACGAAATACGAATAAATTATTCCCTTGCAAATCGTATTTCTTTACTGTAATTATCTTAATTGATGTGCAGACATAGCTTGCTCTCTTCGTAACAGCAGCGTGCTATTCGCGGCCCGAATCGGCTGCACTATGAGCCCGACAAAGATAGGGACGGCCAGGTGTTAATGGCTGGGGACGGTGCACAGAAAACAGCAATTGTTCCGAATAAATTCAGCAATCAATTATTATGAGTTCAAACATACACAAAGCTGTTGTAAGTCGTCTATACTCAGCTCATTCAGCCGGGTGACAATTTTCTCGGCTTGGCTTAACTGTTCGGCATCGTAGGAGTTTGTTACGGCTATAGTGTGCATCCCCGCCGCCTTGGCGGCTTCCAGCCCCCAGTGTGAATCCTCTATCGCGATACACTGCTTAGCCGTAATGGGATTTTCACGGCTCTCATTGAGTCTTTGCAAAGTCAGCAGGAAGCCTTCCGGGTCGGGTTTGCCTTTTTTTACCTGCTCGCCCGAC
The DNA here is from genome assembly GCA_041862635.1 of Phycisphaerae bacterium. GTDB lineage: Bacteria > Planctomycetota > Phycisphaerae > Sedimentisphaerales > Anaerobacaceae > NIOZ-UU13. The sequence continues at coordinate 6,708 of JBGVTO010000365.1, read as the reverse complement.
ACTATCGCTTCGAATAAATGACGCAGCCTGGCATCTTCCAATACCATTTCCACCTCCGTCAGCAGCGCTCCCGAGCATATCGCCATTGGTATATTGTTTTGTTCGAGCATTGTCAGAAAATCACGCACACCCTCGATCATCTTGCCTTCGGCTTTTGCTAATTGCTCGAATATCCGCTTTTTTTGCTCTATGAGATTCTTGATTTGCTGCTTGTCTGTTTTGAGCAGGCCCTGGTCGATTAGCAGATTATAGCAATCAGCGTCATTGAAGCCCAGATATGTTTTGTAGTAATCATCTTTTGTTAGCTCGATGCCATATTGGGCCAGCACCTGATTAAAAGCACGAAAATGTAAAATCTCCGAATCAGTTATCACACCGTCAAAATCAAATATAATCGCTCTAAGCATAGGTTAAACCCAGTGAATTAGTTAATTGGTTAATTAGTTCCTATTGCAGAAACAGTATTTGTCATTCCCGCCCCGCATCATGTGCGGGATAAACTCCAGCGGGAATCCAGTTTTTCGCTCTGGACCCCTGCTTTCGCAGGGGTGACATCATCGATTTTTGTTTTCCGCAACAGATACTAATTCACTAATTCTCTAATCTCTAATCTCTATTTCTCTAATCAAAAGGCACAGGCCCAACCATAGCCTCATAATCGGTGAATGTTGATTTATCACCGCTGCGAATCAGCTCTGCCAAAGCTGCAATCTTCGGTGCGTTCTTCGTAACATACCTTCGGGCAATCATCGCCTTGCGTTCTTTCATAGAGACCGTTTGGCCGTTATTAGTCTTGCCGTTTTCAGCCACCGGAACTGCCATTTCTAATTTCGTACTGGCCTGGCCGCAGAACAAGTATCCGTTAATCAAGTCTATTGCCATATCGACCAGCGCCCTGCCGTAGAGGTCCATATATTCGGTGCCCTGTTCTTTTATAAAGGCGACCGACTCTTTCAATTGTTCTGTCCCCTCGGCCAGTATTTCAAGCAAGTCTTTTACCTTCTCTTCATACTCCTGCCCGGCTAACTCAGTGAGTAATTTCTCCGCCGTCCCGCTGCAGACCCGGCGCACCGCGGCCACGACCTGCAACTGGCTTGTCCCTTCGTAAATGGTCGTGATTCTCGCATCGCGGGCGTGCCGTTCGCAGGGATAATCTCGCATATAGCCGCTGCCTCCGAGCACCTGAATCGAATCGTAAGTAACTCTGTTGCACATCTCGGAACAATAATATTTGCTCATCGGCGTCAGCATCGCCGCGTATCTTCTGTATTTTTTCGACTCGTTCTTGAGATGCTTGGCTTGGGCTTTATCCCTACTGTCATTCCCTCTTTTCTCCTTGTCATTCCCGCGCAAGCCTGTCCTCGACTCCGATCGGGGGCGGGAATCTAATTCAAGTCGTTTAGCGTATCCGATTTCCATATCCACCACCCGTGACGTTTCATATAAAAGCGCCCGGCCTGCCTCTGTGGCAATCTTCATATCAATAAGCATATCACGGACGGCCGGCAGCTTCTCGATAGCTACTGCGAACTGTTTCCTCGTGGCCGCATAATCACGGGCAACGCGGAAAGCCGCCTCGGCGATACCCATTGATTGGGCCGCAATGCCGATGCGGGCGCCGTTCATCAGGCTCATAACGTATGTCACAAGGCCTCGTTGGCGCTCGCCGATTATCTCGCACGGCGTGTCATCAAAAAATATTTCGCACGTTGGTGAGCCGTGAATCCCTAATTTATCTTCCAGCCGGCGAATATGCACCGTAGGCCCCGGCCCGCATACAAACAAGCTCAGTCCCAGACCTCCGCTTTTGTCCGGCTCACTGCGGGCCAATACCAGCAGCACATCTCCGCAGCCGTTGGTTATGAACCGTTTTACGCCGTGCAGAAACCAGTTGCCGCTGTCATCCTCAAATGCGCGGAGCTTGACCGACTGTAAGTCGGAACCTGCGTCCGGCTCGGTCAGGACCATCGCGCCGGTTACCCTTCCTGCCGAAAAATCCGGCAGATATTTCTGCTTGATTTCTTCCGATGCGAATGCATTGATTGTCTCGGCGATTCCCTGCAGGCCGAATATATTCATAAGTGCAGCGTCCGCTCGCGAGAGAATCTCGATAGCCATCGAATAGACGATGTTCGGGAAATTCAATCCGCCAAACCGATGTGGCAGTGTGAAACCCATAACCTCTGCCTGGCCGAGCTTGTCAATTGACTCCTTTATTCCATCAGCGCGAGTTACTGAGCCGTCTTCGTTGAGCTTATTGCCCTGGCGGTCCACGTCCTCTGCCCGCGGAGCAATAAAATCTCCGCATAATTGACCGAGCGAATCCAGCACCATATCATAATTCTGTATTGCCTCCTCGGTATTGGCCGGTGCATAGTCGAACTCGTCTGCGAACTTAAAGCCCTCCTCACAAAACTCCGCGGATGTGCCCAGGTTTGTATGCCTGGACAAAAACTGTATATCGTTATTGTCCCGATAGAAGTTTGCCATAACCAGATTCCTTACTTAGCTGCACACGAAGCTAAATCCGAAATTCGAAATCCGAAGCTCGAAAAAATATCAAAATCCAAATGTCCAAATGATCAAAAGTTTTGGATTTTGAATTTTTGTAATTCGGATTTGTTTCGGATTTCGACCCAGCATTGCTGGGTTTGGATCGATACCCGCCGTTGGCGGGTCGAATTTCGGATTTTCTCTTAACATTTCGTGCTTCGGATTTTCATAGCTTAGTCTTTTATGCCCTTCTCTTTGATTGACTTTATCATAAGAGGCACAACTTCATTCAAGTCGCCGATTATCTTGTAATGTGCAATGCCGAATATAGGTGCATCCGGGTCATTGTTGACAGCAACGATTTTCTGGCTCTGCGACATACCCGCCTGATGCTGAATTGCACCGCTGATACCGACGGCTATGTACAAGCTCGGCCGGACCGTTGTGCCGGTCTGGCCGACCTGATGGTCGTGGTCTATAAAGCCCAAATCAACCGCCGCCCTCGTCGCCGCCGGTGCTGCACCCAGGCAATTTGCCAGATCCCATATCAGTTTGAAATTATCTTTACTTCCTACTCCTGCTCCGCCGGCCACGATTATTCTGGCCGCCTTGAGGTCAACTTTCTTCGGGCGTTTGTGCTCATCGAGAATCTCCAGAGGTAATTCCTGCTCAGATATCTCTACTTTCTCTTCGACAATCTCGCCGCTGTGCGTTGTATCCGCCTCTGGGGCGGGCATTACGCCTTCGCGGACCGTGGCCATCTGAGGCCAGCGGTCGAGATTTATAATGGTTGCGATTATATTTCCGCCGAAGGCCGGCCTTATCTGAAACATCAAATTCTTATGGAGCTTTTTATCTTTTATGGTCTGGTGGTCGCCGATTTGCAAATCGGTGCAGTCGGCCGTAAGGCCCGCCTTTGCGGCGCTTGCAATTCGAGGTGCCAAATCCCGGCCGGTGATAGTAGCTCCATATAGCACAATCTGCGGCTGGTGCTTATGGATTAAATCGCACATTACTTTTGCGTAGCTATTCGTTTGATAAGCGCCGAGCAGAGGATGCTCAGCCAGATATACTTTGTCGGCTCCGTAGTGTATTAACTTTGTCGCAAGGTCTTTGACGTTATCGCCCAAGACGACCGTAGCTAATTTTACGCTGAGCATATCAGCCAAGTGCCGGGCCTTGCTCATCAGCTCCATTGGTGTATCCTCTAATCGCCCGTTATGCTGCTCAGCAAAAACCCAAACTTCACCTTTTCTGTTCACTTCTATCATAACTCGTTTCTCATCACTCGTATCTCTTTATTCATTAAATCCTTGTAGAGTGGGGCTTGCCCCACCATTGATTTTTGTTTTGAATTTTGAATTTCTGTTATTCGAATTTGTTTCGAATTTCGTGCTTCGGATTTCTGATTTGCCCTTAAGCTATTGTCTTATCCTCAATCAGCTCATGTATCATATCCGATATTCCCTTATCGTTCGGCTCGACGCTTTTACTTTCCTTAGCGGCCAGAATAACACTCTGAATCCGATGGACTTTTGTTGGCGAGCCGCTCTGGCCGCACCAGCCCAAATCGGCCTCAAGAAAATCCAGGTCCCATTGCTTAATCAGTAAGTTCTTTTCTACTAATTTGCTGCATTTATGTTCCGCTAACTCCTTGATGTCCGCCTCGTCGGAATCCGGATTCTCCGCTTTTATTTTTTCTTCAACTTCTATTGGCGTAAGAGCCTTTTTATATTTCATCATTTTTCTTGCCGCTGCAACTCTCGGCTCATTTGCTGCGCCGATGACCGTCAGCAGTACCGGCAGCTCGGCCTTGACCTGCTGCCAGCCGTTCCCGATATTTCTCTGCGCGGTTATGCTTTTACCATCGAGTTCTATAAGCTCTTCGACATAGGTAATTTGCGTAATGCCTAATTTCTCCGCCAGTTGCGGCCCTACCTGTGCGGTATCGCCGTCAATCGCCTGCCTGCCGCAGAGGACAATATCGTAATCAATTTTTTTGACCGCACAGCTAAGGATATAGCTGGTTGCTAACGTATCGCTCGCGGCGCATCGGGTGTCGGTTATCAGGATTACATCGTCTGCCCCGCGGTAAAGCGAATCGCGAAGAATCGCACTTGCCGCCGGCAGCCCCATTGTAATAACCGTTATATGCCCGCCGAATTGCTCTTTTATCTGCAGAGCCAATTCGAGCGCGTTAAGGTCTTCCGGATTGAAGATGGCCGGCAGCGCCGAACGCCTGACCGTCCCGTCATCGTTCATCACATCGCCCGTAATCCTCTTGGTATCGGGAACCTGCTTAATCAGTACTACGCACTTATAACCCAACTGTTTTCTCCTTATCTTTTTTTGTGTTTATCTTTTGATATACTTAATTCGAGATACGATTCACAGTTTACCCTGAGCGTAGCCTACCCTGAGCAACGCCGAAAGGTCGAAGGGATACACGAGCTAAGCATTTTAGCGACATTCACCCCCAAGTCAAGCCCAAAAGCAAGCTATTAGAAATGTATCAAGAACCGATAGGCTCTAATTCAGCAATGAACTAATTCACTAATTCTCTAATTCACTAATCACTTCTTACGTCTGCCAGCCAGTTTTCAAGAAAGATTTCGAGGTCATCTTCATCGACTGTACCGGAGAGGTCAAGGTCTGTGCCCTGACAATAATCATTGCTTGAATCGCAATTATCATCTCGCCAGTGCTCTATGAAAAACAAAAAATCGTCTATCGTAATGCCATCCGGACAGACAAAATCGCCTGCCGGGATTTGCCAGGCCAGCCTCGAATAATTCGTTCCCTCACAGATGCTCCATATATCCTCTGTGCCGTTTACACTCTCGCCCGTAAAATCCCAGCCGGCATCAAGGAATGTGCTGACCATCTGCATCTCGGCCGTCGTCTTACCCGTTCCGCCGGCACTGCTTACCTGCCCGCTGGTCTGGATGTCCCAAAAAGAATTGGTGATTTCGCCGACAGCATTGTAACTAACCAGCCCCCCGGCGGAATGTGTCCCGACGACTAGTCCTGCAGAGTAAGAATTGGAGATGATTCCATAGTCGTAATGCGGCAGAGCCTCAGAGCCCAATACCATTCCATTTATTCCGACGACACCACCAATGTAATCCTCGCCCTCGACATCTGCGAGGCTGTAACAATCTGTAATAGTATCGCGGTTACTTCCCACAAGGCCGCCGACATACATATTTCCATTGACCATCCCGGTGCTGTAGCTTTCGGTTATGCTACCCCCGACCCCGTTATCTCCCACGAGGCCGCCGACTTTGTCATCTCCTGTGAATATACCTGTACTATGGCTCTCAGTAATGCTGCCATAATTACTTCCCACAAGTCCGCCGACATACCAATTTCCATTGACCGTACTGTCACTGTAGCACGCAATGACCTTGCCAGTATCGCCACCGCCACTGAAACCCACGAGGCCGCCGACATCGTCGCGTCCACTGACCGCACCGGTGCTGTGGCTTTCGGTTATGCTACCCCAGTTATCTCCCACGAGGCCACCGACAAAATAAAATCCACAAACTTCACCTGTACTGTAACTCTTGGCGACGCTACCGTCATTAACGCCAACGAGACCGCCGACAGCAATCTCTCCGCTGACCACAGCGGTGCTGTAACATTGGCTCAGGATCCCATGGCTATCCCCAACAAGGCTGCCAATATTACGTTCGGCTCCCTTGATATCTACTGCTTCTAAGAACATTTGAAAGATCCGGGCTTCTGATCCTAATTGTCCGAACAGACCCAGGTAACTCTCGCCTTCGATCGTTAGATGTAATATCTTGTGGCCATCGCCGTTAAAGACACCCATAAAAGAAGTTCCCTGAAACATAGAGTACGCATCATTGGGATCCAAATCAGGAGCAATAACAGCCCTGTCGAAGACGTTGCGGCCGGGCAGATTCGGGTCCAGGTCGATGTCGGCGGTCAGGATGAAGTGCTTGTCGTAATCTTCCGGACTCTCGCCGAGCAGCATCAGGTCCTCAGCCGTAGCGATTTCGTACGGATCGTTAGGCTCTCCCGTACCGCCGCCATATTTCTTCCAGGCAACGGCGTCCAGTTCATAGATGAACATATCGGCACTGTTAGGCGGCGGAACGGTTCTGCCGGTAAGGTAAGCCGAATCGTCCCTGAAGGTCAAAGTAATAAGAATGTCGCTTTCAGTGCCATCCGCGGTTTTGCCAACAAAGT
>JBGVTO010000364.1:0-7799 GCA_041862635.1 Phycisphaerae bacterium | reverse complement strand
CTGCACCGTCAACATAGTAGGCCACCTTATAGTCTTGTGGTGTCGGGGAAAACGCTATACTGCTCGCCCTTCGCCAGAGGGCGTCGCTTAGAATTTCATAAGCTGTCTTATAGCCGAAAAAGTCCGGTGTTCGAGGTTCAGGTATTGGAACTTCATTTCTGTTTGCTGTTATAAAAATAAAGTTTCTGAGTTCCGCAAGTTTCTTTTCTTTGCTAACGAGCAGGTTTTTGATGTGTTCAACCGTCAGTACCTTGTCAAAGTCCATAACCATGGAATTGCGGTGCCTCACATAAGCCAGAGATGTTGCCCCGACAACTATCAAATAGAGTAGCATCCCGGCGATAAAGACAGGCGTAACAAGCCAGATTATTGTCCCCGCCGCCCCGGCGCCCAGGACAACACCTGCCCAGAAAACCTCTTTTGTCTCTATTACTTTGGCATCCTGGTAAACCCACGTAAGCAGCGGCAGCCATCCAAAAAACATAACCAGGAAAATGAAAAATTTGATTATTGATATGTAGCTGCCGTATCCGATAGCTGCTAATAATAAATCCGGCATAAGATGCTCCGTTAAATCCTACAAAATGCCACTGGCAGTGGTCTTGATACCTTTTAGTGCCATTTTTAGTTCTTCTACATTTGGTGCTTGTTTATATGCGTCCTTTGCGTCGATTGAACCGTTGTTCACCAGCTCACAAAGGTTATATGTAAGGTCCTGCATACCTTCCTGTTGAGAGCCTCGTATAACACTGGGTAAATCAGCTTCGCGCCCTTCGGAAATCAGTTTCCTGACAGCCGCATTTGAAATTAGAACCTCCACAGCAGGTATCCTGTCAACGCCTTCCTTCTGGCACGGTAGTAATACCTGGCTGACGACCGCTTTAATTGCAAGAGATAAAGTCTGTCTTACAAGGTCTCGTTCGTCTTGTGGGAACAGGTCCAATAGCCGGTGAATACACTGCGAGGCATTTGCCGAATGCATCGTTCCGAAAACAAGATGCCCCGTTTCCGTGGCTCTCATTCCGGCGCTGACGGTTTTAGCATCCCTCATCTCGCCAATGAAAACCACATCGGGGTCCTGGCGCATCAAATACGTTAATGCCTCCTCAAAATCTTTGACGTCAAGCCCAATTTCCCTTTGTGATACTATCGCTTTATCGTCCTTAAAAAGATACTCGATAGGGTCTTCGACGGTAATTATATGACAAGAGCGAGTATTGTTTATGTGGTCTATCATCGATGCGATTGTCGTGGTTTTGCCGCAGCCCGTAGGTCCAACAACAAGAACCAGTCCCTGTCTGACCTCACATATCTTTTCCAGTATAGGCGGCAAGTGCAGTTCTTCAAATGGCGGGATTTCTGTATTCACGCGTCGGGCCGCAAGACTAATCATGCCTCGCTGGCGAAATATGTTTGTTCGGAAACGATGTTCACCCTCGATCTCGTGGGCGAAGTCCAGGGTCCCATGCTCCAGGAAGAACTCCTTATGAGCAGGGCTAAGTATCTCGAAGACTAACTCTTCCATTCTTTTTACTGTCATTACTTCGCCGGTGGTCTTTTTCAACTCTCCGAAAATACGCAACTTCAGCGGCTGACCGACTTTCAGATGCAGGTCACTCGCCCGCATTTTGATAGCTGCCTTGAAAAACTTGTTCAATTCCGGCTCATGCTCAAGGCTTGTTTGTTCATCAATAGGTTGTCCCGTGGACATAATTACAACTAACTCCAGAGCTTATAAACAAATTATTACTGCCACGACCGCCTTAATTATCGGTTGCGGCCCGGCAGAGTGTTACTCTTACCATAAGGTTTGTAAAGACAGACCCTTATACAGCTATATTATAAAATTTTAAGCACTTTGTCAACCTTGATGCCTGAACAATATTGATTTTCGCCACAAATTACAGGGCAATTCTTCCCTACCGTAACGGTAGGGGCGGTTCGCGACCCGTGCTAAGAAGCGACTTCGCAGAGTAGTAACCGCCCTTATTAAATGCCCGCTGTGCTGGTTTTTTCCAGCCTCGACCTGCCAACGGCGGCCCTCGGAGAAAAACTACAATTCTTTTCAAATAAATATTTGACAATTCGCTTATATCTTGTTAGAGAATTAGGGACATTACAGGGAAGTAGTCTAAATAGAGGGGTGGTCTTATGGAATTGGAGAAAAGAGAGCTTTCAGGCCGAGAAAAGGACGAAGCGTCAATTAAACTTCTCAGAAAGCTTCGGGAGCAATTGTATTCCTCCGATGCATCGAACAGACGTCGGGCCGCTTATAAATTGTCCTGGATGCAGGAGGATGGTTTAGACATCTTAAAAACCGCCTTGTTTGGTAATTGTCCCGTACCAACGAGAAACGCTGCTGCCTACGGCCTCAGAAAAATGCGAGGCAGGATGAAAAAAATGGCTCTGAATGTTTTACAACAGGGCCTGAAACATCACGACACTTCTACCAAGGAAATATGCGGAAACGCGTTACAGCTATTAGGACAGAAAGTACCAAAAGTGTCTATTCCCAAAAAACCACCAGTATCACACTTGAGGATTAGGGAGATTCCGAGAAAAAGCAGCCCAAAGAGAAGGGTCGTTAACCGGCGAACACGCAGATAATGCCTTGTGGAAAACTCGAAATTCGAATATCGAAATCCGAAACAAATTCAAATGACAAAAATTCAAATAACCAAAGCATTTGGTTTTGAAAATTTGAACATTTGAATTTTGATATTGTCTCGAATTTAGGATTTCGTGCTTCGTGCTTTTCTGATAACCTGATGCCCACTACCTGATAATCTGATACACTGATAGCCTGAACAATTAGTTCACTTTACGTCACCAATAACAGTGTCAAAGTCATATAGATTGCAACGCTTATCGAATCGTTTGCGGTTGTAACTAATGGCCCGGAGCTTATAGCCGGGTCTATACCGATTCGGCGGAATAAAAACGGCAGAAACAAACCAAGCGTCGTCGCCACCATTATTGCCGAGAACATAGCCGTCCCGAACGCAAATACAAGCTGGACAGACTTTATTGTACTTTCCGGCGCCTTCAGACTAAGCAGGATTGCGCACGCCAGACCACCTATAACTCCGCAGCTCAAAGCCACGAGAACAGCGATGCGCACTTCCCGGGTAAAAACCTGACTTACTCTCAGTGCCACAAGGTGACCGGTTGCCAGTCCGGAAACCACAATCGCCGAGGTTTGCAGCCCGGCGTTTCCGCTTATAGCTGCAATCATAGGTACAAAAGCAAGCGCAGCGGTATAAACAATAGCTGAATCTTCGCCAAATTTATCGTGGAAAAACATCAGGACCAGAGCCGTTACCCCCGTCCCGATTAAACAGGGCAAAAGCCACGTCATTCGGATACGGGCTGCGTTTAAAGCCGAAAACGTATCAAGCTCATCCGCATCAGTACCTGCCATCGTGTACAGGTCCTCTGCAGCCTCTTCCTCCGCGACCTCAATAATACGGTCGGCGGTGATTCGCCCGACTAACTTATTGTCATTCTCCAGAACCGGAGCTACAATCAAATCATTCTTGCTGAATATATTCCGAACTTCCTCCTGGTCCATATCGACAGTAACGTAAATCGTATCGGGGTCAACTAAATCACCTATCCTCGTTTCTTCCGGCCGGGTCAGCAGGAATCTAATCCTAACATCACCAACAAATCTGCCGTCCTTGTTCACAACATACACGGAAAAGAAATCTTCATCAATCTCCGCAGCACGGATTTTATTGACCGCTTCAGCGACCGTGGCATCCTCGGACACACTTATCACAACCGGGTCCATAATCCCGCCTGCTGAATCCTCCGAGTAGCTCATCAATTCTTTAATCTCAGCCGATTCAGCCGGAGGTATGCTTTCGAGCAGTGCCGCCCTTTCTTCTTCGGGCAGTTCCGAAAGAACATCAGCCGCATCATCAGGGTCAAGTTCGCTGAGAATACTGCTCAGCTCCTCGTCTTTTAGCAGCTCGAACAGCTCCGCCCTGGTTGCCTCATCGACTTTTTCCAGAACCTCAGCCGAAGTTGGCTTGTCCATAGCGTCGAAGATGCCACGTCTTTGCTCGTTATCCACAAGCTCCACGACCTCGGCTATGTCACTGCTCCTCTGGTCGCTGAGCAGTTCCTTTAGAGCCGATTTATCTCCCGATTCAAGTAAAGGCTCGATTTGGTGCAATAATTGTTTTTGTTCGTCTGCCATCAAATCACACTCGCTGCTCTTTTTTTACGTTGTTCGTAGCACACTTGGGACACAATTCACGAGCTCACCCGCCTCCTGCATAAAATAACCAAATTTCTCGTACCAGGCAACAATTTTACACAAACTAACCGCTTTTAATTTGTCACGCCTGTAAGAAGCGTGCGTATCCGCATACCTAATGTTTCGGTTGACACAAACGCCAGGAATGTTTTGTTCTTCCCCCCCTGCCCTGCGAAGCCGAAGGGTCAATGCGGCTTTCTTGTTTAGCCGTCGCCGCCACGGCGACGTTGTCATTCCCGCGCAAGGGTCTGTTGAAAAAGTCGAGATTGCTTCGTCATTACATTCCTCGCAATGACGCAAAGTGCGTTTTCAGGTCATTGCGAGCGATTCGAAGAATCGCGCGGCAATCTCAAAACGTTCATTTTGAGCTTTGGCAACAGGCCCGTAAGTGGGAATCCAGTATCAAGCATCTAATTCTCTAATCTCTAACGCTAAGATTTGCACAGCCAAAATAGTTGCGTTTTTCGGAATCTCATCCGTGCTGAAAGTCGAATACTCACTTCATATCAGCCCGCCGAAGAAGAAACTTACCTTGTTGCCTTCACCACTCGATGTGAAAGAATTGCACAGAGAGATGATCTTTCACCAGCCCAAAAAGGACTGATAAGACACTACCTTGCCGAACATTAAGCCCATCGCGACTTGGCTCCGCCACCCGCTGCGACTCGATGCGTTAAGTCGCATCGCGGCAAGAGCGAGCCACGGCGGGCAGTTGTGCCTTCGGAAGTGCTGATTGTCAGGATTAACCCTACTTTGCTTTCTTTGCTTTTTTGGGATTCTTTGGCTCTTTAGGTTTTTTCTCTTTCTTGGCTTTTGGGGCTTTCGGGGCCTTTTTAGCTTTAGGCTTTTTAGCCTTTGTAGCAGTTCCGCCACCGCCGCCGAGCATAAATGCCGCACCGGTTACCAAAACAGCTACCACAGCGACCCCACCCATAATGTACCAGATTAGACCCTGTATGCCTGCCAGAATCGAAGGCGTCACGCCTTTTAGACCTGCCACGGCCACGACCATGGTGTAAAGAACAACCACCAGAGGCAAAAACAGCAGCATCCCCAAGGTATTACTTTGCATATCCGGTGCCAGTTCGATATATGGTCGTGCTAATGCCTGGACATCTGGAGCAAGTTGGGGAGCTACAGGCTCTTCTTCGGTAAGCATTTGCTCCGCCTCAGCTGCCACTGCCGCTGCAGAGCCGCTTCCGACTTCGGCCGGAGCCGGCTCCTGGCCTTCTTCCTCAGCCATGTAAATTTCATCAAGAATGCCACCTAATGAAGTATCATCAGCCTGCAGTGACAGGTCCAACAAACCTGAGCCGCTTCCGAAACTATCCAGATTTACATCTCCTTCGATCTCTTCCAACGGCACTTCAGGCGTTGTACCTGTTGGTACCGCGGTCTCGGCCAGCGTATCATCCGTTACCTCGTAATCACTGTCGGTTTCCCCGAGGACGCTGATTCCTTCACCAGTTAGTGCGGTGTCTGCGTCTGTTAGCTCACTTGGCGCAACTGGCGCCCCGGTTTCCGGTGCCAAAAGAATCTCACTTGTGCCTGCCGCCTGTTCCGATGGTGCCAGTAGTTCCTCCTCCAAAGCTTCAGGCGCCGGTGCTTCGGATTCTGGAGTCTCCGGTGACGGAGCCTCTGGTGAGAGCGCTTCGGATTCCAGAGCTTCGAGTTCCAGAGCTTCGGATTCCAGTGCTTCGGGTTCAGGGGCCTGCTCGGATGGCATAACACCTGTATCGGACATCAACGCTTCGACTTCTTCAACCTTAAAGAGCAAATTCGGGCCATCGCGAAACTCACGTAACTTGCCTTCCTTGACAATCTGTTTTAATTCTTCCTCTGTCTTATTGAGCTTCTCGGCGGCTTCCTGTAATGAATAAAACATTCCAGCCATAATCACCTATCTCCTACAAGATAACAACATGGCTTACGTGGTTTTTTAGCTTACCAAAAAAACTGGCTCTAACTTTAATTATTGTATCCTGAACGCTGGAAATATGCAACCTTTTTTTTGGTGAAAATACCGTAAATTGACAACTTAAAAGCCATTTTGAAGCATTCCAGGCTGAAAAATACAAAAACAATCGCAAAATCTGCGGTTGTGCCTGTCGCGAATTGGCTCCACCACCCGCTGCGACTCGATGCGTTAAGTCGCATCGCGGCGAGAGCGAGTAGTCTGTCAAATTTGATTTGATAGCTTGGAAGGGTGGGAATGACAGCTTACAGATTCAATCTTGACAGACTACGAGCCACGGCGGGCGTTTTGCCCATAACACATTGCGGCTGGGCCTATTCATGAGGCGCAGTAAATTATAATTGATAAAAGTCTCAAGATTATCGGAACACCGACATTTTGCCCTTGACGGGAAAGTGGTTAATTTAGTATAAATAAAATCGATGAAGTTTATGCCTGCATAGACCAACATTTGTGGATTTTGGTCTTCTGAGGTGTGAAATTCTACAATTTTCCAAAGAGAGGAGGAGTTACTGTATGTTATGTAAGGCACGGAGTCGGCATAGGGGCTGTGTGCTTTGTAATGTAGATATTTACATTTCAATTAACAACCTACATTTTTTTGAATCCTGCCCGTCGTCCACAGGATGCCTTGCGGCAAAGACGGGACGGGGTGAAGGAGGACTATTATGTGTAAGAAATTGATTTATTTGATCTCTTTTGTTTTGGTGCTGTGCATAGCAAGCAATGCCTCGGCTGACCTGTTGGTTCATTGGACACTCGAAGAGGGTTCCGGCACTACTGCCTTTGACATATCCGGCAATGGTTATGACGGTGAATTCAGTAGCGAGCCGCAGTGGGTAGAGGGTCATGGCGGAGGAAGTGCGCTGCAATTCGATGGTGTCGATGACTTTGTTGTATACTCCTTTGACGAGGTACAAACCTTTGCGACTTTCAGTGTCGCCTTATGGGTCAAGGCTGATACCCTGGGACAACCCAACTACTGCAGTGCATTTTCGAGCCATTTCCCGAACACCGCTGGTTTCCAAGTTGATGTGGATGGTGGAAATCCTGGAAATTACAGGATTAATCCTGATTCCGGAAATCAATTTGCATTCGGCACCGCTACGACGGACTGGATACATCTTGCATTAACCACAGAGGGTACATCTATGAATCTCTACTACAATGGTAATTGGGCCAGCAGTAATATTCTCGTTGACAACGATGTCGTTTTCAACCAGTTTGCTATAGGTGTGAACAGAAACAGAAACTGGTGGTTCGCCTGTACCATTGATGACTTGCGCGTGTATGACCACATTCTTTCGGAGGCCGAGATTCTCTCAACTATGGCAGGTGAGCCATGGCCATACGCCTTTGGGCCCGAACCCGCTGATGGCGTTATGCATGAGGATACATGGGTGAATCTTGCCTGGAAACCGGGAGATCTCGCAGTCTCGCACGATGTGTATCTGGGTGAAAATTTTGATGACGTAAACAGCGGAGCCGAAGGTACCTTTCAAGGTAATCAAGCCGGGACATTTCTTGTTGTCGGTTTTCCCGGATTCCCCTTTCCCGATG
>JBGVTO010000363.1:0-5218 GCA_041862635.1 Phycisphaerae bacterium | reverse complement strand
ACATTACGCGTACTTCGGTGACAATTTTGACGACGTCAACAATGCCACCGGAGGACTCCCTCTGGGATCTGCAACCTATGACCCCGGCACACTTAAATTGGCTCAAACTTACTACTGGCGGGTCGATGAGTTTGACGCCATCGAGACGTATAAAGGCGACGTCTGGAGCTTTACTACTCAGGGCGCCGTCGGGAACCCGGACCCGGCTAATGGCGCTGTGGATGTAAAGCAGACACAGATTATTGCCTGGTCGCCGAGTGTCTTTGCTACTTCGCATGAGGTCTATTTTGGAACAGATAAAGATGCCGTGAAAAATGCCGATACAGGTTCACCAGAGTACAAAGGCACCAGGGACCTTGGGGCGGAGAGCTATGACCCCGGAATGCTTGAGTGGAATACCACCTACTATTGGCGTATTGATGAGTTCAATAGCGCCAATCCAGATAGCCCGTGGCCGGGCATCCTCTGGAGCTTTACGATCGCCAACTTCCTTATCGTGGACGATTTTGAGTCCTACAACGACACTGACCCTCCTGATCAAGAGAGCAACAGGATATTTGAAGCGTGGCTGGATGGTTATGAAATCCCGACAAATGGAGCTCTCGTTGGTAACGATCTTCCTCCTTATGCAGAGCAAACTATCGTTCATAGTGGTAACCAATCGATGCCATTATTCTACGACAACAGTGTTGGGTACTCTGAAGCAACATTGACGCTGACTTATCCGCGTGACTGGTCCGAGAATGGTGTCAACAAATTGACGATCTGGTTCAGAGGCAATTCGGATAGCGCTGCTGAGACGTTGTATGTTGCCCTTAATGGCAGTTCGGTGGTCAATCACGATAATGCAAATGCGACACAGATGAATAGGTGGACCGAATGGAATATTGACCTGCAGGCATTCGCAGACCAGGGCGTGAACCTGACTAATGTCAATTCGATTTCCCTTGGTCTTGGTAACAAGAACAATCCAGTAGCCGGCGGTTCAGGTACGATGTACTTCGACGATATTCGTCTGTATCCACCGGCACCGTAAGCCGTGTGATTTAGCTGGTAATTGCAACTGCGTGGTCGGTAGAGTATATTTGTATCAATTCGGGGCTTATACTGATTGATTTGGTATGGGCCCTATTTGTTTTAAGATATTCACATGGCTGAAAACCTCATCAGTACGCCAAGCAATTATACTACCATTGCGGCATGCCGACTGTGTGCTCTCTGGGGCAGATTGATCTAACCAATGAGTTATTCAAACCGACAAAAAAACGAAAATGGCAGACAGTAAAGAAAAACAGAATTTCTGGACACTCAATTTTTAAATTGAGCACATTGCTCAATAATGGTAGAATAAATTCTGAAAGATTACAGAAAAGATATTCTTCGTTAGGTAAAGGAGGTGAATCACGCTCAAACGAAATGCCTTTACTCTCATCGAACTGTTAGTTGTCATTGCTATCATTGCCCTGCTGATGGCGATCCTGATGCCATCACTCAGACGAGCAAGGGAACAGGCCAAAGCTTCGGTGTGCCAGTCAAATCTGCACCAGTGGAGTCTGGTTTTCTCCATGTATGATAACGATTACGAGGGTCGGTTCTGCAATGGCTGCAGTAGTTACAATACCAACGACGAGAGGCATTGGGCAACAGCGCTGCGTCAATACTACTACCACGATCGGCAGATCACATTATGTCCGTTGGCCACGAAGCCCTACGACGAAGGTGGTGAAGTTCCGTATGGGGCGTATCGCGGGCCGGACGATGTTCTGCTCAGTTATGGTCTCAACGGCTGGGTTTACAATGCAAGGGAGCCTGATGAAGCATTCTCCCGCCCGATCGAGAACTTCTGGGGAGAGCTCAACATCAAGGGCGCGGGAAGTATACCGCTATTCCTTGACTGTCTTCATGCCGAGGGCCGTCCTTTTGAGCACGATGAACCCCCGGAGATAGAGGGAACGATGGTTGCCTTCAATATGAGTGCAAACATGACGCGGTTTTGTCTGAACAGACATAATGGCGCTGTAAACTGCCTATTCATGGATTCGTCGATTTCAAAAGTCGGACTCAAGCGTCTATGGCTCCTGAAGTGGCACCGGAATTTCAATACGAACGGCCCCTGGACCAAGGCTGGTGGGATGACTGCCGAAGACTGGCCGCAATGGATGAGAGGACTCACAGACTATTAGCAGAACAAAAACCCTAAGAAGGAATTGAACTTCGAAAGTAGGCGAATAACCGGTTTATATTGCGTATATTTGAACTCAAATTATTATTTCATGTTTTTTGAGGAGGATTTTATCATGTTTACCAAAATGACACTTCTTGTTTCGGTTGTGCTGACGCTGACTCTTGGAGCGAGCGCCTGCAATGCAGGTTCGTTAGTGGGATATTGGTCCTTTGATGACATACAGGGCACAACTGTCCCCGATCAGAGCGGCACAGGAAATGACGGTATCATTAACGGTGCCCCACTTGTGATTGAAGGTCCTTTTGACAATGCGCTTCAGCTCGATGGCATAAGCGACTACGTGGACTGCGGCAACGCCGAAAGCCTCAATATCACCGACAAACTGACCATCTCGGCATGGGTCAAGACGGTCGATGCAGGAGATCCCGCAGGAGGGGAAATGGGAGGGCAAAACCATTATGTATCGAAGCACAACAGCTACCAGTTCAAGCACAGAACCAATCTGCTGATATTCGCCATTTGGGATGGCAGCCCGTACGCAACCCGCATATCGATAGACAAGTCATTCAATGGCGAGTGGCATCACGTGGTCGGCACTTATGACGGCAGTGTGCTCAAGACCTACGTTGACGGGAACCTCGAAGGTGATGCGCCACATGTGGGAGATATTGACCTTAATGGACTCAACGTTAACATCGGAAAGAATCCCAACCAAAACGATCAGAATTTTGAAGGCGCAATCGACGAAGTGATGATCTTTAATCGCGATCTTACGGCGTCACACGTGCAGGACTTGTTCTTAGGTAACACTTCTTTGTTTCTAAAAGCAGAAAAACCTCAACCTGAGAATGACGCTGTTATTGAGGATACATGGGTAAACCTTTCTTGGACGCCCGGAGAGTCTGCGATCTCGCACGATGTGTATTTGGGTGATAACTTTAACGATGTGGACAGTGGTGCCGATGGAACTTTTGTTGGCAATCAGACCGAAACATTCCTTGTTGTGGGTTTTCCCGGATTTCCCTACCCGGACGGTCTTGTTCCCGGAACAACCTACTACTGGAGAATTGATGAAATCCATACAGATGGGACATCGATAACCGGCAATGTGTGGAGCTTTACTGCAGCCATGCTCGAAGCTTTTGATCCCAGACCTCGCGACGGTGCAAAATGGGTCGATCCCAATAGTGTTGTGCTCTCATGGGAGAGTGGTATGGACGCCGCAACGCACGATGTTTATTTCGGCGACGACAAAGCGGCGGTCGAGGCTGGCGATCAAAGCGTATTCATCAGCGGTATTGTGCAGAATACTCGCGCGCCCGGTGATCTCGAAAAAGAGACGACATATTACTGGCGCATCGATGAGCATACAACAATGCAGACTTTGAACAAGGGCAAAATCTGGACATTTACCACTTCAGGCGGACCGAGTGACGGTGTAAAAGCTGAGTATTTCAACAATACCGATCTGGAAGGCCAGCCAGCAGTGGTCGGCACTGAGTCGAAAATCGACTTCTCTTGGTCCGATGGGAACGTAGAGGGTCTCAACTCACCGGCCGAAGGAATCCAGACAAGCGAGTACTCAGCCAGGTGGTCCGCCGAACTGAACGTGGCCTACAGTGGCGTTTATCGCTTTGTCATAAATGTGAACAACAGCGGGAGACTATGGCTCGACGACAGGCTGATTATCGAAAGGTGGCCGAACTCCGGAGCATACCCGGAATATACATCAAAAGGCATCGAGCTTGTTGCAGGAAGAAGCTATTCCCTGGTGATGGAGTGGAACAAGTACAATTCAGGCGCTCTGGCCACACTGGAATGGATAGATCCATTTGGCGAAAGGACAATGATCCGACCGGGCCAGCTTCAACTACCCCTGAGAGCCAACAGGCCCAAACCGAGTTCCGGACAAATCGATGTTACTCACACGGCGATTCTCAACTGGAATTTGGGATACAAAGCCTCGCGGCATGACGTCTATTTCGGCGCGGACGCCGAAGCCGTGACAAACGCCGACACAAGCTCGCCCGAATACAAAGGCAACAGAGACCTTGGGGCGGAAAGCTACGAGCCGGGAGAACTCCAGTGGAATACTATCTATTACTGGCGCATCGATGAGGTGAATGATCTCGACTCCGGCAGTCCCTGGATCGGCCACGTTTGGAATTTCACAACCGGTGATTTTCTTGTAGTGGATGACTTCGAGAGTTACGACGCCCGCAACAGTCAGATTTGGTGGTCATGGAAAGACGGACTCGGCTACGTCGCGCACGATGACGAACCGGCCTACCTTGGCAATGGAACCGGCTCAGCGGTAGGTGATGAAGCCACGTCATCTTTCACCGAGGAGCTGATCGTCCACGGAGGCAGCCAGTCGATGCCGTTGTTCTATGACAACAACAAGCCCGGCTTCGCGAATTATTCCGAAGCGGAGCTGACGTTGACCGCTCCGAGAGACTGGACTGCCAGCGACGTTGAGGAATTGTCCATGTGGTTCAGAGGCGATCCGGCTAATTCCGCCGAGACCCTGTACGTGGCGGTGACCGATGCGTCCGGAGCCTCTATAGTCGAATACCACGACAGCCCCAACGCCTCACAGGCAAGCACCTGGCAGGAGTGGGTAATCCCTCTGCAGAAATTTGCCGATCAAGGAATCAATCTGACCAATGTGGACCGGATAGGCCTTGGCATAGGTACCAGAGGCAACACAACAGTGCCGGGTGGCTCCGGAAAAATGCACTTCGACGACATCCGGTTGTATCGGCCGAGAGCTACACCATAAGATCATACTGAAGTGACATTAGGTCTTGCATCTGTTTGGGGCCTATGCCGATGAACTCGACATGGGCCCTTTGATTTTTCGACAGTACCATCAAGAGGGATATTAAGAATCAATTTATTTCTCACCGTATACACCTTCCTGACATATGTCTCACCGGTAGTATTTGTTATGATGAGCGAAAAATATACTGTCAGGAAAGAGTCCTTTATGGGAGTACGAAACAAGAAACGAGAAACACTTAGGCGTCTGGA
>JBGVTO010000362.1:0-12431 GCA_041862635.1 Phycisphaerae bacterium | reverse complement strand
TTCAAATCCTTATTCAGCCAATACTCCCAAAAGAATTATACGACTGATACATTGCTTTTCCTCCGGCTACTTAATCCGATTTTCACATGAAAATTGTCAAGAAATATTTGTATTTTCGCAAAAAATTGATATTTATTCGGACTCGATATAGGCAAAATTAGCATTTGTGGAGACATTTTGGAGACATGGTGTCACCTGAAAATCAGGGTGTTTTCCAGCTCCTGAAAGAGGTGACTTTTCGGAGAATTTTGTCATTTTTAAAGCTCGTGTGAATGAGCCGTTTCAGAAGTATCTATGCGCGGCTCATTGCACTCTGCTTGGCTGGTGGGATCGATCCAGAAAATTTCTGCAAGAGAGAGAAGTAGTATGGTCTTATGCCCTCCAACCGAGTCTGTAGTTTAATACATAATTAAGGGATTTTCCTTGACGGGACAGTGTCTGATTTGGTATAAATTATGTTAGTGAAGCTTGTGCCTGCTTAATCGGTCATCTGCGGATGTTGGTCATCCTGTAGGCACAATTCTTGAAATTTTCCAAATAGAGGAGGAATTGTTATTCCAGACATAGGGTTTAAAATGAGAATCGTGTACTTGTGCAACCAAAGTATGGTTATTTTTCTTAAAAGGAGGACAATTATAAGCAACAAATTACTTCGTTAAATTTAAATGGTTTTGGTGTTCGGTGTTTACCAACATCAAATTTACAAATTGTTTGCCGTAAAGAAGGAGGAACAACTATGAACCGACGTGACATTTTGTGGATGAGTTTGGTAGTCTTGTTTTCCATGGCTTGGGTTTGCCCGGCGCAAGTCGATCCAGACGCAAAGATCTATTGGGTCGCGGACGACATGAGTGGCGGCGACACAGACCAGGGCTTTATCGACCTGCTGACCAATGCGGGTTACACCGTGGACATGAGCTTCTCGAATCAGGAACTGCGTGTCCTCGAAGACACCGAGTTGGAACTGCTCAATCGCGCAGACCTGATCATTATCAGCCGGGACAGCGATTCCCGGCAATACGACGATGGGGCGGAAGAGATTGCTAACTGGAACACCAAGATTGCCCGTCCGATCCTGAACCTCAATGCCTTTTACATGCAGGCTAACCGGTGGAACTGGGTGCCTTCCAGTGACACCTGGCATTACGCGGCCGGGCCGATGCGGGTCCTGGAACCCAACCACCCGGTCATGGAGGGTGTCGATATCGGACCGGACGGTCTCGTAGATGTCGTGACCACTCAGACCACGTTCCCGGACGGTGCTACAGATGCAGCCGGCGGTACGCTAATCGGAGTACGTGCAGACAATGGTTATGTATGGTTGGCAGCCTGGGATACTTCGCAGAATATCAGCATGGGCTATCAACCTTCGGGGCCACGCATGCTGTTCTGTTGTGGGCTTGATGAGGCCACTACCGGCAAACAGCCGGCTTTGGCTGGTAATGGCGCATATAACCTCACCGAGGAGGGCAGTAAGATCTTCTTGAACGTGGTAAAGTACCTGTTGGACTATACGATGGAAAAGTCGGCGATCCCTGAGCCTGCAGACGGTGCCGTTCTCTCCGCTGTTTCGTTGGAACTGAGCTGGGCCCCGGCCGATGGTACGGTTTCCGACAACGTCTATTTCGGTGACAGCCTAGAGGCCGTGACCAATGCCACGCCCACCTCGTCTGAGTTTAAGGGCAACCAGGTGGAAATCCGTTATACGGTCAATAGCCTGGTGCCGGGCAAGACCTACTACTGGCGCATTGATGGAGTCAAGGAAGATGACCCGGACCATGCCCTCAAGGGAGACGTGTGGAGTTTCTTTATTGCGCCACTGACCGCTTACGATCCCAGCCCGGTCAACGAGGCTCGCCTCATCGGTTTGGATCCTGTACTCACCTGGCGTGCCGGTGTCAATGTGCAATCGCACCTGCTTTACTTCGGCACCAGCGTCGAGGCAGTGGCCAATGCCGATCAAACCTCTCCGGAGTATAAATCTCTTTTACAACCTGATATCACAACGTGGCAACCCGTAGTAGATGGACTCATGACGCTGGAGCATAATACCCGGTACTTCTGGCGCGTGGACGAGGAATCCGCGAATGGTGTGCAAAAGGGCAAGGTATGGAGCTTCGAAACCACGCTTTCGGGCTTGGGCACGTGTACGCGCGAGATCTGGACTGACATCAACAGCCGTGAGGTCGACGACCTTCGGGCAGATTCCCGCTTTCCCGACAGTCCAACGGAGGTTACCGAACTGATGATCTTTGATTCCGATAGTGGCATCGGTGACTGGCAAGGCGCCCGCATCAAGGCCTGGCTGCATGTGCCATTTACCGGCACCTATACTTTTAAACTGAGCAGCTATAGCCACTCGGAATTATGGCTGAATACCGCACCCGGGGACAGAACCCAAACCAAGCTGATCGTCAACGTGCCAATCGAAAGGCTACCTAGGAACGACTGGCGTTATTCATCCGAGCCTATTACTTTGGAAACGGGTCAACGTTACTACATTGAAGCCTTGTGGGTCACGACTGACTACGGTGATCACTGTCAGGTGGCTTGGGAAGGCCCCGGCATTCGGGACATCGAAGTGATCCAGGGAGGCTCCCTGGAACCGTTTGAGGCCTTGTGGGCCTCTGGACCTAATCCGCTTAACAGATCTGTCGATGTCAAACAAACGCCTACTCTTCGTTGGAAAGCTGGTACCAGAGCAATCCAGCATGATGTGTACTTCGGCGATGATGAAACTGCTGTAGCTGACGCTAACACAACAACGCCGGAAATATATCGAGGTAGACAGCCGTTTGAGAACACCAGCTATGTTCCCGCGGAAGCTCCTTTGGAATGGAACAAGACATACTACTGGCGTGTTGATGAGGTAAATGACACTAATCCCGACAGTCCATGGAAAGGCCCCGTTTGGAGCTTCACGACAGCCAACTTCCTTGTCGTGGACGATTTTGAGAACTACAATGACCTTGACCCTGATGATCCGGCAAGCAACAGGATATTTAACGCGTGGATAGACGGGTATGACGACCCGACAAACGGTTCTTTAGTTGGTTATGATAATCCTCCGTTTGCCGAGCAAACTATCGTTCACGGTGGCAACCAGTCGATGCCACTTTACTACGACAACAGCGTTGGTTACTCTGAGGCAACTTTGACGTTGACTTACCCGCGTGACTGGACAGAAAATGGTGTCGACACGCTGTCAATTTGGTTCAGAGGCGATTCGGATAACGCTGCTGAGACTTTGTATGTTGCTCTCAATGGCAGCGTTGCAGTCAATCACGATAATCCTAATGCAGCACAGGTAGAGGAGTGGACAGAATGGAATATCGACCTGCAGGTGTTTGCCGACCAGGGCGTGAACCTTGCCAATGTCAATACGATTGCCCTTGGTCTTGGCAACAGGAATAATCCAGTGGCTGGTGGTTCAGGTACAATGTACTTCGATGATATTCGGCTGTATCCGCCGGCACCGTAAGCTTTAAGGTCATTACATATTTCTCGGCGAACGTCAGAAAGGTACCTTTCTGACCAACACTCAGATATGTAATGACCGTTATCAAGTCAAAGAGCTGGGTGTTGCGGGTTTACTGGGTGAGGCGAGGAGAGCACGGAGAGAAGGCTTTCAAATCGGAGCTTTCTGCAACAGGGTGGAAATCCAGAAACAAGCTCAATAAACACTATGGTGACTTACTTTCAGTAATCCTTAAACCTTCTCATCCAGTCCGGCCAGTCACTCGGCTGACACCCACCTGCCGCTTTCCAAGGACCGTTAATGTCGGACTGTCGATGCCACTTGAGTTTCCACAACTCCTTAAGACCGGCCTTCCTGACAGAGAAATCAAGAAAAACACTGTTTACTGTCCCGCTGTGTCTGTTGAGGCAGAAACGACACATATTATTAGACGGCCACTGACCGTCATATTCAGGAGGTGAATCGGTGTGCAACGGCCAGGCATTAGTCCAAAAGGCATCCAAAAACAACGGCACATAAGATGCACCTTCAACATTGGGACCTCTCCAGTTATTTTTCAGCGGACGGCCCCATAGGGTGCTTATCTCTCGCGGTGGATTATTACAATAGCCATTCACTCCGTAGCTACCGAAAAAACCTTCTGTTTGTTCTTCTGACTGTCCGATACCGCTGCCAGCACCAAAGCTGAGGCCCCACGCTGAAAATGGGTTCTGACCTCCCACAGAGAGTTGTTTCGTGGCCGTTGGGCAGAAGCGTATCTTTGGATCACTGTAGTACGATTGAAGCACCCCTATCCACCTGTATTCCTCTGCTTGCTCAGATACATGACCGGGCATGAAATAGCCATCGTTATCGTCCGCATACATCGACCAAATAACACCCCATTGTCTCAAGTTCGCTTGACAAGCAACTGCCTTTGTCTGTCTCTTTACCCGTTGTAGTGCCGGCATCAATATCGCCATCAATAATGCGACAATGGCAATCACCACCAAAAGCTCTATTAATGTAAAACCGTGTTGCTTACGCATGACATTTTGTCCTTCTCTTTCAAAAAGAGACAATGAATTTCGCTGATATGCCAATCTTACATAATTATAAAACACTCGACCGTGGTTAAGCAAGCTATTGGCAGATTTCTTAAGTCAGGGCAACCGACGGCACTCTTCAAGACGAGGGCGTCGTTTATTACACAGAAGATCGTATCGGTCACCTATGAAGAGCTCGAAGTCAAATATTAAAATCCCTGTCGCCACAAAAATTTTCTTTGAGGCATCCTCGTTACGACATGTCAGCCACAGCCAGCCAAACTTTTTCTTCGAAGGGCATCCCATCATGCGCTCTACTGCTGTGACTCAGTCAAGTAGAGCATCCGGTTTGCCTCGAGCCGACCATCGAACCATATTGCCAATTCGCCTGTTAGTAAGCAGACTGGGGGGACGAGAGGAAAGGGGTGTAGGCAACACCAGTGTGAGAGTCGCCCATATAGTAAAAATAACAAGCAGTCGACAGATGGCTAGGCAACGTGGTTTTTCAAGACGCCAATCCCTTCAATCTCAACTTCCACCACATCACCGGATTTCATCGGCGATGTTTTCCCGGGGGTCCCGGCATAGATCACGTCCCCTGGATAAAGCGTCACAAATCTACTGACAAAACTAACGATTTCATGCACGCTAAAAAACAAGTCCGAGGTTCTCTGCCGCTGTCTGACTTCACCGTTGAGACGTGTGGTCAGCAACAGATTATTGTAATTGAGTCCCTGAGCAATTGCCGGTCCCAAGGGTGCAAATGTGTCAGAGCCTTTGGCCCGCCACCACTGGATATCATTTTCCTGCCAGTCTCTGGCGCTGACGTCATTACCACAAGTCACCCCAAAGATGTACTCTGGTGCTTCCTTTACGGATATATTCTTGGCCTTCTTGCCTATCACAACGACCAATTCGCCTTCATAATCACAGCGGTTAGTTCCGGGTGGAATTACGATGGAACTACCCGGTTCGATCACGGCCGAAGGAGCCTTAAAGAAGATTTCCGGATTTTTGGGCTTAGGGCGGTCGCCGAGGTGGCTCGCATAGTTTAACGCAACTGCCAGGACTTTCGTGGGTTCGCAGGGTGCCAACAGTTCCATCGCGGCAAGTGCATACGTCTTTTCGATTTCGGTTGATCGATCGAATATTGATCCCTTCAGCTCATGAACTGTCTCATCTTTGAGCAGGCCATAAGCTACGCGGCCTTGAATTCGAAAACGGACATAGTGTTTCACGTCCGATGGAAACTGGGCCTTAAGCAAACCCTGCAATGCAGGATAACCCGCTGCCAGACCTCCCAAGAAGGTTCTTCGTGAGATATTCATTATGCCACCTACCTTTCGATTGAGTCGTAACGTTGACTGAGAAAACTATGTATTTTGAACTTTCCCTGTTTATAATATCTAAGCTCTTCATTCAACACAAAAGAATATCAAATCTGGTCGATAATTGCAAAGTCTGTGGCTGGGTATTTGCCCTCCTGCCATCAGCCTGATATGGAACGACCGTTGATGGATCAAAGAGCCGGATGTTCTATTTGCTCTGGGCAAGGTGAGAGGGAGTTGTTGCGATTCTTCGTGTAGTGTACCCTCGTTTCTTTTCCACGCGAGGAGTTAATTCCATTTTAATGTTAATGTATTGTCTTTGTTCATTTCTACTCGCGTCTCAAACTTTTTGCCTTCTCTATTTAGGACTTCTCTTAGCCAAAGCGCATCTCTTCTTGATGCATGATTCGCTTTCAAGCGCTTAATCTGTATTGGCGTCATGCGAAGCTGAACGAGCTTCCCAGTCGATGGGTTCATACTCATAAAGTACATCAAGGCTAAATCATCCCTGAAATTCTCATAGCCACTGATCCCTTCGTAGTCATTGAGGAAGTCACCAGAGCCGTAGATAATAGGCCGTCCTTTGTGAACTTCTATCCCTTTTACATGGTGAGATGAATGTCCATGAATGATGTCCACACCGGCATCATCAATTAGTTTATGAGCAAATTCTCTTTGTTCAGAAGGAATACCATAGCCCCAATTGCTTCCCCAGTGGATAGATGCCACCACAATATCCCTCTGTTGTTTCACCGCCTCGACTTGTTCTTTGATATGTCGGACGGTGGGATCAGACAGACTCCTCAATAGATTTACGCCGGGCCTGTTTTCTGAGGCAGCCCAACTGTAAGGGATGCCACTTGATTGCAGACCGTATGAGAACACGATCACTCTACCTTTGCCTTCAACTTCCATCACAGCCGGCATTTCTGCCTCCTGAAGATTCTGACCCGCTCCCGCACTGTTGATATGCACTTGCTTCAGCGTATCTAATGTCTCTGTGAGACCACCATATCCCCAATCAAGAACATGGTTGTTCGCGAGCGAACAATAGTCTATTTTGGCTGCTGTCAGACAAGGAATATTCTTCGGATGCATTCTGTAATGTATTCCCTTACCGCGCCAGTAGTCGTTAATTGTTGTGATGCTTGTCTCCAGATTAATTATCCTTATATCCGGATTCGCTCGTTCCAATACCCCTAAGGCATCTCCCCACAGATAAGAAAAGCTGACCGGTTTAGAAATCGGACCGTTGATTCTCTCAGCGAGTTCTACGTATTGTGTAGCGATCCTTACGTATGTCTCATGGATAATAGGATTCCCAGGATGGGGCAATACTTGGTCGATCCCTCGGCCTGTCATTACGTCACCGCACATGAACATGGTGATTAGATTGGACGTTCTTGATTGTTGAATGTATTGTTGCATGTCAGATTGCGAATCTTGCTCTATTCTGGTTACCTCTTCGCCACATGCTAGCCCGGCTAAGAAAGTAAAAAAGATAAATCCGGGAAGACAACAAAAACACAACTTGCCCATCATGGTCCTACTCCTGTGAAAATCAAGCCGATATTCAGACTGTTTGGCGCTATTCTAATCACATCGTGAGGTCCCGGCAATGCATATAAAATGTAGAGTTCTTAATTTCAGCCAGAACCAATAATGACAATCCTGAGGAGGGTTTGGAAATTTTAACACAAATTAGAATGAAAAGAGCGGGCCGAAAGTTGGATGAAAGGAGTAAAGGGTTATATGATTGGTACGTTTCTTTTCCTCCGTCTACTTAATCCGAAAAAAATGAAAAATTCCCAAAAAATATTCGTATTTTCGTGAAAAATTGATATTTATTCGGACTTGATATGGGCAAAATTAACAGTTGTGGTGACAAAATGGAGACATTGTGTCACCTGGAAATCAGGGTGTTTTTCAGGTCTTGAAAGAGGTGACTTTTCGAAGAATTCTGGCATTTTGCGACTCGCGAAAATGGGGGCATTTCAGGGGCATCCGTACGCGGCTCGGTGCGCCTCTATTTAGTTGGTGGAACTGGTCTGAGAGATTTCAGAGTTCTCCATTGAGATGGCCTGTGAGGAGCTTTAAACCCAACCACATCAAGAATAGTTACCTACTCATAATCCAGAGATTTTCCTTGACGTGAAAGTAGATAATCTGGTATAGATAATATTAGTGAAGCTTGTGCCTGCGCAGTCGGGCATCTGTGGCATTGAGGTCATCCAGTGGGCAAAATTCTTGCAGTTTTCTGATATAGGAAGAGTTGTGTATTATGTAAGGTACAGAGTTTGCATGGGGACTCTGGGCTTTGCAGTAATGAAATTTTGCATTTCAATTGACAATTTTTTATTTATTTTTAAAGGAGGACTATTATGTGCAGAAAATTGATTCATTTAATTTCTTTTGTTTTGATGCTCAGCATAACGGGCAATGCTTCAGCTGAACTCGTGGCTTACTGGACGTTTGATGAGGGCTCAGGGGACATTGTATACGACTCAAGCGGTAACGACAACAATGGCACTATCAATGGCGCGAAGTGGGACGCCGGCAAGTATGGACAAGCTCTTCACTTCAATGGGCAAGACAACTATGTAGAAGTGCCCAACTCAGACAGTCTCGAGATAGATACCATCGTGTCAATTGCTGCTTGGATAAATTGGATTGATGCCGGCGATGGCTGGCAGGGCATCTTGTCAAAAGGGACGATGGACGGTCCAGGGGAAAATTATTCGCTATTTGTCAACAAAGATGGGCGTTACTTCCACTTCGTGCTTGCATTAGATGTCGGACGCGTTCAGCAGAATTCACCAAATAATTCTGTAGTGCCAAATGAATGGCTGCATGTCTGCTGCACTTGGGACGGTTCTGTCACAAGAATCTATATAAACGGAGAGATGACTATGGAAATGGCCCAGGTTGCAAAGATCATTCCTTCAAAACTTCCTCTGCGAATAGGGCATCGGGAAGGCAGCTCCCATTACTGGAACGGGATTATCGACGAGGTCCGCATCTACAACCATGCACTGACGGAGGCCGAGGTTCTGGCCGCTATGGAAGGTAGCAAAGGATATCCATTTGCTTTTGGCCCGGTCCCGAAGGACACTGCACTCCATGAGGATACATGGATTAACCTTAGCTGGTGGGCGGGCGATTTTGCGGTCTCGCACGATGTGTACTTCGGCGAGAATTTTAACGATGTGAACGACGGCACCCCCGAGACGTTCCAGGGCAACCAGGCCTCGACGTTTTTTGTTGTCGGTTTTCCAGGATTCGCTTATCCGGATGGCCTCGTTCCGGGCACGACATATTATTGGCGGATTGACGAGGTCAATGACGCCGAGCCGAATAGCCCGTGGAAAGGTGATGTCTGGAGTTTTTCGGTTCCACCCAAGACCGCCTATGCACCGGACCCGGCTGATGCTGCCGAGTTGGTAGACCCGGATGTGCAGCTTAGCTGGACGCCAGGTTTTGGTGCGAAATTACACACCGTATATTTCGGTGACAATTTTGATGATGTGAACAATGCCACTGGTGGACTCCCACAGGGAGTTGCAACCTATACTCCTCCCGGCCCACTTAAATTGGCTAAGACTTACTACTGGAGGGTCGATGAGTTTGATGCCTTCGAGACGTATAAAGGCCACGTCTGGAGCTTTACTACTGAGGGCGCCGTCGGGAACCCGAATCCGGCTAATAGCGCTGTGGATGTAAAGCAGACACAGATTATTACCTGGTCACCGAGTGTTTTTGCTGCTTCGCATGAGTTATACTTTGGCACTGATAAAGATGCTGTGAAAAATGCCGATACTGGCTCGCCCGAGTATAAAGGCACCAGGGACCTCGGTTCTGAGAGTTATGACCCGGGAATGCTTGAGTGGGACACCACCTATTATTGGCGTATTGATGAGGTTAATAACGTCAATCCCGACAGTCCGTGGCCGGGCATCCTCTGGAGTTTCACGACTGCCAACTTCCTTGTCGTGGACGATTTTGAGTCCTACAACGACATTGACCCCCCTGACCCGGAGAGCAACAGGATATTTGAAGCGTGGCCGGACGGTTATGAAACCCCGACAACAAATGGAGCTCTCGTTGGTAATGAGCTTCCTCCTTATGCCGAGCAAGGTATTGTTCACAGCGGCATCCAGTCGATGCCGTATATCTACGACAACAGTGTTGCTAAGAACTCTGAGGCAACTCACACACTGACTTATCCGCGTGACTGGACCGAGAATGGTGTCAGCACTTTATCTATTTGGTTCAGAGGTGTTTCGGATAACGCTGCTGAGACGTTGTATGTAATTCTTAATGGCAGCGCCGTAGTCAATCACGATAATCCAAATGCCGCACAGATAGAGGCCTGGACGGCATGGAATATCGACCTGCAAGCGTTTGCAGACCAGGGCGTGAACCTTGCCAATGTTGATACGATTGGCCTTGGTTTTGGTGACAGAAGCAATCCGCAGGCTGGTGGTTCAGGTAAAATGTACTTTGACGATATTCGTCTATATCCTCCGCCACCAGAGCCAGCACCGTAAGCCGAAACTTGGCTGGCAATTAAGATTGCGTTGTTGATATAGCTGATTTGGACCAGTTCGGGGCCTATACTGATTGCTTCGGTGTAGGCCCTTTTGTAATTGTCTATGGGATATTGATTATTTTTTTATTCAGTACGTAACTTTTGGGTATCCCCAAAAGAATTACATGATTGACACATTTCTTCGTCACCGTCTACTTAATCCGAAAAAAATGAAAAATTCCGAAAAAATATTTACTTTTTGGCTAATATTTGAGGTTCAATGCTTCCATCAATCGTCAAATTTGATATTTGTGGTGTCAAAATGGTGTCACAATGTCACCTGAAAATTGTGGTGTTTTTCTGCTTTTGAAGGAGGTGATATTTCTTCTGTTATGTCACTCATTCACAGCTTTTGTTTGTGGCAGTTTTGCTCGCCACTTTTCGGCCTTTTCCGACTTGCCGCAGGTTTCGTAGAGGTCAAGTTAATTATTTATCAACAGTCCATATTGCTCTATACACTTTCCAGCTACCATCGACCTGCAGTCTTAATATTCTCATCAATTTACCACCGCCTGTAATTTCTTTATCATCTTCCTTTGATTTATATTTGCCGTTATATATCCCCCATTCATATGCGTATTGACCTAAAACCTTTATTTCCTTAAAATCCTGGTTGTATTCAGTTATGATATGATCCTGCATAAGTTCAAAATTCTGCTTTAGCATGTTTCTTAATGCTTCTTTTCCCTCAATAATTTCACCTTCTGGCGGAATTGCTATACCATCTTCTGTAAACAATGATAATAGCGTTTCCAAATCTCTATTTATTGAAGCTTGCCTGACTACCTTGGCTCCGATCCTGTTCAGCTTGTCTTTTTTCTGATACTCCTCAAGACGTATGTATAGTCCGAATGGCCTGTGAGGAGCTTTAAACACAACTACATCAAGAATAGACACCAACTCATAATCCAGAGATTTTTTTTGACGGAAAGGTAGATAATTTGGTATAGATAATATTAGTGAATCTTGTGCTCGCGCAGTCAGGCATCTGTAGCTTTGAGGTCATCCAGCGGGTGCAATTCTTATAGTTTTCTGAATAGAGGAGGAGTTATTATATGAAGCATATAGTCTTAAATAAGAACTTTGTGCTTGGTGAGAGGAAAACTTTCCATTTCAATCAATAATTGATACTTGGGTTTTAAAGAAAGGAGATAGCATTAGGCCCAGAAAC
Source organism: Phycisphaerae bacterium (assembly GCA_041862635.1). Classification (GTDB taxonomy): domain Bacteria; phylum Planctomycetota; class Phycisphaerae; order Sedimentisphaerales; family Anaerobacaceae; genus NIOZ-UU13. Next base: position 841 of record JBGVTO010000362.1, on the reverse strand, counting down.
CATTTTGAATCAAGATGTTTAGTCTAATAATAATACTCAAACTGACCGATTTTAGGCGGCGAGGAGTTTTTCCAGGCGGCGAATAACAGGTTTTTCATGACTGTATTTGATAACATCCTGAACATTTTCCTGCCAGACTATCCGACGCATACGATCTTTGAGTTTGCTAATCGGCTCAAGTCGTAGCACCTTCTTGGTCTTGTTTTGGCCTTGTGCACGATAGGCTTTTATGCCCACGTGGGTCAGGCAGGCATAGGCAACATCAACCAGGTGCAGGTGTCTAACCACAGCCTGGTATCGCCGAACGCGATAGTCGCCAAACCCCAAATGCTGTTTCTCGTCCTTGATCAGCATCTCAATAGACCATCGTTTCAGATAGTCAGTTACAATCGTTCTTATCGAAGCACTCAGATCATCGGTAACCAATGCTATATGCTTACTTTCTCCCCTGCGGCGAGAGAAGACAACCTTGACCATACCCAACTTGTTCAAGCTACCAACTCGTTCAGCCAAGCGATATTTTCCAGTTTTACGCAGGCCGGCGATGTTGCACCACTTCCCGCTGTTTCGCAAAACGTTCCTGCCGTATTTGCCCAGCTTGCGTTTAACCGAACAAACCGTAAACCACCGATTAGACTTGCCTACGCCGATATAATGCCATTTTTGCTCTTTGCAGGCATTGACTACTTCGGGGCACAGATAGAAGGCATCAAACAAGACCGTGATCCGAAACTTTCCTGGCAAAGAAGCGTTTCGGATTGCCTCAGCGGCCAGTTCGGTAAGCTTGCGGAACGGAACTTCCAACTTGTAGGTGTGTTCTTTTTTGATGTACAACCACGAA
>JBGVTO010000361.1:0-6004 GCA_041862635.1 Phycisphaerae bacterium | reverse complement strand
TGCTCCGAGAACATCATCGAGGCATCCTGGCAGGCCCTTGTCGATAGCGTTGAGTACAAGTTACAAAAAGACTTGCGGAGTAATTGCTCCTGTTGACCGCATGTTTGAGAACTGTCGGGATTTGTCCTAAGTAACCTGTTGAATATTAGAGTTTTTCGTGCACTCAGGGATTTTCTGTGGCTTCCCGCAAAGCGGGGTCCCTCTCCACTTGTTTTTTAGCAGACTTGGTGCAAATTGTGATTCCGGGGATTCTGTCTGAATTTATGCAGATTTAGATAAAACACCACGATACGCTTGTATCGTTTCGTGAAAGAGGTTTGACTAATAGGGCGACAAACTGGTATAATTAAGCTTGCCAACAGATGTGCGTTCTCACTTTGCTGCGACAGAACATCTTTATTTATCCGAGGAGCTGTCTCGTAAAGCCACGCAGATAATAGCGGCAAAGCTGAAAAACACCTGTGCCTGCGTCACCTGTGTCGAGGCAAACACAGGTGCAGGCAGATGAGGTTTCTCAGATGAAACTATCTATGTATGGACAATTGACTTACCTGGTTTTATTTGTTTTGGCGCTGAACTTTTCCGGCAGTGCCTTAGCTCAACTGCCCCCCGGATGGTCCCTGCAGGATATTGGCCACACGGGTATAGCCGGGATTGCTTTTGAAGAAAACAACGAATGGGTTGTTGCCGGAGACGGTGCAGACATCTGGTACAGCTCAGATTCTTTCTGCTACGTGTGTATGACAGTGTTGGGCGACAGTGTAATAACGGCACGTATCGTGAGCATAGAAGATACCAGTGACTGGGCCAAGGCCGGCTTGATGATTCGCGAGACACTTGAGGCCAATTCCAAACATGCTTTTATGGCGCTGACACCGTCTGGAGGTACAACTTTTCTGCACCGCCAATTTGCCGGTCAGTCCACGAATTCATCAAGTACCAGGCCGGGCAAAATCACTTTGCCCTGCTGGATTAGAATTGTGCGTCAAGGCAGCACATTCACAGGTTATTATTCGGCGGATGGCATTAATTGGGTCGCCCAGCCCAACGATGAGTTTGTCTCTCCCGACCCTCAAGGCCGTAACCCGGCGACCATCGACATGCCCCAGACCGTCTATATCGGTTTGGCTGTTACATCACGCATGAACGGTGTACAGTGCAGAACTGTGTTCGACAACGTAATCGTTGTTGATTCGAGCCAATATGTTCAGCCGGACTTGCAGATTCGCACAGACGATGAGCTCCTGTATGACGGCGATGATGTTTATAATGATTTACCCTTGCAGACGAAAAACCAGACAATTGGTGAGGGGATGGTCGCCATTTACGATATAAAGCTGGAGAACCAAAGGTTTGCGTCTGACCGTTTTATAATTACCTGCTCCGGCGGGAATGAGAATTGGAGCGTAAGTTACTTTGATACTTTGAGCCAGGCCGATATCACCGACGCAGTAACAGGCGCCGGATGGAGCAGTCCTGTTCTGCCTTCCGGCGGCTCTTTGGAACTGGTACTGGAAATTACTCCAGAACCTAACATGCCTGATGGCAGTGTGCTGGAAGAGCTAATCACTGCAGTCTCTTCGAGCGATGCGAGTAAAGATGACATGGTCAAAACTATAACGACATTCGCAGCCTCCGTCCCTCCATCTGGCCGGGGCCGGATATATACCATAAATGAGGATTTTGATAGAGGGATACTTATTAGCCTCGAGTATGAAACGGTTCCGGACCAACTCCAGCTTTCAACCGAGTCTACGACATTGCCATTCATTTGGGTACCCAACTCCAATGAAGGGACAGTTTCCAAAGTGGATACAAGAACCGGCAGGGAATTGGGCCGATATCGCACAGGGCCTCGCTCAAATGGTGACCCCTCGAGAACAACTGTTGACCTGTTCGGCAATTGCTGGGTTGGCAATCGCTATACTGGTACTGTGGTTAAGATAGGACTTCTGGAAAACGGACAATATATGGACCGCAACTGGAATGGCATTATTGAAACATCCCGTGACCTTGATGGAGATGGCAAAATTAGTGATGATGAAATCCTGCCCTGGGCCAGCGATGAATGCGTTATTTATGAGGTAGTGTTGATTCCGGGAGCTGAAGGGACATACATACCAGGTCAATATCAGGGAGCTTATACGAAAGATTCCTGGGAGGTTGGGCCGCGAGGAATTGCTGTAGACAAATCCAGTAATATTTGGGCAGGCTGTTTCGGCAGTATGAAGTATTATTATATACGTGGTTCGGACGGTGAAATATTAAAGACCATTGACGTTTCATCGTTCAATCATACCGCTTATGGGGCTGTAGTGGATGAGAATGGTATTCTTTGGTCTTCCGGCCACGATGAGGGCCATGTGCTGCGATTGGACCCGATGGACGATTCACTTTCTGTTGTTAATGTAGGACATTTTGTTTATGGCTTGGGATTAGACAGGTTCGGACATCTTTTTGTTTCCGGATGGACAGGTTCTAAACTTTCCAGGATTAACATACATACCGGCACGGTCGACTGGACAAAACCCGGCGCGTTTGAATCAAGAGGAGTGGCCTGTACAGATGACGGCGATGTCTGGACTGCTGATTCCCAGCCGTGCACTGTAACTCGTTGGAGCAATGATGGTGTCAAGCTGCAAACCATTCCTGTCGGAAATACTCCTACGGGCGTGGTGGTTGATGCTGACGGCAAGGTTTGGGTAGTGGATAACGGCGACGAGTATATTAACAGGATAGACCCTCAAACTAATCTGATTGACCTTTCGAAAAGAATTGCCGGCACCAGGCACTACGGTTATAGTGATATGACGGGATTAATATCGAGAACATTCACGACAAAAACCGGCTCATGGACGGTTATTCACAATACTAAGGTTTTTGATTCACAATGGGGCCTGATATCCTGGAACAGCAATGAGCCGACCGGAACTTCTTTAGCTGTTAAAGCGAGGAGCTCTAATGACCGGCATAGATGGTCTGTGTGGGAAGAGGCCAAAAATGATTCGGCGCTCTTAAATACTCCGAACGGAAGATATTTGGAAATGAAAGTTACTTTTCAAAGTGCAGACCAGCAGGCCTGGCAACCCGCAAAGCGGGGTCCCTCACCGATACTTTATGACCTGACGGTTAATCCGTTACCGTACTGCGGAGATTCGGAGCATCCGTACCCCTTCTCCGACCTTAATAAGGATTGCAAAGTTGATTTTAAGGATTTCGTCCTTATGGCAGCTGAGTGGCTACTTTGTACTGCCCCTGATTGTGATTAGTTTTCGGCCCGCCCATGATGGCTCGGTTGTGCCGAGACAGGCAAAGTCCATTTTTCTTTTCTGAAATTCCTGGTTTGACTATTGACCGACTGTGATACGATTGAATATAATCAGCCAATTGGTCAGGATTTGGAGGTTTCTATATGTTTAATAATAAATTACTCGTAACGTTTTTGACCGTTTTTATTACCATCTCTTTTTCTGTTGAGGTCGTTGGTTTCAGTAACGCCGCAGATAGCGGTTGGAAGGCCTCACCTGAACTAATCGAGGAACTTATGAAACGACGCTCCGAGACCAACTATTCCGAGCAAAAAGTCCCGAAATACACTTTGCCCGATCCATTGGTGCTCTCTGATGGGACGAGGGTAACCAACGCCGGAACATGGCGGACCAAACGTCGGCCGGAAGTACTCGAGCTTTTCCGAAAATATGTCTATGGTCGTGCGCCAGTAGGTCGGCCGAAGAATATGACTTTCAAGGTCTTTGACCTGGAGCGAAAGGCACTGGCCGGTTTGGCTACTCGCAAGCAGGTGACCGTGAACTTTACCGGCAAAAAAGATGGGCCGAAGATGGACATCCTTATCTATCTGCCAAATGCGGTCAAAACACCTGTTCCCGCCTTTGTTATCCTGAACTTTGGCGGCAACCATACCATCCACCGTGACCCTGCTATCAAGCTATCAGAAAGCTGGATGCGTCCGGGAAGCAAAGGGATTGTGAAAAACCGCGCTAATGAAGAATCGCGTGGTCGCGGCCGTGCGAGATTTCCGGTTGAAAAGATTCTCAAACGCGGCTACGGCCTGGCGACGATTTACTATGGCGACATCGACCCGGATTTCCACGATGGTTTTAAAAATGGTGTACACCCGGTCTTTGATAAACTAATCGACGGTGAACGCGCACCCGATGCCTGGGGTTCCATTGGCGCCTGGGCGTGGGGCTTGAGCCGCGCTATGGATTACTTTGAAACTGATGGTGACATCGATAACAAGCGCATTGCTGTGTTAGGGCACTCGCGCTTGGGCAAAACGGCCCTCTGGGCAGGGGCGCAGGACGAGCGTTTTGCCTTTGTGATTTCCAACAACTCCGGCTGCGGCGGGGCGGCGCTGAGCCGCCGGCGATTCGGCGAAACCGTCGAGCGTATCAATAAGAGCTTTCCACACTGGTTCTGCGAAAATTTCAAAAAATACAATGGCAAGGAAGACGACCTGCCAGTTGACCAGCATATGCTAATTGCTTTGATTGCGCCGCGTCCGGTATATGTAACGAGTGCTGATAAGGATTTGTGGGCCGACCCGCGGGGTGAGTTCTTAGCGTGCAAAAATGCAGCTCCCGTTTATCGTTTGCTGGGTGTCGATGGACTGGGTGTTAGACAGATGCCAGGCCTTGACCAGCCCGTTCAGAAGGGTGCTGTTGGTTATCACATCCGTTCCGGAGGTCATAACCTGACCGAATACGACTGGCAGCGCTTTATGGATTTTGCGGATATGCACTTTGCAGCAACGGGTCGGAATTAAAATACCATCCGAGGCACCACCCGGCTGCTCCAGGAACATCCCTTGAGGAACTACGTTTTTTTCTTGACGTTAAGATAGCAATTCTGGTATAAATATAATAGGTTAGGTATGTGGAATCTTTAAGGTTTTCCAAATAGAGGAGGAGTTATTATGGAAGGTGCAGAGTTGGTTGTAACGGCGACTTTGTGCTTCGCAAGTGGAGGTTTTCACATTTCAACGAAAATTCATATCCCGCCTCTGCGGGAGCGAATGTTTTGGTGTGTGGCCAAAGCGTGAATAGTTATTTTTAACTCTTTTTGAACCCCGCCCATCGAATACGGGACGGGGTGAAGGAGGACTATTATGTGTAACAAATTGGTTTATTTGGTTTCTTTTGTTCTGGTGTTGGGCATGGTTGCTGGAGTCGCCAGCGGTCGACCGGTGAAGATCAATTTCCAGCAAGCAGGTGGTGAGGTACCGGAAGAATATCTGCCCGACTACGGCGAGGTCTTCGGCGACCGTGGCAATGGCTGGAGCTACGGCTGGAACCGGGACATCCAGGCCGACTCGCGTGACCGCGGTAGTGGAAACGCACCCGACCAGCGTTATGACACACTGCTCCACTTGCAGAAGGCAGCAAATGCCATATGGGAGATCGAATTGCCCAACGGCGAATACGAGCTGTTTCTGGTTTGTGGTGATCCGGGGTACACCGACCAGACTAATAACTTCGATGTGGAAGGTGTTATTCTGGAGGACCCCGATGGTCAGGCTGGAACTGGCTTTGACTTTGACGAGTTCAACGTGACGGCCATTGTGGCGGATGGTCGTTTGACCATCCAGCCGGCGGAAGGCTCGTCAAACTGCAAGATCATGTTCCTGGATATTCTGGGTGGTGTGGAGTTAGTAAAGGCCTATAGGGCTATTCCTGATGATGGTGTTCTCCATCCGGATACGTGGGCCAATCTTGGATGGTCAGCGGGAGATAGTGCGGCCTCACACGATGTGTATTTCGGCGACAATTTTGACGACGTAAGTGCCGGTGCCGAGAGCACGTTCCAGGGCAACCAGACCACGACGTTTTTTGTTGTTGGCTTTCCCGGATTTCCTTATCCGGATGGTCTTGTCCCGGGCACGACTTATTACTGGCGAGTCGATGAGATTGAAGCAGATGGCATTACAATACACAAAGGCGATGTCTGGAGCTTTTCAATTCCACCCAAGACCGCCTATGCACCC
>JBGVTO010000360.1:0-9491 GCA_041862635.1 Phycisphaerae bacterium | reverse complement strand
AGGCAAACAGTCCCTGGAGCAATCTTGGACTGTCGCGAGGAGTGGAATTAAGCCAAAAGTGGCAAACTTTCCGGTTCGGCTTTGTTGCCAGGTCTGATGAGGACAATGCCCGTTTGAGCTTTAGCTTTGGGGGCAGCAATGTCCCGGTTTATCTTGCTAATATAGAGTTTCGGCCCGGCGGCCGGGTAAGTCTGCAAAAAGGCGAATCCATTCAGGCCGGCAGTGTTGCTGTTTTTGCCGACAATGAAAGCCCGGCCCGAACTCTCGACCGGATGCAATTCTTAGCGGAAACGGAAAAGGCTTACTTCGACGAGATGCGCAGCTTCATAAAAAAAGAGCTGGGCTGCAAGGCCCTTGTAACCGGCACGATTGTCTTCGGGCCGCTCGGATTGTATGCCCAAAGCGATATGGATTTTATTGATACACACGCTTATTGGCAGCATCCGAGATTTCCGGGAAGACCGTGGGACAGCAACAACTGGCTCGTCGAACAAAAACCGATGACCGATTACCCCGCTGAGGCGACGCTGTTTCAATTGGCTGCAAAACGTCTCCATGGCAAACCTTTCACCCTCAGCGAATATAACCATCCCGCTCCTCTCGATTCCCAGGCGGAATGTGTTCCGATGGTAGCTTCATTCGCCGCTGCCCAGGACTGGGATGGTGTATGGTTATATACGTACTCCCACAGTTCGGACGATTGGGACAGAGAGAATTTGAACAGCTACTTTGACATCGACACGAACCCTGCCAAGTGGGGCTTTATGCGAGCGGGAGCGGCTATTTTCCGTGAGGCGGTACTTAAATCACTTGAGGGACATCTGGTTGCGGTTCTAAGTAGCTCATCAGATGTTGTGCAGGGACCCCGCAAGGCGGGAACCCAGCAGTTAGCCCAGCTACATCTCAAGCATGACCGTGATATGTTAGACCTTGTTTCTTCTCTCTGTGGTGCAACCCACCAGAAAGTGCTGAGTAATCAGTTATATGCAAGTCTTTGGCCCTCATCCGGTGAAGAGCAGACAGAGAAGTCTTTTACGGAGCTGATATGGTCGGTTGAAGACGGTAAGGGATTATATATTGCCCAGGGCGGTGCAGGTGTTCTGGCGGGAGACACAACCAGATTCGAGCGATGCCAAATTGATGAGCCTGCCTTTGCGGTAATTACAGCCACCCCGCTTGACGGTGTATCCTGGTTGCGCAGTAGAAAAATACTTATCACCGCGTGTGGGCGGTGTGAGAATGTGGGGATGAAGTTCTCTGAGGACAGGCGCACAGTAGGACGTCAATGGGGTCACAGGCCAGCCCAGATTGAAGTAGTGAAGGGCGAGGTAGAAATACCGAGGGGAGATTGGCGGTGTCAGGCGTTAGGGCCTGATGGCCTGGCCAAAGCCGATGTGCCTGTTCGGTCTGAGGATGGCAGAAACTATATTGATTTGTCGCCGCAATATAAGACGATGTGGTATCTTCTAACGCGGATTTAGGTTCCCGCCTTGCGGGGTCCCTCAAAACAGGAATAATTTATATTTGGTTGTTCTATTTACGTTTCTCGATTGAATGGAGGACATTATGAACAAGAAGAGCTTTTTAGTTGGTTTGGGTTCCCGCCTTGCGGGGTCCCTAATAATTATCGTTTCTGGCTTGCTTATCAACGGGATGATTGCGATGTCTGCTGCGGAGCAAGGACAGTCGCTAGTTCTTTTTGATTTTGGGGAGAGCTTTAGTATCGGCTCTGTTATAACGAGTGACGCAAAGGTTACCCTGTCCGAAAATCATGCCCTGCGTATTGAGACTGGCCATAAGAAACCATGGCCAGGCATTACCTTAGAAGCGCCGTCGGAAAGATGGGACCTGTCCAAGTACGAGCATGTATCCATCGACGTTAAGAATCTCGGGGCCGAACCAGTTACGGTTTCCTGCCGTGTGGACAATCCAGACGCGGACGGCAGCAAGAATTGTGTATCCGATAGCATCACGCTCAATCCCCGGTCAGCGGGAACACTTGTGGTACGCATATTTCCAACTCCCTGGCGACTTTCTGAACCGATAGAGCTGATTGGTATGCGAGGAGCACCCGTTCACTCCGGTAAAGTCGATACCTCAAATATTACCCAGTTACTTGTATTCGTTAGCAAGCCCGGCATCGACCATATATTTGAGGTTAGAAATATCCGCGCCGGCGGCAGCGTTGAGACACTGGATGTAAAGACTTTCTTCCCCTTCATCGATGAGTTTGGCCAGTACATCCACAAGGACTGGCCCGGAAAGACGCACTCTTTAAAGGAGATGATTTCACAGGGTAAAGCAGAAGACAGGGAGATTGCCGCTCATCCCGGTCCGACCGACCGCAACAAATACGGCGGCTGGATCGCCGGACCCAAACTCAAGGCCACCGGCTTTTTCCGTGTGCAAAAGTACGAAGGCAAGTGGTGGCTGGTAGACCCGCAAGGCCGACTGTTCTGGTCGCACGGTATCGATTGCGTCCGCAGCGCAAACGCCACGCCGATTACCGACCGTGAACATTATTATCGCAGCCTGCCTAAACCCAATTCACCATTTGCAAAGTTTTATGGTTCCGGTAGCTGGGCACCGCACGGCTATTACAAGGACCATTCGCCATATAAGACCTATGATTTCAGTCAGGCCAACTTCCTACGAAAGTACGGGCGGGACTGGGAAAACATCTTTGCCGAGGTGACCCATCGCCGGCTCAAAAGCTGGGGAATAAATACTATCGCCAACTGGTCGGACAGTGACATCTATCTGATGCGCAAGACGCCCTATGTGTGTACCATCAGCTACGGTTCCAGAAGTCTGGAAGGCTCGCAGGGCTACTGGGGCAAGTTCTATGATGTATTTGACATGAGCTTCCGGCAGAGGCTTCGTGAGCGATTGGAAAGGGAGAAAGGAAGGGCCATAGACGACCCATGGTGCATCGGATATTTCGTGCATAATGAAATAGCCTGGGGGGATGAAGTATCACTGGCGGTGGCCGCCTTGATTTCACCTGCCGAGCAGCCGGCCAAAAAGGTTTTTATCGAGGACCTTAAAGCAAAGTACGGAACTATCAATAAGCTCAACGCCGTCTGGGAGACCGAGCACGCAACATGGGACGCCCTGCTTCAAAACCAGCAGGCCCCGGACAAAAAGAAGGCCTGGGCGGACCTGACAGCATTTTATACCAAGACCGCAGAGACCTACTTTGGGACTATCCGTGAGGAGCTTAAAAAAGTGGCTCCGAATCAGCTTTATATGGGCTGCCGGTTCGCCTGGGTGAACGACCGGGCGGCGCGGGCGGCAACGAAGTTCTGCGATATCGTCAGCTATAACCGTTACAGCTACAGCGTTGCCGAGCAACATCTGCCAGATAATATCGATATGCCGATAATCATAGGTGAATTTCATTTTGGTGCGCTCGACCGCGGTATGTTCCACACTGGGCTGAGGAAAACAGCCAACCAGCAGGACCGTGCCGACAAATATAAAAGTTACGTCCAAGGGGCCCTGCAGAATCCGTATATCGTTGGTACGCACTGGTTCCAGTACAAAGACCAGGCCACGACCGGCCGGGGTGACGGCGAAAACTATCAGATTGGCTTTATTGACATTTGCGACAAGCCCTATCCTGAGATAGTCCGGGCCTGCCGTGAAGCTGGATACAACCTGTATGAATACCGGCTAAAAGGTGAGTGAGCCCTAAAGTTAAAAGTGCCTAAAGTGTCTAAAGTGTAAAGTGCCTAAAGTTTGAAAAAGAATATCGAACGTAGAATGTTAGATAGCAAACTTCAAAATTCGATATTCCTCGTTCTCCACAGGACCCCTTGCGGTGGATATTCATTATTCATTCTTTTAACTTTAGCTCACTTTAGGGCTGCGCTGTACGGAGTATCCCTTTCGGGAGCTGCAAATAAGACCAATTGTAATTAAAAGTTGCGCTTTATATAAATAGCCGTGAGCCATCCCCAAGCTTGTGCCCGCTAAAGCGGGTACTGCGCTTGAGGCTGCCACTCTTTTGTGCTAAACACAAGGAGCGCAGTAATTAAATGCAATTGGCATAATACCCCTCACCAATTGGACCAGAGTGAACGCTTAAAATCCAGCGGGAGACAAAAATTCATCTCCCACAGTCAATCGGTGCGGGGTTTTTTAGTGTTATTACCAGCCGGGGGTGGGAATAGCCGGCCGCCAGCTCTCGGATTGAGTCCAGGTAGCCGGGTGGGCAGCCGGGTCATAAATCATCAACGAATTGCCGCCGCCGTCTGTTGTCGGATACCATCGGTCGCTGTACTCAAACCGCAATATCGCTGCTTCGAGAGGCCAGGGAAGCTTCAAAATGACGTTTTCGCCGCCGTTACTCAGGTTGCCGGAATACTCGCCTGCAATATTTGTGCTTGTACGGTAAACTGACTGAAAGGCCACCAGATTGCCGACGACCACAACGTATTGGCCCGGTTCAAGGAACATCTGCGGGAAGGTAAAATCAATTCCTCCGGTCAAGCGCACGCCCGTCAGGTTCAGAGTAGTCCTACTGATGTTCTGCAGCTCAACATAATCGAAGCCGCTGCCGCCAACGGCATGGTACATCAACTCGGTGATGCGCAGACCATCCAGCAGCTCAAGCGCGTCGGTAAAGGACTCATCCGAGGTTGCAACGACGGCATCGAGCCCCAATCCGAAGACAATGTCACTGCTGGTAGTGCTCGTCTGATGCACCTCGACTGCAATGACATTATCTCCGCGAAGCAGATGCTCTGTGGAGATCATGAACGGGCCTTCGTAGTCTGCGTTGCCTACGCTGCGGCCGGCTGTGGTGGTGTGCTGGATAGTGCCGTTGGGCATGCCAAGACGCAGCACCTCAACACCGTTGATATAGAACACTGCGCCATCGTCAATAACGGTGGAAAGCTCACACTCTGTTATATCGTCCGGGTTGGCATCGAGGGAGAAGTGCTTTCTAAAGTAGTATGTCATAGCGCCAAGCGTAAGCGGCGTGTTCTTGGGTGCCGGTAAATCGGAATTCTCAACGTACAAGAGTGCTTTTCCTCTCGGCCAGGATGAATCAATATAGTTAGGCCCACTCCATCTGCGTATCGCAGATAGTTCTGTATCCGTTTGCTCATAGGACCAGACGTCATCAATGGCAATGAGGTTGGTCACGATAACACTGCCGCCTAACGGATTGGTAACGCCGGGGGTTGGCAGCTCGAAAAAGCCGAAGCTCTCCAATCCATCGGGCGCACGACCCTGTGAGGTATCCGTCGTCTGCGGCCCGTAGAGCACCTTGTCAATCTCGTTCAGCTCGGCATCGAACAGGGCAAGTATTTCCCCATCGGCTGAGAGTCTGAAATCGATGTGGCCTGGCTGATTGCGGTCGTCAACGTCGAGCACAGCGAAGCCCTCACCGGCTATGAAGCTCAGCGGGCCGAGCTGGTGCTTGCCGGGCTGCGTTATGGGATTGTCGGTCAGGTACAAACCGCTCAGATCCACAGGAAAAACATGTGGATTAAACAATTCGATATAGTCGTCCTCGAACAGAACCTCGCCGTTGGCGAACCACTCGTTTATCTTCAGTGTCTTTGGATTGCCGAGTGGCTGAGCAATATTGGACTGGCCAAAGGTAGGGATAGTAAGACGCCATGGCCCGGCTGAGCCCGCCGAAGTCTGACTATTATAGCCAATTCGACCGATGGACAAATCCGGCAATTGCAGTCCGAACTCGACCGAATCGAGCAGCACACCGCTTTTGTCGTAAAGGTAAACGCCCTCCCCGTCACCGTCAAGAGCGAAACCAAGATGGATGCCTGAGGTGGTTGTGTCTGAATCGGCGCAGAGGACTAAATGCCCGCCGGGTTTAATAGGCACAGTCGCGGCAGGAAAGACAAACCTCGTCGGACTGTCCGGATTGTCGGTTATGCTTATGCCGGACAAATTAAGTGAAGCAGGCCCATCATAGTACAGCTCTATCAGGTCGGGGAATGTCCCCTGGTGTTCGACGGCTGAAACATTTATTGCCAGCACTTCATTGATAACCAACCGTCGATGAGAGACATTGATGGTCCAGGTGCGTGAAGTGCTTGGACTTTCATCGCTTTGCCAATAACCCGCGGAATTCTTGCCTATTGCATAAACAGTATAAGACTGTCCGTTAAGCAGGTTTATCAGCTCGATGGGCACATCCACCGACCGCTCCTGGCTCCACAGCCCGCCATTGACGGAATACTTGTAATGCGTAACGCCCGGTCCGCCTACGATGAGTGCGGCATCGGTGCGGTGTGTCACCTCGTCAGGCTCGCCGCTGATGGCAGCGCCGCCGGGTACATAAGCTCCCATATCGAGGCCGCAAGGCCCCGCAGAAATCGCCGTCGAGCCGGGCCTTAGATGGAAGCCTGTCGCGACTCGGTTTCGCCAGGCGTGCCACGGCGGGTTGGTTTCCGGGTCAACAAAGATAGGGTCTGCGTCGATATTGCCCCGGCCGAGGTAGTGCCACTCGACGGGAATAATCGAACGATTAACGGTAATATCCGTGGAGGCAGTTAACCCGTCAAAAAGGATGTCTGTGTTCCAGAAGATACTGCCATCCACGTAGGCCCCGCGGCCCGGTCCTCCGGTCTGGCCGGGCAGGTCGAAATAAATGACCGCTTTGCTCGCATCAACCACAGTGTTGTTTTCGAAAGTTAAAAATGAGTTCTCCTTGACGAGCGCAACATGGTCGACATCGTGGAAGACATTACGGACCAGACAATAGTCTTTTCCGCCGCCTGCGGAGATTACATTCGCCTCACCGGTGCTGGTGTTATAAGCGTCTTTATGGTAGTGCTTAAAGACGTTGCCCTCAATATGGACGTCGGCATCAAGGTCGAGGGCGTCATCGCCACCACCCATAAAGACATTGTTGAGGATTTGTGCGATGTGGTTCGGACGCGACGGGCCGTTAAAGTCAATCGCATCATTATGTCCCTTTGTAGTACCGAAGACATTATTTTCGATGATGAAGTAACCGTCTTCAGGGATACCGCGACCCCAGATATGCTCGCTGCGGTTGTCGGTGGTTGGCGGCTCATCCGGAGAGAAGATATCAGTGAACACGCAGCTGGACACAACCAGAGATGAATTAATTGTGCTGATACGGCGCAGGTCGGTATTGTCGAATGTAACATGGTCGAGTAAAAGGTTGGAGTTTTCAAGTCCGACCATGCCGTTGTCGGTCCGACCATACTCAATCACGGCGTATGTAATGCGATTATCGCGCATTGTGTTGACGAATTGAATGCCGTCCCACGTGCCATCTGTGCCCGGTGTGCGTGTGAACACAATCAGCTCATATTCAGTGCCCTCGGCAATAAGGCGGCCCTTAATATTGATTTTTGCACCCAGGTCGAAGAATACCGTAGTGCCCGGCATAATAGTCAGGTCAACGCCAAACGGCACGGTAAGCTCGCCTGTAAGGTGATAAGGACCCTCTCGCGGTGTCCAGGTGGTGTTCTCTGTCAAAACACCTTTGGCGTCATCGGGCTGCCCATATTGATAATATCCCTGAGTGACGGCGACGCCATCGTCGTTACCTGCATTAATGCATGGGGAATTTTCCCGGAAGCGGTAGTTATTATTCATCGAATCAACGAACAGAGGGGCCTGATTGATATTGTTAACACCGGGCCATATCTCGCTGATATCAGAGTAATCAATGTGGATATCATCAGGGTCGTAGTCGGTCTGCACCGGGTCAGCGGCAAGGATGATGGAGTTTATTACGAAATATTCAATCAACGGGTCTGTGGGATTATACTTGTTGAAGGCCTGAATGCCGACGTCACGGCAAACGAGCGTGGCGTGGTTGAGAAAGACCTGAGCGCTGCTGTGGCTATTGGCCTTGGCCGAGATACCGATGCCGTTGTTCACAATCAGCACGTATTCAAGTGTTACCTCGCCGTCAAAGACGCTGACGCCCTTGTCGAGGCAGTCGCGAAAGATATAATCCTCGACTAAGACATTCGCCCCCAATGTGTCCAAGCCATCGTCGTCCGTATAGGCAATCACACCACGGCGAAGTGTTACATTCTGTCCGGCACTCTGGCTGTGGATATAGATACCATCGTTGTCATCCGGCCCGAGCATCTCCATGATCCAGTTGTCCTCAAACAACAGGGCTGTGTTGTTAATCTCAGGCCCCATTACCGACCTGGCCAATTGGCAGTTGCGGAACGTCAGGTCCGAGCCGGAGGCCGATTGCATGACCTTGCCGGAATTGTCGGTGATAGAGACATAATCGAAAGTGATATTAGCACCCTCCGGCCGGATAACCGGGCCCGAGCCGGTATGTCCGCCGCCGGGCGAGTGTCCGCCACGAGTGATGTTCGTGTACTGATATATCGACGGCGCCGAGTAGTCGTGGTGGATTTCACCCCAAGCCCTGGCCGGGTGCGATGATGTGAATGTTACCGGCGCCAAGGCAGAGCCGAGAGACTCGATAGTGCCCTTCACGTCGATGTCCGTTCCCCTTGAGCCTGAGCTTACCCCGTCGAGCAGGACGAGTGTGCCCGGCTGGATGGTCAGTATGTGGCCATTGGGAACCAGCAGGTCATCGGTTATATGTATAATGCCATTCCAGATGGTGGAATTACCTTCAAGTGTGCCTGAGATGCTTGTTATTGGCTCATCGATCATGTCGGTCAATAAACGGCTGTCCTCCATACCGTTGACATTGGCCGTTAGCATACAATCGCCACTGCCTATAAAAGTTACCAGCGCGCTTCCTAAACCATTGCGCAGCACAATCCGGCTTGTGGAGAGGCTGACGCTCGGGTTGTCCACTGAAAGCGTCGCCACTGCGTCCCACAGCTCGCGTTCAACATTGCCGTCGCCTCGCACGACCTCGACGCGAACCAGAATTCCAATGCCCGGCAGATAGCTGTCGCGGACCAGGAGCTTTGTGCTCAAATCAGACGCATCAGTTGTGGCTCCGCCATTATTGTTTTTCGGGTAATCGTTGAACTGGCCGGTGTGATACCAGATGTCGATGTGCCCACGTTCGAGCTCGCTGCCGGAGCCGTTTTTTCCGTCAAAGGTCTGCACGACAATGCGGTTTATACCCGGCTTCAGCACCCCTGCACCGTTAGATTGCAGGATGCCATCAAGCTCCAGGTCAAAACTAATGTCGCCGCTCGTGCCGGCATTCTGGTGGACCTCGACAGCCAGAAAATTAAGACCGTCATTGAGCAGGCTTGCATCCACGGTGAAGTCGAAGAAGGTATATTCAACATCACCGGCGATGTTGCTGCTGGCAGTGGTGCGGTAATTAATCCGGCCCTCAGGCATATTGCTGCGAGCAACTTCCACGCCATTGAGGTAAACCACTGCTCCATCGTCTCGCATCAGTGCCAGGTGCAGGCTCGAATACCGTGATGCATTGTCCACGTGAAAGTAATGCCGAAAGTATGTAGTGATAAAGCGGTCACCGGAAGGTCCACCATTGACCTGGGTTACTTCCGGGCGGT
>JBGVTO010000359.1:0-16485 GCA_041862635.1 Phycisphaerae bacterium | reverse complement strand
GCTGTCCGGGGTCGTAGCTTTCGGAGCCAAGGTTGCCGCTGCCTTTGTATTCGGGAGAACTTGTATCGGCGTTTTTCACTGCTTCTTTATCTGTGCTGAAGTAAATCTCATGCGAAGCACCAAATACTCCCGGTGTCCAGCTAAGAATTTTTGTCTGCTTTACATCCACAGCGTCATTAGCCGGATTCGGGTTCCCGACGGCGCCCTCAGTAGTAAAGCTCCAGACATCGCCTTTATACGTATCGACAGCATCAAACTCATCGACCCGCCAGTAGTAAGTCCCAGCCATTTTAAGCGGGCCGGGGATATAGGTTGTAACTCCCTGAGGTAGACCTCCGGTGGCATTGTTCACATCGTCAAAATTGTCGCCGAAATATATGGTATGTAATTTTGAACCGAAACCTCCCGTCCAGCTAAGAGTAACATCCGTTTCTACAGACTCGGCACCATCAGCTGGATCGGGAAAGTATGCTGTCTTGGGAGGAATACTAAAGCTCCAGACGCTGCCCTTCCATGGACTATTCGGCTCGGCTTCGTTGACCTCATCGATTCGCCAATAGTAAGTTGTGCCCGGGACAAGACCATCGGGAAAGGGGAATCCGGGGAGGCCTACAACAATAAATGTTGCGGACTGGTTGCCCTGGAACGTGCTTTCGGCTCCATTGTTCACGTCATCAAAATTATCGCCAATATACACGTCGTGCGAGACTGCGAAATCTCCCGGTGTCCAGCTAAGGTTAATCCAGGTGTCTTCCTGGAGCGTACCGTCCTTCGGATCGGGAGCCAAGGCATACGGGTATTTTGTGCCACCTTCCATAGCGGCCAGAATCTCGGCCTGTGACATTGCGTGGTTGTAAAGACGCACATCATCAATCAAGGCCGGTAACGGTCGGTCGTGATGGCCGTCGCCAATCCAGACATTGCGGCCTCCTACTGTGTCGATGCCCACGGGCCGGACGCCGCTAATAGCTTCCGGGACACCGTCAACATACATTGTGATATCTTCGACGGTAGGTGAGCCAGTGCTTTCGAGCACAGATGCTACATGGTGCCATTCGCCGTCGGTCAGAACTGTGGTGCTGATGATATATCCGCCGCTGCATTCCGTGCGGAGCGCCCCGACCGCTCCGTTGCCGGCATTATCGTTTACGCGGCCGATCCACTTCTGTGTGTTCACAGCCTGGCCCCAGGATATCCAGTCGCCGTAGCCGGTTGTCTTGATCCAGGCCATTGCAGTTCTATTCTGTGTGCCGAGTATCGAGTATACCGTCGTATCCCTCTATCTCCACGCGCTGACCACCGATCCCGGCAAACTCCAGAGCGCCACCATATTTCCCGGCCACCCACTGAGGGTCAAGCAGGAGTGTGCCATCGTGGCTATTACCACTTGAGTCAATGGCGATTGTCCCGGAGCCATCATCAAGCTTCCAGTGAGCCACGAGCTCGGCTGAGGCATTTTGTGCCAGAGCTAATACCAAAACAAAACAAAGTAAATAAATCGATTTCTTAGACATAATAATTCTCCTTAAACAAGTAAAATAAAAATACTTTGGCTGCTCTTACAATTACTAATGTGTCACTTACGGCAACGGTGTATACAGACGGATATCATCAAAGTACATCATACCTGAACCACCGGCTACGGGATTGTTCCTGTTGCCAAGACCAAGAGTAATCGAATTAACATTGGCAAGGTTCACATCCTGGTCTGCAAATGCTTGAAGGTCGATATTCCATTCGGTCCAAGAAGCTTTCTGGGCTGCATCAGGATTATCATGATTGACCACAGCGCTATCATTGAGAGCAACATACATCTGCTCGGCAGCATTATCTGACGAACCTCTGAACCACAGTGACAGTTTCGTGACGCCTTCCTCGGTCCAATCACGCGGGTAAACCAACGTCAGGGTTGCCTCCGAGGTCTTGAGGTTGTTGTCGTAGAAGTATGGCATCGATTGATTACCACCATGAACGATAGTCGTCTCGGCATAAGGAGGCATGTCATTACCGACGAGTGCTCCATTTGTCGTTGGGTTTAGATAACCGTCAATCCACTTATCAAATATCCTATTGATCCCCGGTTCACCGGGGAGCGGATCAATGTCATCGTAGGACTCGAAATCATCCACGACAAGGAAGTTGGCGGTCGTGAAGCTCCAGAGGATGCCCGGCCACGGACTGTCTGGATTGGCGTTATTGACCTCGTCAATACGCCAGTAGTAGGTAGTATCCCACTCAAGCATTCCGGGGTCATAGCTCTCAGCACCAAGGTCCCTTGTACCTTTATACTCTGGTGAACCGGTATCGGCATTCTTCACGGCATCTTTATCAGTGCCGAAGTATAACCGATGCGAAGCAGCATAGACACTCGGCGACCAGGTAATAATCTGTGTTTGCTTTACATCCACAGCGCCATTAGTCGGCTCCAGGCTCGCAACGGCTCCTTCAGTTGTAAAGCTCCAGACGCCGCCTTTGTAGGTGGTAACGGCATCAAACTCATCGACGCGCCAATAGTAAGTCTTAGCTATTCCAAGCGGGCCGGGGCTATAGGTTGCAGCTCCTTGAGGGAGTCCTCCATCGGCGTTGTTCACCTCGTCAAAATTGTCACCGAAATATACGGTGTGCAGTTTTGCATCGAAACCCGCCGTCCAGCTAAGCTTCGCATCCGGGTCTACCTGCTCAGCCCTATCAGCCGGGTCAGGTGCATAGGCGGTCTTGGGTGGTACCGAAAAGCTCCAGACGTCGCCTTTCCAGGGACTGTTCGGATCAGCCTCATTGACTTCGTCGATTCGCCAGTAGTAAGTCGTGCCGGGAACAAGGCCATCCGGATAGGCGAATCCGGGAAAGCCGGCAACTAAAAACGTTGAGGTCTGATTGCCCTGAAATGTGCTCTGGGCGCCGGCACTCACATCATCAAAATAATCACCGAAGTACACATCGTGCGAAACGGCAAAATCTCCAGTTCGCCAGCTCAAGTTCACCCACGTATCCATATGATAAACACCATCCTTCGGGACCGGGTTAGAGGCTAATGGATACTCTGCTCCACCACCTGACATGACACCAAGAATCTCTGTCTCGTTCAGCGCCCGTTTGTAAATACGCACATCATCGATGAGACCCTCAAACTCACGGCCGCTCTGTTGCGCGTTGGCACCAATTAAGACTGGGTAAGAGCTAATATTAGTCGTTCCCGAAGCATCCTTGGATGCATCCAAGTCGCCGTCAACGTACAGATAGTACTTTGACCCATCATATACGCCAACGGTGTGATGCCATTCACCATCGTTCACATTTACTTCACCATGAAGCCACCAGTCGCCAGGTGTCCCAGTCACACCCGAGCAGGCCCAACACAGATTGTCAGTCGTTGTCTGCCTCTGCAGCCTCCAGGAGTCATCGCCCATGGTGAAGATAGCCTGCCAGCTATCAGTGAACTGGCTAACTTTTATCCAGCACGCGACTGTGATTTGATCAGTAATGTTGAAGATTGGATCATTTCCGATGTCCACATAGTCCCCCTCACCGTCGAGCTCCAGCGCACCACCGAGCTGGCCAGCGGCCCACTGGGGGTCACCGTTCAGAGTGCCGTCGTTGCCGTTGCCACTTGAGTCAAAGGCGATGTTCCCGGATGTCTCATCAAACTTCCAGTAACCGACAAGATCCGGGTCAGCAGCTTCTGCCAGGCTCGTTAGGACAAGACCAAGCACCAAAACAAAAGAGACCAAATAAATCAATTTCTTACACATAATAGTCCTCCTTTAAACAATAAATATTGTCTGTTAATTGAAATGTAAAAATCTTAACTGTAAGGCGCAAGTCCTCACTTCCAACTCTTTGCCTTACATGATACACACTAACTCCTCCTCTGTCGAAAAAATGCCAGAATTTTGCCCCCCCGTCTTAGCTCAATCCCGCTCCGACTCGCTCGGCCCCAACGAGCCGCGCTGAGACAAGCTGTATGACCTCAAAACCGCAGATACCCGATTACGCAGGCACAAACTGAACTAACATTATCTATACCAAATTATCTACTTTCCCGTCAAGAAAAATCTCTCGATAATAAACTGATCGGCGACAATTATTCTTACGGTCCTTATGGCACACCATATATATGTTTTGAGAGTATCAGACCATCAGGAGCTTCTGGGACCGCTCCCACCCGCCAGTCAGGTACACTCTCCCCTCTGATAAGTGCAAGTTGGCAGAAATGTCGTAACGAGGATGCCTTAAAAGAAATTGTGGCAACAGAGATTTTAGTATTTGACTTTGAGCCCTTCATAGGTGACCTCCTCCTGCCCAACCATAATGTAGTAGGTGCTAGCGGATCAATTTCATACACAAGCTTGATTAGCAGGTATGTATTGTTATTGCTTTGTTGGTTTCTTCTCTGGCACTTTTGTTGTATAATCTCTGTAATGTAAGTAATGAGAAGAGGGAATTTCTATGGAGGTTTGATAATGCAGAGACGTGAATTTCTGAGCAAGATGATTGGGACTTCTTTGGCTGCCTTATCTCTTGACGGAATATTGAAAGGTGAAGAGAACGGCTTTGAAGAACGCGCCATAGAATATCTTCGCTCGATTACGCCAAGCCGGCAGAGGATCGAAGACTTTATTACGGGTGAATATGGTCCCAGAGACAAGCGCCCCGGCGAGGTTTTTCAATACGATTCTGAGCTGGGCTGGATCCATCATGAGGCGATAGGCAGTACCGGTGTTGACGGTTCTAAGGTGTTCTACAGCTACGAATCCGACGGTGCCCGCAAAGTTATTAACTTTCCTGACAAACCCAGCCGAATTCGTACTTATGGTAATAGTTTCACACATTGCAGTCAGGCAAACAATAATGAAACGTGGCAAGAATACCTGGCGGCTCACATTCAAGAACCTGTTCGTAACTATGGAGTTGGCGGTTACAGTGTCTATCAAGCCTACAGGAGGATGCTGAAGATTGAGAAGCACACTCCAGGCGGATATATCATCCTTAATATATGGGATGACGATCATTACCGTAATCTCGATGCCTGGCGGAGCATCCGCTTTGGTTATGGTTCAAGATGTGGATTTACACTGCCCCATTTAAGGGTAGATGTGGCTAAGGGCATCTGTAAACAGATAGAGAACATCGCGAAGACACCTAAAGATCTTTACAAACTTTGTGACGAAGATTACCTCTGGCGAACCTTCAAAGATGACCCAATCTTGAAGATGGTGATGGCCACACGAGAGGGCGGCAGAAATATTTCAGATGCACTTATAAATCCTGTAGCGATTACGTTTGGTATTCCCAACGAAAAAATAGCAAATGCCGAGATGGCGAAAAAGATCAAAAAAATCCATACTGAAGCTGCACTGTTTGCGACCCAAAACGTTGTCACTTGGGCCGAAGAGTTTGCTAGAGATACCGGCAAGAAACTTATGATCATGCTTTCCTTTGGCCGCGGCAATGTGGCGAAACATTTGTCTGGAGAGCCCCGTTTTGACCAGGGTTTTGTTGACTGGTTAAAAGATAAATCCTATCCGGTCATTGATATGCGAAATGTTTTCGCTGCAGATTACAAAAAGTATAAAGCAGATATCGATCAGTACCTTGCGCCTTTCTATAATGGCCATCATACTCCCAGGGGCAATTTCTTTACTGCCTGGGCAATCAAGGACAAAGTAATTCAGTGGCTAGATCCGAAACCCCTCCCTTATCGTTGAGTTGTACGAAACGGATCGGCAAACAGAGACCAGAAGATGCTATTAGATTTTGGCATCAGATTTGTTTTCATTTCATCTTACTCTCCATCATTGCTTGGACATAGCTATCCTGAAGGAAGCAATTAAACTGAGGAACTGATCAGCCCAGCTTCTATGCGAAAGGCGGTTGAGCATGTCTGCAGGAAGCTGGGAATCTGACAATGTAATGTTTGTAAGGCTTTCTTTTGTCCGACACATATATAGCAGTAGAAAGGAGAACAGTGACATAATCACAACTCAAAATCGAACGCAGGTAGGTGAACCATATTACGTCTACTCAATAGATAACAAGTTGCCCCATAGTCGTCTGTAGTGGTCCCATTGACGCTTGACAAGCGGAGGCTATCCTGTTTATGCTGGGCTTCTGTCTATTGACCAAAGATTGAACTTTATACAGTAAGGCCGATATTTGAAGGTTAAATGCATATGCATGTAATGATATTTAAAATGATTGGCTTTATGGCCACAATCCAAAGGAGATGAGATATGCCGCAGATATTAGGTAGACGCAGTTTTCTAAAAATGGTTGGAGCCGGGCTTGCATTCACAAGATTGCAAAAGCTAAATGGTCAATTGGAACCTGGAATAGCAACTTCGGAAAAGGAAATCCCTTCAAAGTCATTTGTGGATTTTTTGAGGAAATATGGAAATGAGAATCAGCCCAGCATGATATACCATGATGGCCAAGACATTCGGGACTGGCAGCAAGCTTTTCGTCGAAAACTCGAATCCTTGCGTGGGACCATCCCTAAACGTGTTAATCCTGAAATAGAAATTCTGGGGACGACTGAATTGCCCGACCATATCCGCCAGTTAATTCGTTTTCCGGTCACAAAATTTTCTGAACTCATCGCCTATCTGCTGATACCCAAAAATATTAAAAAGGGTGAGAAACGAGCAGGCATTATTGCTCTACATGGCCATCATTCCCATGGCATCAAGACCATTTGTGGTGTACGCAAAACGGATTATCCTCCTTATGCATTACAAGCTGTACGTTCGGGCTATGTAGTGCTGGCACCGGCCTGGTGGGGCTGGCCGGGAAGGGATGGTCATCTTGACAGAATAGGAAATCGTGATAAATGTAATGTTATCCAGATGGCTGCGTCTATGTATGGTATGAACATTTTGGATCTGCATATTCAAGATGGCCAGGCTGCGATTGACGTCTTATGCTCACGTGCTGAAGTAGACGCGAAAAAGATCGGCTGTATAGGCAATTCTTATGGCGGCCGAACCACAATGTGGCTTACGATTTTTGATGAACGGATCAAAGCCTGTGTTCCGAGCGGATGTATGAATATCTTCCGTGAGCGTTCTTTAAAACTGTCTTCATGTGCAATCCAGTATTTGCCGGGATTACTTCAATGCGGGGATGTTCCAGAATTATTTAGCTTGATCGCACCGCGTCCAATGCAACTACAAGCGGGTGAAGGTGACAATCTCATAACTCCATCAGACCGAGACCAAATAAAGCAGGTCGTTGAAAAGGTATATTGTCTTTTAGAGGCAGAGAAAAACTTTGAGTATGTACTGCATTCGAGAGGGCATGAATTTGCCTGGGACCTTGCTGCACCACTCTTCCAGAGACATCTGAAAATTGAAAGATAGGGAATTCTCATGGAAAGGCGTGATTTCATAAAAAAGACGGTTGGAATAGGAGCGATATCCTTCGCAGCAGCAAACCTTATTAACAACAATCGGGCAGCAGGAACAGAAAGGAGCAGACAAAATATTATACTTATTATTACCGACAACCACGGTGCCTGGACTCTGGGTTGTTATGGAAATCCCGACATTAAGACACCGAATATCGATCGTCTGGCAAAGGAAGGTATCCGCTTTACCAAGGCATTTAGTTCTAATGCAGTTTGCTCACCGACGCGTGCAACATATCTCACGGGACTTATACCCTCACAACACGGGGTCCATTGTTTTTTGAACCGCAATGAAGCTCAAATGGGAGCAAAGGCATATAGCACAATTGAGGAGTTCCACACTCTGCCTGAAATCCTTGCGGAACAGGGATATACCTGCGGACTTGTCGGCAAGTGGCATCTGGGTAAAAATATGCATCCTCAGGAAGGATTCAGTTATTGGATTACTATGCCGCATGGAAGTACGCGTTCTTTCTATGATGCGGAAGTTATCGAACATGGTAAAGTCCGCATTGAGCCGGATTATTTGACCGATCTTTGGACAAAGCACGGAGCAGAGTTTATTGAGCAAAACAAAAATTGTCCATTTTTCCTGTTTTTATCTTACAACGGACCATATGGCCTCGGTTCCTCTCTCAATAAGCCCGCCCGCAACCGTCATGTTGCATATTATGCTGACAAAGAATTGCTTTCTTTTCCACGCGAATCGATGCACCCCTGGCTATACAATAACAAACAATTTCTCAACAATGTGCATGCCATGCGGCGGTATGCCTGCGAAGTGAGCGCGATCGATGATGGTGTAGGTGAAATTATTCACACATTGAAGAAGATGGGGCTGGATAAGAACACCCTGGTTATCTTCACAGCAGATCAGGGATGGGCTGGCGGTCAAAATGGAATTTGGGGGATGGGTGATCATACTCGCCCCCTACATGCCTTCGATAGTACAATGCATATTCCTTTGATATTTTGGTATCCTGGAGCAATCCCTTCGAGCCGGGAGTCAAATTTGATGGTTAGCAACTACGATTTGCTCCCAACACTTCTAAGTTATTTTGGTTTGTCCAGGGAAATGCCAAATAATCCGAAGCTGCCTGGCCACGATTATTCAATGGTACTGAAGGGAAAAAGCCTGGAATGGGACAATACTGTCTTTTACGAATTCGAGAATGTTCGGGCTATCCGTACTGCTGAATTGAAATATGTTGAGCGGTATCCTGATGGCCCACATGAATTATATAATCTGAACGACGACCCGAACGAGCGGTTCAATCTGTACGGCCAACCGAAACAGGCTGATATTCAAAAGAAACTCCGCGTAAGGCTCTATAAGTTCTTCAACCACTACGCCGATCCAAAGTACGATTTGTGGCGCGGTGGCCAATCCAAGACACACCTGCTTAGTGCTCAAGGGGCCAGAATGTTTAAAACAGCTCAAGTATCGAAAAGATAGTCTGTAACATAGCTGTTAAGAAGGGAACCGTAACTTACAAAAGGTATAACGAGAGAAATAGGCAATGATGAGAGAGATGAAAAAAAATATCAGCAAGATAAACTGGTGGAATGTCTCCACTATAGTAATGCTGGCAGCGTTGGGAGTCGGTAGTGCTTTACTCATATCGCAAGATGCTTGTGCTGATATTGCGAAATCAAATACTAAGGCGACCTACCTGGCACCATTTAAGAATGAGGAAGAATCAGTTGAGAAAGGCGAAACCATAGGTGTTGGCTCTGCCCGGCTTGAAGGCCCGAAAACTGCTGAAGTATTTACATATCAAACCTGGACAATCGTGTACACCGCAGGAAAAGTGGGAATCAAACCTGGCGGAGGGATACGCATCGGCATACGCCACATGTGCCATCTTTGGAGCACAGTCCAAGAAGATGATCCTAAATTGCCTGGGTATTTGACTGTCAAGTCTACAGACAACGTGCCTGTGTCCATCTCTGTCGAATGCCGTAACTGGAGCAAGAGATTCTCCGGCCAATATTTCCCCTGGCAAAATATTGTTGAGGTTGTTGTGGGAAAAGATGGGATGAAACCAGGCCAGACTATAAGAGTGACCTACGGCGACAAAACAGAGGATTCACCCGGATTTCAAGTTCAGCCCTTCGATGAATCACATTTTATCTTTAAAGTGTATGTCGATGCTCTCGGTAATAACGAATATTTGCCTTTAGCTGAGAGCCCGGCTGTAAAAATCGCCGCTGGACGACCTAATAAGTTAACGGCTCTGATACCTTCGAATGCTGTGGTTGGCAAAACTACATGGTGTGTAATCCGAGCCGAGGATCACTTTGGGAATACTGCAACGAGATACAACGGCACGATTAGCTTTAAAGCAACTGATACATTAGCAAAGCTCCCTTGTTCTTACACATTCACCCAGGCAGATAAAGGTGTACACCGATTTGAGAACATTATTTTCAACACAAAGGGGTATCACACCATATCTGTAGAAGATGGCAAATTCTACGATGAAAGCAATCCAGTTAAAATAACTCAAAACCATATAGAAAAACTACTGCTTTGGGGCGATTTGCATGGACATACACTTCATTCTGACGGTCGGGGTACTGTCGAAGAGTACTACGATTTTGCCGAACGTGTCACAGCACTTGATTTTTGCGCAGTTTCTGATCACGCCTTTGAGATGCTCGACGACATGTGGAGCCATTCCAAGACAGTGACGAATCAAGCAAACAAACCCGGCAAATTTGTGACGATTAATGCCTATGAGTGGAGTGGGGCGAGCAATGTTGGTGGTGATCACAATGTATATTTGCTGGAGGATGATCCACCACTTTACCGTTCCGGCACAGGCTATAACAAGCTAAATCTACAGGTTTATCATGGTCCCGAACCAAAAGTCGAGCATATTAAGGATTTGTTCGCTAAACTTGAACAGCAAGGCACGAATAAAAAAGTTTTTTGCATCCCACATCGCGGAGGCAGAGCAGGAAATTTTAAATGGCATAATCCAAAAGTGCAGCGGCTTATTGAGATTTTTAGTGAACACTTCCGCAGCGAGTCCTGGGCAACGGAATTCCTAAAGAAAGGACATCGACTCGGTATTATGGCCAGCACCGACAATCATTACGGGAATCCGGGTTACGGCTATTTAAAGCGAGGACAAAGCGATTATTCAGTCTTCAGAAAACAAGAAATTGGAATGGGACTTATTGCAGTTTTTGCAAAGGAACGCACGCGCAAATCCATATTTACAGCTCTTTACGACCGACATTGCTACGCGACTTCCGGTGATCGTATTATCCTCGAACTTACTGCCGATGGATACCCGATGGGCTCTGAATACAGAACGAGTGAGCCCCCACTCATTGCAGTAAGTGCAGCTGGCACGGCAGATATAAATAGGGTTGAAATAAAAAAGAATAGCAGTATTGTGTATGTAAACAGACCAAATAAAAGGATTATTAAGCTGAATTGGAGAGATCCTGATTTCGACAGCAGTAAAGCAACCTATTACTACATGCGCATAGTCCAGGCAAACAATGAGGAAGCTATCTCAAGCCCAATCTGGGTAAACTGATCTCTATTTTTTGTTTTGTCCTCTACTATCTACCCATACTCGCTTCTCTTGGTTTCTCACCTGACGATTGTCGCGACCCAATGCGAAGAACCATTTGGGCGCTCAATGGTGACCGTGCTTCCGCCCGATATGGTTGTGATTGATCCCCAGTTACCTGTGCCGATATTGACCCAGCGAAGTTCAAACGTCGTATCTGGATAGCTGTTCAACTTTAAACCGACTGACCCACCGCCATTCTTTGTGAAATAGAGGATATATGCGTTCCCCGGATCGGCCGCTAAGTAAGCCTCATCAGACTGCCGCTTTGTCAACAGGTCCAGCCTGGGCTCGACGTCCCAAAACTTCACTCTGGTTTCGACCTTCCTTGTCGCGCTAATGCAGTTCTTCGCCGCAGCGTACAAACCTATCCCTGAGGTAGGACGATGAAACCTCACTCCGGCCACACCGGCTAGTAGATTGCGCCACCATTCTTCAATCGCGTTGTCAGTATCTCCCGGCTTGAATCTGCTCCAGGGTTTGCTGTTTAGGGCAATATCGTTTCCATATATTTTCGTCATATGCAGCAGGTACGGTGGATCCGTGTCCTTCGCCGCATCGGCTATCCATTTTATTTTATTCCAATGCGCTTGGTCTGCATGCCTGCTGTTGGTCTGAGATACATCGACATAGTCGTATTTGCCCCGATTGTTTAGCTGATAAGTAAGCCCTCGAGAGCTTTCTGCCTTGTAGACATCATCAAACATATCCGTAGTTGACACACTCTTGTCTTGGGCACTTGCTTTACCGTCAATAAAGTTCATCCAGTACTGTCCCCATGCCGGATCTTCATGTGTTTCATTGTTCATGCAATAGAGCACGTTGTTGTAATCTAGCGTAATTGAAAGCAGTTTAGCGATGAATTTGTCCTGAAAACTTCGGACCAAGTCGAACTTCTGCTTCCTGGATTCTGATGCATTCTCATATTTTGGATGCCC
The DNA here is from genome assembly GCA_041862635.1 of Phycisphaerae bacterium. Lineage (GTDB taxonomy): Bacteria > Planctomycetota > Phycisphaerae > Sedimentisphaerales > Anaerobacaceae > NIOZ-UU13. The sequence goes on along the minus strand of JBGVTO010000359.1, from coordinate 4,555 downwards.
TGGCACACCCTGAATAAAGGGATGGCCGTCGAATGAGCTGTACGATGCTGCTAATCCTGATGATGCGGTCGTATAGTTTATATTGTTTTTCGGATTCCATGGACTCACAGGCCAAGATCCCCAACTGCCATCGATCAAATCAAATCTGTCCCAGACTTCTATCTGAACAATGACATTCCGATTCTTGGCTTCTGCTATAAACATCTCCAGACGCGTCCAGAACGGGCCGGTCATTGTGTTTAGATCGTACTGAGCACCTGAATTAGTGCAGAAGTCAAATCCCTGTATTCCGGCTGCCATCCCTGGATCGAGTACACACCGAAGATAGTTCCCGCCTGCGGCTACTAACTCATCCATGGCGTTTTTGATTTGTGCGGTTGTACTTACACCTCTACTATCATTGTCATTGTCGGTGTCATGATCGATAAACGGGTTATGGCCGTGATTCCAACCGCCGAGCAACAGCACGCGCTGGCCATCATATTTCCAATAGCGACCATCAATGGCGATCTGAGCAAAAGCGGAACTGCTCCATGTTAAAGCGATCATGAGTCCCAAAAATATGCGCGGGGCACTTCGCCATTCCATTTTCATGAAGGTCCTTGCCGAAGTCTCAGTCCATTCCATGTCGCTGGTGCCAGAGAAGCTTGTCTCTCGATTACCACGGCTTGGCTCTTGTGTATCTCTCATTGTGGTTCCTTTCGTTCTTAATGGGGGTTCGTCATTTTCACTTTACTCATTCCCGCAACTTACAGGGAAACAAGCGGAAACAAATAGAATAATGATGAAAAAGAAGCACCTCATACTCGTCCCCTACTCAAAAAATGCTAATTAGTAGGAAATTTGATTTCAACATACAAGAGTGGTTATATCACCTTAGGCATGACAATTCAAGGGATGAAATCAATCCTGTGACCGCGTAGGCTTCAAAACTCATCCAAGCTCAAAGGTTCCTATTTCAACAAGTTGACATTCAATTCTGTACTACAAAACAGAATTATGAAAGCGTGCCCAGGGCGCGTACTATGGCAACGTATTATATTGGAGCAGATGACATAAGAAGATACACGATGTCCATTATGATTGTATCGTGAAGTCGAAAAGCTGTTCAGATAAGCCACGAACGTTGGCTGAATCAAACTCGACGAGCTAAGCTTCCTAGTGACTTAATATTTTGTAATCGCAATAATCAATTTATACACCTATAATGTATTGATATCATATTAGGGCAAGAACAAACTAATACTAAGATTTCTGCGTACATATGGAATTCATATAACAGGTACCTCACTGTGGTATAACAAGGAAAGTATTAATATGTTTCGATTCAGATTTTTTATCACTGTTCTCTTTCTTTGCATGTTGTTTTCACACGTATATGCCCTAAAACCCTCAGAACTTCACCCTGTCATGAATAAGATAAACGAGGATGCGAGTGTCATTTCAACATCGTCGAGCCCTTTTGCTAAGCTTCATGGTATTCCTCCTCGGGCAGTAAATCTTGGTGACGGTTTCTGGAAGAAAAGGTTTACAGTAAACATGGAGAGGAGTATCCCCACTTTTTTTACGCATCTTAACAACGTTGGAGTATGTGATAAACTACTTGGCCGTAAGAATAAGGCAAGGGGAAACTCCGATGCAGATTTGGCTAAATCGGTGGAAGCGGCATCTTTTGTTTTACAGTCGGAAGACAACAAGCAACTTCGGGATGTTCTTCAGAGTGTCGTCGATGACATATTGATTTCCGGTACTAACGGTGGTTATTTGTACACGCGTTACTTGGAGAAAATGCCGGTTCGTCTTGCACAATTCAGGGCCAGTGGAGATCTGTATTGTTTAGGGCATTTGATACAAGCTGGCATTGCCCATTATAGGGCGACGGGCAATAAGCAAGTTTTAAATGTTTTGACTCCATATATTGATAATGTCATCGATCTTTTCGGCTCCGGTAAGCAAACGTGCTGGTCGGGACACCCGGAAATCGAAATGGCGTTGGTTGAGTTGTATCGGACTACGGGAAAGAAAGAATATTTGGACTTCGTTCGCTTTCTTCTCGATGAGATTAACTATAGCGAAATAGAGAGGGGACAAAAAATTGACTTCGAGCATTACTTTGCTGGCTTGCCGTTTAGATCCCGTAAAAAACTCAGCGGACACGCAGTATGTGCCCTGTATGCTTGTTGCGGTGCTGCGGATTATTACCTCGAGACCGGTGACCGGGATGTATGGCAGGCTTTGATGAGCTTATGGGATGATTTAACCAAATACAAAATGTACGTGACAGGCGGTGTTGGCTCCCGGTCCTGGGATGAAGCCATTGGGAATCGTTATGAATTGCCGAATGAACGCGGCTATGCAGAAACTTGCGCGGCTATCGGCAACGTTATGTGGAATTGGCGACTATTAAATGCCAGCGGTGAAGCTCGCTTTACAGATATCATGGAATTGGCCCTTTATAACGGTGTCTTAAGTGGGGTATCAATAGAGGGTGATGAGTATTTTTACTGGAATCCACTTTTGTCGAGGTTTGACTTCGCCGAAGAACGATATATTGAAGGAGCCCAAGATTTGCTTGCCCTGAAAAAATCAAAGGGTACCAGTCTAAATATTCGCCAGTCGTATTATCGAACACCTTGCTGCATCCCCAACATACAGAGGATAATAGCTTCTCTGCCGGGATATATGTACAGCACCAGCACCAAAGGGTTGTGGATCCATCTTTACCATAGTGGTCGATTAAATTGGCACTTGGAAAATGGGAAAGAACTTACTATACACCAGAATACAAAATATCCATGGGAAAATACTGTTGAGATTATCTTTGAAAATGTCCCTGCCGAAGATTTCAGTTTATTTTTCCGAGTCCCCGGTTGGACGACGAGCACGAGTGTAAGTGTTAATAAGAGATTTTTTCGTGCCGTTCACAAATCCGAACACTACCATGAAATCCGACGAAGCTGGAAAAAAAATGACAAGGTAGATATTGTATTCGATATGCCTGTGAGGGTGGTTCATGCGCATCCCCATCTGCGCGAAAACTCAGGTTGTGTCGCTATTCAGCGTGGTCCACTTATTTATTGCGTGGAAAGCGTGGATCATCAGGATATTTCTGTCTTTGATCTTGTTTTGCCCCTGAATTTATCAGACATTTCCCAGGACTTTGAAGTGAAGTATGATCCGAATCTCTTGGGGGGAATCGTAACAATAATGAGTGATGCGTTGGCACGTGTTCCGATCTCGATTGAGGACAGACTCTATAGCTTCGAGAGATTTTCCGAACCTTCAAGGCCCGTGAAGATGATAGCTATACCCTACTTTGCGTGGGCTAACCGGAGCCACTCAGAAATGGAAGTCTGGATTCCATGGACTATGAAACAATAAACACTTGTCCTCCACAAAACAACCATAGGAAATTCCAGGGCTATAGGCTTCGCTCTTCTACTCAAATTGAAGCCTGTTTGCCGCTGACCGTGGTGTCATGATGAAAAGCAAGACTCGTTGGAATAAATCGGAAGAAGGTTTCAATATTCCACTTGTCAGATCGCTTTTCGTTTCGAGATATTCAGATTGGGTTTTTGCTGGTACACCAGGGGGACTATACATTTCAAAAGACCGAGGCGAAAGCTGGCAAGACGGTAATCTCTGGTTGCAGTTCGACAAAAACACACGCCGCGAATTAGGCGGTGCGTCCTTTATCGATGCTTACTGGCGAGCAAAGTACTATGATTTCATTGATGATGAAACAGCAAACAAACCATTTGAAGATTGATAGAAGTGAATGAGCTGGCAGAGTGGGACATGTAGTAATGATGAAGTCTCTGGACCAGTCTCGCCAAACAACCAAGAGCGAATTGAGCCATGCACGGATGCCTTTTATCTGGCCCATTTTCGTCAGTTTTCGTCTACAACTCGACTACAACCGTACAACCCGTTATCTGCCAATTTGAAATTCCCATTCCATAAGCCCTGTTGTATCAGCGATTTAGAAAAAAGTCGAAATTTGTGCAACGTATTCAATGTCCCTTGCGTTCACTTAGTGCTTTGAGTTTCTATATTGCTCTAAAGTAATGGGGCCTATACCGAATCATTCGATATAAGCCCCAAAGTGACACAAATCAGCTACATCAACCAAGCAGTTGCAATTACCAACTAAGACACACGGCTTACGGCACAGGCTCTGGCGGCGGATACAGTCGAATATCATCAAAGTACATTGTACCTGAACCACTGGCTAATCCCGACACATCGGGATTCTTGTTACCCAGACCAATAGCAATCGTATTAACATTGGCAAGGTTCACACCTTGGTCGGCAAAGGCCTGCAGGTTGATATTCCATGGCGTCCAGCTCGTTATCGTTGCTGCATCAGGATTATCATGATCGACCCTTGCGTTACCGTTGAGAGCAACGTACAAATTCTCAGCAGCGTTACCCGTACCGCCTCTGAACCAGATTGTCAGAGTGTTGACACCGTTCACTGTCCAGTCACGATTGGAAGTCAATGTCAAAGTAGCCTCGGATTTGCCGACGGCGTTGTCGTAAGACATCGGCATCG
>JBGVTO010000358.1:0-51127 GCA_041862635.1 Phycisphaerae bacterium | reverse complement strand
TAAACATTGAAACAACACCAGATATGTTTAAGGTATCTTTTCCTCCAGGAACCGATGTAATCGACCACGTAGCTGGTATATATTATACTACGGGTCCTTTTGATGAAAAAAAACGTTTAGGCGTTCTTAAAGGTCCCACGCAGAGAAGAAAACAACTCCCGAGAATAGAGATTTATAAACCGAATCCGGCATACTGGCAGTATAAGGGCAAGCCGGTACTGCTGATAGGCGGTACTAAAGATGATAATCTGTTTCAGATTCCGGATTTGAAAGAACACCTGGACCTGCTCAAGGCGGTGGGCGGAAACTACGTACGCAACACTATGTCCAGCAGGGACGAAGGCAATGTCTGGCCGTTCAAAAAAGTCAACGACAAATACGACCTAAACCAGTGGAACGAAGAATACTGGCGGAGGTTCGAGAACTTCCTTAAATTGACGCAGGAGCGTGACATCATCGTACAGATAGAGGTCTGGGCGACTTTCGATTATTACCGCGACAACTGGGCGGTCAATCCATTCAACCCGAAGAACAACATCAACTATACAGTTGAGCAGACAGGACTGCCGGAGCAGGTCGATACCCACCCTACTCGCACGGAGAATAATTTTTTCTGGTCTGTGCCGGCCGAGCGCAACCAAAGAATCGTGCTCAAATATCAGCAGCGATTCGTTGACAAGATACTTTCTTATTCGCTGAAATTCGGCAATGTACTTTACTGTATGGACAACGAAACTTCAGTAACGCCGGAATGGGGCAAATACTGGTCGGAATATATCAAAGATAGGGCAAAAGCAGCTATTGTTGCAGTTCATACGACCGAGATGTGGGACAAGTGGGACCTAGCGCATCAACAGCACAATGCGACATTTGACCATCCGGAAAGTTATTCGTTTGTGGACATCTCGCAGAACAATCATCAAAAGGGACAAACGCACTGGGACAATGCGCAGCGTCAGAGGGCACGAATAGCTGATAACATTCGTCCGCTGAATAATGTTAAAATCTATGGTGCCGATACCGGCAGATTCGGCAACGACAGGGACGGTATGGAGCGCTTCTGGCGCAATATCTTCGGCGGGCTGGCATCAGCCCGGTTCCATCGTCCGGATTCAGGGCTGGGACTTGGTGAAAAGGCACAGGCGAATATCCAGAGTATGCGGTTAATTACGGACAAGATGAATGTTTTCAAATGTGCGCCCGGCAATGATTTGCTCTCGGAAAGGGAATCCAACGAAGCTTACTGTCTGGCAAACCCGGGCACCGAATATGCGGTCTATTTTCCGGACGGCGGCGAAGTAACGCTGGATATCAGTGCGCTGAAAAAGCCGGCTATAGTTCGGTGGCTGGACATAATGAAGTGCCAATGGTCATCTCCCAAACGCATTGAAGGCCAAAGCAAATTAAATTTACGTTGCCCATCCCAGGGCTATTGGGTGGTCCTGGTTCAATAGCGAACTTGATAGCTGTGTGCGACAAATGCAAAAAAGAACACAAATATATACGGTCAGCCAGGTCAATTCGTTAATCAAGGTGGCTCTCGAAGAGAACCTGCCTTCGCGTCTGATAGTTAGAGGCGAAATAAGCGACTTCAAACATCATACAAGCGGGCATTGTTACTTTTCACTGAAAGACCAAAGCGGGATACTGCCGTGCGTTATGTGGGCGAGCAAGTTCAGAAGTGTCAAGTTTTCGCCTGAGGACGGAATGGCGGTACTGGCGACAGGTCATATCGACGTCTATACGGTCGGGGGTAAGTATCAGCTCTATGTCGATAAGCTGGAGCCGGAGGGTGTTGGGGCGCTTCAACTGGCTTTCGAGCAAATGGTAAAAAAACTTCAAGCCGAAGGGCTTTTTGACGATGCGCATAAACAAGCGCTGCCGCTGTATCCGGACAGGATAGGGATATTGACCAGCGAATCGGGGGCGGCGGTGCACGATATAATCGACAGCATTCGCCACCGTTGGCCCTGCGTGAAGCTGTTTTTGTATCCGGTACCGGTTCAGGGTGAAGGTGCGGCGGAAAAAATCGCCGCTGCGCTGCAAGACATAAACAGACGTAATAAAGAGCTTAAACTTGATGTTCTGATTGTCGGCAGAGGCGGCGGTTCACTGGAGGACTTATGGGCCTTCAACGAAGAGGTTTTAGCCAGAGCGATTTTCGATTCGAACATACCTGTCATAAGCGCTGTCGGGCATGAGGTTGATGTTACGGTTGCAGATTTCGTGGCCGATGCAAGGGCATCAACGCCGACAAAAGCAGGCGTTGTGGCCGTCCCGGATATGCAGGAAGTTTTAGAACAATTGGTCGGTATAGAACACAGATTAACAGGCCAAACAAAGGCGATGGTAAAACTGGCACAGCAGAATCTGGAAATTATTTTGGCTAATGCGGTATTTAGAAATCCACTTTTGCTCGTCCAAAATGCCGAGCAGCAATTGGACGAGCTGAGTGCGGAATTAGCAGAGACGGTAAAAGAGCTGCTGGCCGAGATGCGTGAGAAACTTTCAGCAGCTTATGAGCAGATTGTCAGGATTGAACCACATCGGCTCTTAGGAAGCAAGACGGTCGAATTGAACAACTGGCAGTATAGAAGTGATAAGGGGATTCGTGTAATTATCAACAACTGCCGGATGCAGCTTACAGCGCAGGCTAATCGCCTGGCGGTTTTGAATCCAAAATCGGTTCTACAGCGGGGATACAGCATTACCTCCAATAAAAAGACCGGCTTGCTCGTAAAAACCTTAGAGGATGTCCGAATCGGAGACTATTTAATGACGGAACTTGCTGACCAGAATTTGATTGAAAGTAAAGTAACAAAAAAGTAAAAATAAACAATGACTTATATAGACTATTGATAATAGGGACAAGAAATGGCAGGCAAGAAGCAAAAAGACGACCTCGGCGAATTGAGCTTTGAAGAGTCGATAAAAGAGCTTACAAATATTGTCGGTAAGATTGAGCAGGGCCAGATACCCTTACAGGACAGCCTGCAGCAGTACGAAAGAGGAATGGCTTTGATTAAGCACTGCAGGACAATACTAAATAAAGCAGAGAAACGCATCGAGAAGATATCAGAGCCGGAAGACAGATGACAGACGACAGAAAAACGGAGCCCTGAGCGTGAGCGAAGGGTAAAAGAAAAAACGAAGGATGATAGCGCAAGGTAAGCTACACGACATACGCGATACGATATACGCAATACGAGAAGCGAGCGTGGCGGAATTGGCAGACGCGCCAGGTTTAGGTCCTGGTGTCCATTAAGGACGTGGAGGTTCGAGTCCTCTCGCTCGCAGTTTTCAGTAGTGTAAATGTGGAGAAAAAGTCCAATGAGGCACAGCAGACTCGGGGCGGTTGTTTGCGTATCAGCTATTTTATTGCTTAGTTCGTGTAGCTCACCTGTCCGAGAAATAAGTGAAGTAAGTTCCGAGCCGATTACTGCGATATTGGGGGCGTTTGAAAGAGAAATCACACTGCTCGAGGACGAACTGACAGACGCGCAGGAACAGAGAATCGAAGGAATCAGATTCGTCAGTGGGAAACTAAGCGGTAAAAGAGTTGTCATCGCCTTCACGGGTATCGGCAAAGTCAACGCCGCTATGACAACTACTCTACTGATAGAACACTTTAAGCCGGACAAAATAATCTTTACGGGTATTGCGGGAGCTGTCAACCAACAACTGCAGCCGGGTGACATAGTGATAGCCGAGAAGACGGCACACCATGATATGGGAACAATCTGGCCTGAGGGTCTATTCCATAAAGGGGTGAAGAACCGCCTGGACGGCTGGGAGAATCCGGTCTTTTTCGACGCGGACGAGCGACTCCTGAGACTGGCTGAACGTGCGGCTGAGCAAGTCGAGCTTGGAACAATCCAGATGAGTACAACAGAGCGAGCGCCGAAGGTTGTCAAAGGCGTGGTTGTAACAGGTGATGCTTTTATCGCCTCAACTGATAAGTGTATTGAATTGCGAGAAAAGCTCGGCGCTGACGCCGTAGAGATGGAGGGCGCAGCGGTCGCTCAACTTTGCTATCAGCGCGGGATTGGGTATCTTGTAATACGCAGTATCAGCGATAATGCCGATGAGGGTGCGGTATTGGATAAGCAGACGTTTTATATAATGGCCGCTAAAAACTCTTCCAGCCTGGTCGCTGAATTAGTCGGGCTTTTAGGGGCGGGACTTCCTATGAACAACAGCAGCGGTAATGAAAAGTTAAGGGATTCGAAATGATAGGCAAATATTTTAAACTGCAGAAAAGACAAACCAGTATAAAAATTGAGTGCGTGGCGGGTCTGACAACATTCCTTACAATGGCGTATATTATATGCGTCAATCCGGCCATTTTAAGTGCGGCTGGAATGGACAAAGAGGCTCTTATAGCTGTTACTTGTATAATGAGCGGTGCTGCCACACTCACGGTAGGATTTTTAGCAAATGCACCTATAGCTATGGCACCAGGGCTCGGGCTTAATTCTATTTTTGCCTATCTTGTTGTTTCCGAAAAAATGGATTGGCCAACAGCCCTGGGCGTTGTATTCATAGCAGGATTGTTCTTTCTCATATTGACCGGGCTGGGATTAAGAAGAAGGATTGTTGAAGCGATACCCACTTCTCTTATTTCCGCTATCGGTGTTGGTATAGGATTATTTATTACCTTCATAGGTCTGCGGGATTTGGGCCTCGTAGTCAGTGATGAGAATACATTGGTTACAGCAGGACCAGTGACATCAACAGTTCTGATAGGCCTCTTAGGGCTGCTCGTGATGGTTTACCTGGAGATAAAAAAGGTTACCGGCTCACTTCTGGTAGGTATTGTCATCGCCACCGTTCTGGCTGTTGTTTTCAGGTTAATCAGATTGCCCGAACAGTACATATCTTCAAGCCTTGATATTAGCCCCATTGCCTTCAAGCTGAATATCATTGGTGCTTTGAAGTGGGGCTTTTTCGGGAGCATCTTTACGTTCATGTTCATTGATATGTTTGACAGCATAGGGACACTGGTGGCTTGCTGCTATAAAGCAGAGATGGCTGACGAGCAGGGCAGGATAAGAGGACTGGATAAGCTGCTGGGAATCGATGCTGTCGCAACAATGGTTGGCGCAGTGCTGGGAACCTCACCTACTACTGCATACGCTGAATCAGCGGCGGGAATTGAGCAGGGGGGGCGAACGGGATTGGCTTCGATAGTCACGGGCGTGTTATTTCTGCTGGCGCTGGCCTTTGTGCCGGTGGTGGAAATAGTGCCAAAATATGCAACCGCCCCGGCACTCGTTATGGTAGGGCTTTTTATGGCAAAGGAGGTCAAAAGGATAGATTTAGCTAATTTAGAAGAGGCCTTTCCTTCGTTTATCATAATCGTGATGATAGCTTTGAGTTACAGTATCAGTACGGGACTGGCCTTTGGATTTGTCTCATTTACACTTATCAAAATAATCCTGGGCAAGGCAAGAGATGTTAAGCCAACAATGTGGATTATTGCGATTTTGTCTTTGATGTTTTTGACCATGGACCAAATACCAAATTTGATTGAAAGTATAAAGTCTCTTATGTGAGCTTGTGGGATTAAATAATTCGGGAGGCAAAAAAAATGGAGATTAAAATTACGAGTTCGGTCTTTGAGGACGGCGGTATGATTCCGGCCAAGTACACCTGCGACGGTGCGGATGTCTCACCGCCGCTGCAGTGGGATGCCGTTCCGGAAGGCACCAGGAGTATCGCCCTTATCTGCGATGACCCGGATGCACCGATGGGCACGTGGGTGCACTGGGTATTGTTTAATCTACCGGCCGAGACCAATGAGCTGGCGGAAAACATTCCTGCTGATAAGATTTTGCCTGACGGAGCCACACAAGGTGTTAGTGACTTTGGCAGGATCGGCTATGGCGGCCCCTGTCCACCCAGCGGCACACACAGATACTTTTTTAAGATTTATGCACTCGATATAGAGCTTGGCCTGGAAGCCGGTGTCAATAAACGCCAGCTGCTCAAGGCCATGGAAGGGCATATCCTCGCCCAGGGACAATTAATAGGCAAATACAAAAGATAAATACGAAAAAAATCAAGTGAACTAAAGTGAGCTAAAGTGACAGCAAAGCTGTCATTCTGAGCGAAGCGAAGAATCTCGTCATTCGCAGGCCAGATCCCTTCGGCAAGCTCAGGGCAGGCTCTTCGGCTTCGCCTCAGGATGACACGTAAGTGTCACTTATGGCACTCTAAACTTCAGTCACTTTGAGATTGTTTCGAATTTCGATACTTGTCCCCTTGAAAACGAGGATTCGGATTTATACGATATACGCTGGGTGTCAGAAGTTTTCTATGATTGCGGCTGTGTGGATTGCCAGCAGCATCAGGTAGTCCAGATCGCTCAGGCTGAAGCGTTCGTGGTCCATAGAGTTGTCGATGTATAACACTCCGAAGCAGCCGGCAGGGTCAACAATAGGCCCAATCAGTGCAGAACGTATTCTATCCTCTTCTGTTGGGGCTGAGACTCGCGGCAAAAGTACAAACTGTCTCGTTTCAATAGCCTCGGTGATTTTTTCACTGAGTTTCAAATCGTTTAAGTTCACCCCGCGGCCGACTCGGCTTCTACCTGCATGACAGGTCATTGGGCCGGTAGGCTGGTTCCTCAAGGCACACCAGCTATGATATCCACTGAACTGTTTTAATGTGAGACTCAATAAAGTCTTTACCAACACATCGAGACCGTTGGCTTTGCAGATTGCCTCGGTGGCCTCCATAAAATCTTTTACCCTTTTAGCCGGCAGTATGATATCAGGGGCGCGTTCGGCATCCGATTTTCTTACTATAACTTCACGACTCGGTTCCGTTAGTGCGGCAACCGATTTTTGCGAGTCTGGGATGAGCGTATCAGCCAGATGAAGAGATTCGACGGTATCGGACTTGGCTGTGAGGTCGATTTCGATGGTAAAATCACCTATACGGATTAGGTCGCCGGTTTTAATTTCGGCCTTGTGGATTGCCTTGTCGTTTAGATACGTTTTATTGGCCGAATCCAGGTCCTCGACCACCCACTTTCCCTCCTGCGTCGTAAAGATTGCTGCGTGCTGTCTCGATACCGCTCTGTCAGACAGAAATACCTGGCTGTGCGCATGTCTGCCGATATAGACAGGGCCCCTGTCGAATTGAAACTCATTAACGGTTTGACCATTTCGCTTTATAACCAAACGCATCTGCTTTCCTCCCTGCATATTGGCTCTAAAGATCTATATATAATTATCCACAATCCGGCACAATTTGTCAACTAAAAACAATTGCTGCTGGAGAACTTTCTCGCCAATAGAGTGCATTACCGCGACCGATTGTGTTATAATTATGGCAGACAAGCCCCGTTAGAGGCCAGAAAGGAAAAGGCTCTAACGGGACAAGCTCAGTAGCGGTACTTAAGTTCTGAATCTGAAATGTCGGTTTTGGAAGAACCTTCTTTAAAGTAGAGAAGAACAAGCGTCATGTGCAAACGAGTCGGATTTACGTTAATAGAGCTTTTGGTGGTGATTTCCATTATTGTGCTGTTGATGGCGATATTGGTGCCCACGCTCCAGCGGGTTAAGAGACAGGCTAAAGCAGCTAAATGTCAGTCGAACCTGCGCCAATGGGGCCTTACATTTGCGACGTTTTCTGTTGATACCGAGAGCCCGAACGGCTCCGATGCACCTTGGGGAGGCTGGTGGTGGCCCTGGATGCAGGGAGAAACGCCCAAATGGGGAGCTTACTACGGCGACTTTAATGATCTATCCCTGTGCCCTATGGCCACGAAGCCCGGACGCTCCCACTATCCCTATGAATCTGTAGAGTGGCCGGGCAGCAAGTTTTCTGCCTGGGTAAATAACGGACACCCTTCCTGGGGGACCTTTGCCGGCAGCTATGGCGCGAACGCCTGGCTTTGGTATTTGTTCATCCGCCCCCTCCCTGCCAGTTCGACTATCGGTACCAGGGCCTGGAGGGCCTGGTCTGCCAGGGGTGCATCAAGTGTGCCCGTGTTTTTCGATTGCATCCACGCCGGGGCCAGCCTGGACACCAGCTATGACCCGCCCCCTCAGTATGACGATATGTATGCGCCGGATGAACCTGAGTGGCCGGCGTGTACTGTCTGCATCGACCGGCATGGTGGAGGTACAAACAGTCTTTTCATGGATTGGTCTGTCAGAAAGGTCGGACTAAAAGAATTGTGGACCTTGAAGTGGCATCGCCAGTTCGACACCGCAGGCCCCTGGACCAAAGCCGGCGGCGCTATAGCCGAGGACTGGCCGCAATGGATGAGAAAGTTTAAAGATTACTGAAAACTGCCAGCTACACGCCGCCCATCGGATGAGCGGGATTCATCTCAAGTCGGTCAAAGTTATTACTTTTCCTGCGCCGATGTTTATGTAATTGCTGCCGAAATGTTTTTCAAACAGGCTTCTTGCCTTGTGGCCCGAGCAGTGACAGGGGCCGACGTAGCGTACACCTAATCGCTTAAAAGTCGAGATGATTTTTTCTATCCTGCCTTTGGTCGCCCACTCCAGATGGAAGCCGCCCATTACCAAAAGAATATCATCTTTCATCAGGGTCTTTACTGTATTCACGATATTTACTATTCCCGGATGTGCACAGCCGATTATTACGACCAGGCCCTTATCCGTCCGGATAATTAAGGATTGCTCTTTTATCCATTTTCCGAGCCGGCCGGTCGAATAGACATTTTCACAAATTTGCTCAGACTCCTTGACCCCGTTATGACCAAAGGGCATCCCTTCGGGAGAAGTCGACGTCTTACTTCTAACGGGGTTGACCTCAATTATTTTTGCTCCCGAGTTTCGCGCGTTATCTTTGAACTTTTTTGGAAATGACTCTGGCAGGTAGATAGTAACATTGGGATTCTTTTCGAGAAAGCTGCTCAGTCCGCCGGTATGGTCGCCGTGGATATGAGAGAGAACAACCGTATCTATGCTGTTAGGCTCTATTGCTAATTTTTGCATATTATCGAGCAACGAACTCAACGTGGGCGGACCGGTATCGAAGAGAATCGTTTTGTCGATGCCGTTTATGAATGCGGCAAAGCCCCAGTCGGTATTCAGTCCCTGCTCGCAGGGGTTGTTGTCATAAGTAACGGTAATGCTTATATTGTGTCCCGTATCTGCCATTTTTGCCTTCAGTACATAAACAGGGGGTAGTTACTACCCTGCGAAATCGCTGCGTAGCACGAGTCGCAAACCGCCCCTGCTTCACCGATTCGGATTGAATACTAATTATAACTGTTCCCTCGCTTCGCTCAAGATAACAGCTATAGAACATTTTGAAAACTGATGCAGTTTTCTCTTGACTTTTTTTACACAATCAAGTACACTGTTACTTGTTAAAGGGCCAGTGGTGAGGGAATGATGAATGCAAAACTGAGTATCTTGGCTGTAGTTCTGCTCTTAGGGACTACTCCGGCTTTTGCGGATGTCTTGCCGAAGGCCTACACATTCAATCCGGTCGCAAAGTCCCTGCCGACCGTGGGTGATTACACAGATGAGATATGTCAGATTGGTAACTCACAGGCTTGGTTTGGCTTCGATATTTCGAGCATACCCGACGTAGAGCAGATTATATCAGCATCTTTCAAGGCCCTTATGGCAGATTATACCGGCAGTCCGACCCGAAGAACGCTATGGTACGACCCATCCGACGGTTGGATAGATACCGGGACTGACCCGGAAAACAAGGTGCTGAGCGAACAGGTAGGTATAGTTAAGCACTACGATGACGTTTGGACATGGAAAACATTTGACATAGATATAAGCAAACACGATTGGTCAAATGACCTGGCTGACAACTACATTACCCTGATGCTTACAGGCCCTCCAGATGGCGTTCATGCCGATGGAGCGGTTGATTTGAGAGGTGCTGTATTGACCCTGGTGACTGTTTCCGCTCCTGGCGTAATAGACGATGAAGGCATACTGCTCAATCTCGGACCTGAGGAGCTCGTTCAAGCCAACGGCGTCGATATCCAGGTATCCGGTTACTCCGTGCCGTCCTTCGTGGACTGGAATAACGATAAACTGAATGACCTTGTCATCGGCGAAGGCGGCGGCTCTGGAGATGCAAAGGTCCGCGTGTACCTTAATGTAGGAACCGAATCAGAGCCTGAATTCTTGGATTACTTCTACGCCCAGTCCAACGGTTCTGATTTGGTTTGTCCCGCATCCGGCTGCATGGGTTGTTTCCCGAGAGTGGAATATTGGGATGCGGACGAGCGCAAGGACCTGCTTGTCGGCCAGGCCGACGGGACCGTCAAAGTCTTCTTGAACATAGGTATCGATAGCGATCCTTTCTTTGACGCCGGGCAGTTGATAACGGTTGGTTCAAATGGCGAAAATCTTGATGTGGGTGCTCGAGCGACGCCCTGCCTTGTGGATTGGGACAGCGACGGAAGAAAAGACCTTGTCGTTGGTGCTTTGGACGGCAGGATACACATTTTTCTTAACTGTGGCTGCAACGGTGGGATTCCACCCAGATTTACCTACTCAAGCCCCTCTGGTATCTTCGCCCGGGAAGATGGTTCGGACTTAGTCGTCCCGAGTAGCCGTTCCAGTCCCGTAATTCTCGATGTGGACGGCGACGGCAGAAAATACATGCTTTCCGGCAACACTGATGGCCAACTACTGTTCTACTGTAATGTTGGTACCCACAAAGAGCCGAGTTTTTCTGATTACACGCTCGTTGAATCCAATGGCGTTCCGATTGATCTTCCCGGCTCGCCGCGTTCCAGGCCGTTCCTCTGCTATTGGACCGGAGACGGCCACTTCGGACCAATGGATGCCTACCCCGATGTGCTCATCGGGGCCAGCGATGGAAAGGTGCATCTGTTCAGGGGCCAACCGAAAAGCGGCGATATGGACGGCAACAGTAATGTGGCCCTCGAAGACCTTACCCTGTTCGCTGCTTATTGGCTCCAAAAAGATAATGAAGCTGATTTTAACGGTGATGGACAGGTGGACGAGGATGATTTATACGGCTTTATAGAGATATGGTTGTTAGCTCTCGAAGAGCAGCCCCAAAACTAATACCGGATAGAAAGGGATACAGCCTGAGTTCACTGTTGTACTGTACTGAGCGTTAAATCAACAAGCCAGTTTTCAGCGAATATATCCAGGTCATCGAAATCCACACGGCCGTCACCATTCAGGTCGGCCAAATCAGATGTATTACGTTGCAGGGTTCCCGCCTTGCCTGTCTCGGCTTGGCCGAGCCAAGACGGGCGGGGTCCCAACCACTGGCCCGCAAAAAAAGCAAAGTCAATAAAATTAACCTGGCCGTTACCATCAAAATCACAGAGCGTACTGCAGTCTGATGGAAATACTATATCGTCAATCCAGGCGGCGTCGGGGTCCGTGGATATGGAACCGTCTTTAGAATACGCCCACTCAAAAATTCTTGTCCCTGTTGTCACAGGGAACGATACCTGGTCCCAATCCGTTATGCCCGACCACCTGGCTTTTCTCACTCCATCGATGTAAAATTCCAAATAG
Organism: Phycisphaerae bacterium; assembly: GCA_041862635.1. Lineage (GTDB taxonomy): Bacteria > Planctomycetota > Phycisphaerae > Sedimentisphaerales > Anaerobacaceae > NIOZ-UU13. The sequence goes on along the minus strand of JBGVTO010000358.1, from coordinate 39,611 downwards.
TCACAACCTAATTCAGAAGAGACTTTGCGATAGAATGTGATATCTCCGTCTATGCAGTCAAGTCTCACCCACAGAGTAGAACTTTCATCGTGGTTAATACTGCCGGCCTGGGCGCTATAAGCTCCGGAATGTTTCTCATCGGATGTAACGGTCCAATTGCCGTCGCCGGAGTGTGCCCAGGGAAGTCTAGCGAAATCACCCGTTTCAAATTCCTCTGTAGAATAATATAAAGCGGGAGCAGGCGGAACAGGGCCGGCGGGAGGGACAGAGGCCTTCTCACCTACAAAATCGATTCCCCATTTATTCCCGGAAACGCGAGTAGAATCTTCGGATTTTCTTGTACTTACAACCTGCGATGTAAAATTGTACCCGGATTTCGTTACACTGACAATGTACGCCGTGTATGGGCCGACCTTCACCAGGGCATAGATACCCTTGTTATTTGTTACCGCGGTATAGGGGCCCCTGCCGCCTTCTGCAGTGACCGTAGCATCGCTGATAGGCTTACCTGATGTATCGGTTACCCGTCCGCTGATTATCTCGCCTGAACCGGAAGGGAAAATATTATAAATGCATCCGTTAACAGTGTCATATTGTTCCGCACCGGAGCTGTCAATGTTGGGCAGGTTGTACCATATATCGTCACTGCCGGACCAGCCCATATTAAGATGATGATAGAGTGTTGAGAAGTCATAACCGTATCCGTCGGCTACAACGGCATGTCCCGAATCGGTCTCCTCTCTCTTTATGCCGAGGATTACAGGATAGCCGGCATCGAGGTTGGTGTTGACCATATTATTTAGCACACTACCACCAATACTGCCGATACTGTCAGAGGCACGGATGGCATTCTTATACATGAAGGTGTCTCGCAGCGCGTCCCTCGCATCGTGCAGGTTGGACGCTGAGCTGTTTTCGGAGAATTCCGTCTGGACGGCAACAGCGGCATCATAGCAAAGTGCTCCAATGGCCTGTCTTTGCTCTAACGTTGTGCTGCAGCCGGGCTCAAGCTCCATCAGGGACCATTTGTACGGTCCGCCGCCTCCGTCACCGCCGCGCGTATATGCTAATTCCGATATGTCGTCAACTTTAATAAGGAAATTTCTGCGGCCTATCTTCATTCTCCCGGTGGGGTACTCGTGGTACCGCATCAGCTGTGCCATAGCCGTCGCTGTACAACCGCAGTGATAATTTTTGGGAGTGTAATAATTGAAGCAATCCCTGCCGCAGGTGGTAAGCTGGCCCCATTTGCTCTTTATGAGAGGTTCCACATGAACATCGGGAATTGTTCTGGCCCCCATTAAGGCAAATCCATTTTCGGAAGCCTCCGCAAGGTCGATAAAGTATCTCCACTTGCCTCGAGCCCCGCCGGGAGCCTCCATTTGAAGGCTAAATGTATTCCTAACTAACGTAACTCGCCCGTTAAGGTCGTTGTTTACCAAGGCCCCTAACGGACTCTCAAGTGATGGCTCGAAGGTACCATCATCGGCAAAACCGATAATCGGCTCAACCAAATCGTCCGCCGAGACAACCACAAAACCGTCAGGTTGGGTTCCCGCCTTGCGGGGTCCCTGCAAATAGACGATGTGATAAATCGGCTCCCCGTAATCATCTGTGAAGGTCTCAACGCTTATTACTTCCGTGCCAAGGGCCGTACCAAGTGGTCGAGCGTTGGTTTTGAGCCAGCCTGTTACCACCTTTTGGGCCTCGTCCGCCGTTGTCGGCCGCGCCCAAACACCGCTGCACAACAGTTGCAACACCACCAGCACAGCCGCAATAAACCGATAACCTGATACCCCGGTACCCTGATACCCAGAGAACCTGCTCTCCTCGCCTGCGTGTTTCATTGTCTATCCTCAAAAAGCCCTAATATTTATGGCACGCTCAATGTGCAAGGATACCATTGCTCTAAGAGCCGTGGAAACTCAGGTAAACTGAATTGCATACCCTTTATTCTCCATACTGCCTGCCCTATATTATTATACACTATTACAACGGACAGTCAAGAAATTTCACCCAGCCCCTCCGAGGGGCGGGGTTCACTCGAAATAACGGATATGGATGATGGAATGCCAGATATAGATGATGAGTGGCAGCCCCAAGCGGGTCGCGAAGAATCGGAACCCGCTTGGGGATGATTCATTAACTAATTCACTAATTTGCTAATTAACTCGTAATGCCGTGCTAACGTACCATTGCTATCTTGGACGACGTCGCCCTCTATCTTCAGTCCACCTTTAAGTTAGGGTAGGTTAGGTTCGTTAGGGTCATCCTCTTTTATTGTCAAATGCTCCGCAAGCAGGACAAGATCCTTAATATCTACTATGCCGTCGCCGTAAGGCAGCGGGGCAATATCATATAACGGCTCATCTGTGTGCCAGTATTCCACCATCATGCATACGTCTACACTGTCAACTATTCCATCAGCATTAAAGTCAACGACCGGCAGGATTTTCACCTGCCATAAGTCCCGATCACCATACCCGCCTGGGCGAAAGGAAGTGAAGTAGAGGGTAGAACCATCGGCTGAGATGCTCGACGGATAGTCCATAGCCGAACTGTTGACAGTTGGCCCAAGATTCACCGGAGCAGACCAGTCGTCGTTTTTCGTTTCCCGCGTCGTCACCCATATGTCCCATGAACCCGACCCACCGGGTCGGTCTGAACCGAAGAAGAGCGACAGACCGTCGTCCGAGATGGTAGGCGGATTGTCGGCATACAAACTGTTGATAGTTGGGCCAAGATTCACTGGCGGACCCCAGGGATCGGAGACGTTTGACCGCGTCGTTGCCCAGAGGTCGACCCTACCTGACCCGCCGGGTCGGTCGGAGGCAAAGAAGAGCATCAGCCCATCGGCCGAGATGCTCGGACAAGCTTCAAACTGCGAACTATTGATAGTTGACCCGAGATTCACCGGGCTGCCCCAGTCGTTTTCTGTCGTTTCTCTCGTCGTTACCCAAAGATCGCAATCACCGTGCCCGGCCGGCCGGTCGGAGTTGAAAAAGAGCAACAGGCCATCTGCCGAGATGCTCGGCATACCGTCCACATACGGACTGTTGACAATTGGTCCCAGATTCACAGGAGTACCCCAGGGGTCGAAGAAGGTTGCCCGCGTCGTAACCCATATATCGGCATCACCAGAACCGCTGGGCCGTTTGGAGGCAAAGAAGAGCGACAAGCCATCGGCCGAGACGCTGGGGCCAGCCTGCCCGTAAGCCGAGTTGACAATTGGCCCGAGATTAGTGGGCTCACCGAAGACGAAGTCCGCCTTGGCCACATAAGCGTTGGTCAGGACTACGCAGGCCAGTACTGCAAGAAGCAGCATTGCCCCAGCCCACTGTGGGCGAGAGGTCTTTTTATAACCAGTAATCATTTTAATCCTCCTTTCAATCTGTGATTTATCTTCTAATATGCCCGCCACTGAGGGCACGTAATGCACCTGAGAGAAATTCTCTAAAAGGTTAACGATAGTCTGCCCGTATCTGGGCGGCTCATCCGCGTCCATCATCGAAATCGCCAATCCATCGCAGGCTAATTCACGGTCCGCCCGCATCCGGCCGAATGCGAACCACATCAGCGGGTTAAACCAGTGCACAATTTGCAGCAGCGCTATCAGCCAGCCTAAATAGATGTCACGCTGTTTAAGGTGGGCTAATTCGTGGATAAAAACATATCGCAGCTCTTCAAGGCTGTAGGTCTCAAGAATACCCTGTGGCAGCAATAGTCGTGGCCGGACAAAACCGAAAAGGGCAGGACTCTTAACTCTATCGCTTACAACCACACCTATGATTGTCTGGACGCCCATCTCTATCTTGCAGTCTTCCAGCAAATCGAGAATATCCTGGTCCGTAATCGGCCTCTCGCGCTTTACCGTCAGCCACAGACTTATGTTCCGCATACAAACGTAACCAGATATAAGCAGGACGCCAATCAACCAGAGTAAAGGCACCATACGAACAAATCTAATAAAGACCGATTCAGAATCACCTTCCAGCATTGTCTCTTGGGCTTCTGTGGGGCGCATACTTGAATAATAACCAAGGTGACCGACATCATCGCTTTCCGATAAAGCCTCTATTATCCGTCCCTGTTGAATGGATTTTGGAATCAGGTTGAATATGCTTATTTTGCTCTCCGGCAGCCACGGTATCGCCAGGCGTATCAACAGCAGCAACCAGAGCAAATAGGGCCAGCGAATCCCCAATTTGCCACGCAGGACTTTATGAAGCAATACAATCAAAACAATCACAACGCTGCTCTGTATGCTGATCCACAAGAGCTTATCGAAGAACAGCAATAGCTCTCTGTTCAAGACCTCCATCTGTTAAACCCTTTCGTTATTGTGATTATTTTCTCTGTTTTTTACCTTCCTCAGCGGCCTTTTTAAGGATGCGTCTGAGCCTGGTAATTTTCTCTGGGGATAGACGTTCCTCTTCAACAAAAGCCGCTAACATCGGCTCAATCAAACCGCTGCCCAATCGCTTCAGAAACGTCCTGGCTTCAGCCTTAATACATTCGGCCTCCGTAACTAATGGGAAGTAGTGGTACTGTCTGCCCTTTTTCTCGAAGCCCACGGCCTTTTTCTGAACCAGCCGATTAATCAGCGTCCTTATAGTCTCTCGCTTCCAATGAGTCTTTCCGGAAAGTCTCTTAACTACATCGTTGGCGGTCGCCGGCGAAGTGTCCCACAAAACTTTCATAACTTCCCACTCGGCTTCTGAGATTCTGGGTGTCTTTTTCATGCTGGTCTCCACAACTATTACATTTGTAACATTTACAATTGTTACATATGTAACACATAACGTCAACAAAAAAATAAAATTTTTTTGATTTTTTTCGGATGTACCCTGATTTGTGCTCCTATGGCGTATTTTTTGTTAGCAATATCCAGTTTTTTGCGTATAATCAGGCTTCGGTCAGCCATTTTTTGGCTAAGTGAGAATCATTACCAGAATTTTTTTGATTATCTGAGTCTGAGGGAATTAATTATGTCCAAAAATAACCTGTTCAATATAGCGCTGATTATTTTGCTCCCTGCCTTCGTTTGCCCCGCTAATGCAGATGTCAGCGCTGTCAAACTGCCGAGCACCGAGGTGAAAAACGATTTCTACGTAGGCAACCGCCCACCGCTGCTGCCAAGCCCTTTGATAAAGCTGCCGATAGGCGCGATTAAACCGCAAGGCTGGGTGCGCAGGCAGCTCGAACTGCAGGCCGACGGTTTCCACGGGCATCTGACCGAGATAAGCCGCTTCTTAAAAAAAGAAGGTAATGCGTGGCTTAGCCCGGCCGGTGAGGGCGACCATGGCTGGGAAGAACCTCCCTACTGGCTCAAGGGATTCAGCAACTGCGGCTACATCCTCGGCGATGAGCGCATGATTAAAGAATCCAAAATCTGGCTCGAGGCGGCGCTTCAAAGTCAGAAGCCCGACGGCTGGTTCGGACCCGACAAAGGGCGCAAAGGCGCCGCGACGCGCCTGGAGGGGCGTGAAGACCTCTGGCCCAATATGATAATGCTCTTCTGCCTGCAGAACTACTACGAGTTCGCCAGTGATGAGCGGGTCATCGAGCTGATGACCAACTATATGAAGTATCTTACGACCGTGCCCGAAGAACAGTTCTTAGTGGGGTATTGGCCGCGGATGCGGGGAGGCGATTTACTTTACAGCGTATATTGGCTGTACAACCGGACCTCAGATGAATTTCTGCTGGACCTGGCCAAAAAGGTCCACCGGCACACCGCCGAATGGGAGAAGGATGTAATCAACTGGCACAATGTCAATATGTCGCAGGGTTTTGGCCAGCCGGCCACGTTTTATATGCAATCGAAGGACCCGAATCATCTCTTGGCCGCCGAGCGGAATTGGAGCAAGATACGGGATATGTACGGCCAGATGCCCGGCGGGATGTTCGGTGGTGATGAGAACTGCCGCCCCGGCTTTACGGGCCCCAGGCAGGCGGTAGAGACCTGCGGTATGGTCGAGATGATGCTGTCACACGAGATTCTGCTTACGATTACCGGTGAGACGAAATGGGCGGACCGCTGCGAGGATGTGACATTCAACTCGCTGCCCGCGGCATTTACGCCCGACCTCAAGGCGCTGCATTATCTGACCGCTCCAAATATGATATTGTGCGACCAGCACAACAAATCCCCGGGCCTGCAAAACAAAGGGCCTATGTTACTGTTCAATCCGCATATTCACCGCTGCTGTCAGCATAACACGGGCCACGGCTGGCCTTATTACGCCGAGCACCTCTGGATGGCCACCGGCGGCAACGGCCTGGCCGCCGTCCTCTATGCACCTTCTCAGGTTACTGCAAAGGTCGGCGACGGCACAGAGGTTACTATCACAGAGAAAACACGCTACCCATTCGACGAGAGCATCCAGCTAACTATCACAACCGGCAAGCCGGTCAGCTTCCCGCTTTATCTGCGCGTACCCGGCTGGTGCGAAAATCCAAAGCTGATAATCAACGGCAAAAAGGTAGTTGTCAAAGCTCGTCCCGGAGCATATATCCTTATTGACCGCAAGTGGACAGACGGCGACATGATAAGTCTTAATCTGCCGATGAAAATCACACTCACGAACTGGACGAAAAATAAAAACAGCGTATCCGTCAACCGCGGGCCTCTTACCTACTCATTGAAGATTGGCGAGAAATACGTCAAAGCCGGAGGCACCGACAAATGGCCCGCCTGGGAAATACATCCGACTACGCCGTGGAATTACGGGCTTGTGTTGAAAGAAAAGGACCCGGCCTCATCTTTCCGGGTCGTGTATAAGGCCTGGCCCGATAACAACCAGCCTTTTGAGGCTATTGCTGCACCAATTGAATTGCGCGCTAAGGCCAAAAAGATTCCGGCCTGGCAGAAAGACCACCTCGGCCTGGTCGGCAAGCTCCAGCAAAGTCCCGTCAAATCCGACGAGCTGACCGAGACCGTAAAGCTGGTCCCGATGGGCTGTGCCCGGTTACGCATTTCCGCCTTCCCGACCATCGGCACCGGCCCCGATGCCCACGAGTGGGAGCCGCCACCAAAATCGATACCTGATACCGCATCGCGCCCGGAGTAACCATTGCGGACGAGCTTTTCCGGCGGTGTCCTTGAATAGCGAATTGACACAGAAAAACGAGAGTAATAGAATGCTCCTCTTTTTGTAACGCTTAAAGCATCGTATAAAAGGAGTTTTGGCTAATTAGAGGACTCTAACTCACTTATTTAAGAAACAGGAAGAAGTGTTGACATTATGGAATACAGCGAAGAAGAGCTCTTGGCGAGAGCAAAAAAACCATTGGAAATAGCTTCAGAACTTCATTCATATTACAAAGGCAAGATAGCTGTAACACCCAAGTGCCGCGTGAAAGACCTGCATGATTTTGATATATGGTACACGCCCGGCGTCGCATCTGCGTGCAGAGACATTGTCAAAAATCCCCAAATGGTTTACGAGCTGACCAGTAAATGGAACACCGTTGCCGTTGTTAGTGACGGCACGAGGGTATTAGGACTCGGAGACATCGGACCTCAGGCGGCCCTTCCTGTCATGGAAGGAAAGGCCCTTATCTACAAATATCTCGGCGGCGTTGATGCATTTCCGGTATGCCTTGACACGAAAGACGCCGATAAGTTTATAGAGACTGTCCTGTTATTACACCCTTCTTTTGGGGGGATTAATCTTGAAGATATTGCTCACCCCAAGTGCTTTTATGTGCTCGACAGATTAAGAAAGGAAAGCCCGATACCGGTATGGCACGACGACCAGCAGGGCACCGCAACGGTCACCCTCGCCGGCCTTGTTAATGCCTTGAAGATAGTCGGTAAGAATATTGAGGATGTAAAAATCGTTTTTATGGGGGCGGGCGCATCGAATATAAGGATTTCGGATATTATTTTTCAGGCTGGTGCCGATGCAAAAAAATGTATTATGTATGACAGCAAAGGCCCGCTTCACAAGAATCGCTCTGACATAAGGGAAAATCCCTCTCTAAAGGAAAAATTGAATATATGCCGGATTACCAATAAGCCTGGCTTCGAGGGCCCAATCGCCGAGGCACTGCAGGGTGCGGATGTCTTGATTGCACTTTCAAAACCCGGGCCGAATTCTGTTAATGGCCAGTGGATTTCAAAAATGGCGAAAGACTCTATTGTGTTCGTATGTGCCAATCCGGTGCCCGAAATTTGGCCGTGGGAGGCAAAAAAAGCAGGTGCAAGAATCGTCGCAACCGGACGCAGCGACTTCCCGAACCAGGTAAATAATTCCCTCGGCTTTCCCGGCATCTTCAGGGGAACTCTTGATGTAAGGGCCAAAACAATAACCGACGAAATGTGTATCGAAGCGGCAATGGAATTGGCAAGGACCGCTGAAGATAAGGGACTGAGTGAAGACTATATAATTCCCTCAATGGATGAATGGGAAGTCTTTCCGCGCGAGGCGGCCGCGGTGGGCTCCAAGGCCATCGAGCAGGGAATAGCCGAAAAGGTAATGACGCAAGAGGAGCTGTACAAAACAGCCGAATCAATAATAAAAAAGGCAAGAGACGAAACTAAGATGCTAATGAAAGAGGGATTCATACCAGACCCGGACAAAGAATCTTAAATCTGTCCCTGCTGATATAAGAAAAAAATGGAGGCACAGAACAATGAAAACTAAAAACTTCCTTTTTATTTTCTCATCGTGGTTTATCATAATTGCTTGTCAGAAAACTTTAGCAGTAACCTACTACGTAAGCCCTTCCGGAAATTACAGTCATTCAGGCACATCTGCTCAAACCGCATGGCAAACAATTGATAAAGTAAATACCGTAGATTTGAACCCAGGCGATAAAGTGCTTTTTGAAGGCGGCCACGATTACCCCGGCAACCTGCTCTTAACCACCGAGGACGCCGGAACACCGGTACAGCCGGTTGTTATTGGTTCTTATGGTTCTGGACGTGCTACAATCAAGGCAGGAAATGGCTCTGGAGTCACTGTGTTAAATGCTGGCGGTGTAGTGGTGGAAAATCTCATCGTGATGGGAGATGATTACAGAACCAATGTGGGCAGTGGTGTCAAAATTGTCAACGAACTGCCTAATAACAAAAAGCTCGAATACATCCGGGTGCACAACGTAGAAGCAGCAGGTTTTGGCAGGAAGAAAATTTACGCCATGGAATCTCAGCCAACAAACGGATGCGGCATTTTTGTAGGCGGATATGCCTCTGACAAAAGCGAAAGTGGATACAATGACGTGCGAATTACGAATTGTGTCACCCACCAAAATGAATATTTCGGTATTTTGACTTCTGGCTACTGGCACGAAGATTCTGACACCTATGCCAACAGCAATGTGTATGTGGGTTACTGCAAGTTGTATGACAATCCGGGAGACCCAAACTATTTTGAGAATCATTCAGGCAGCGGCATCCTCATGGAGGATGTGGACGGAGGCATCATCGAATACTGCGAGGCTTATAATAATGGCTATAAAGGTGGATGCAAGGTTGGAGGTCCAATTGGTATCTGGGCGGCGGTAGCCAACAATGTTATAATCCAATTTTGTGAATCACATCACAACCGCGCCGGAAAAGGCGACGGCGGCGGCTTTGATTTCGACGGAGGCACTACAAGTTCTATTCTCCAATACAATTACAGCCACGATAACGATGGAGCCGGTTACCTTATCTGCTCATACGAAAATGCACCGCATACGTTCAAAAATAACATTGTTCGCTACTGTATCAGTGTAAATGATGCTCGCAAAGAACGTCACGCCGCGATCAATCTTTGGACAGGCAGTCCCAAAGATGACCCAATCCATAATACCCAAATATATGGTAATATAATTTACAGTTCAATCAGTCCAGCCATTTCTATCCGTACAAAGGGAATCTATAACACGAAAGTCTGCAATAACCTCTTTATTACCGCCAATAATCAAAAATTAATGGAAGTAACACTCGACAAATCAATGGCAACATTTGCCGGCAATGTTTACTGGGCGGTTGATGGCGCATTCGACATTGCAGGATATAAGAGCTTGGAAGCCTGGCGGGCAGCCACCGGCCAGGAGATGCTAAATGGAAAGCCGGTTGGCTTGGTTGTCGATCCCATGCTGATGGGTTTAGGAAAAAGCATCACTATCGGAGACCCAACCAAGCTCCATACGTTAACCGCCTATCGTTTGCGGAAAAATTCTCCGTTGATTGATGCGGGTTTAGACCTCAGGTCTTTGTTCGGCATTGACCCCGGAAAAAGGGACTTTTATGGAACTTCCATTCCGCAGGGCAAAGGCTGCGATATTGGGGCACATGAATTCATTTTAGAGAACCATTTGCGCGCAGAACAAAAATAGTATTGCGTCAATCTTGAATCTTTGACTTGTCGTTCCTGCGAAACTTGTCCTGAGCAGAGCCTGCCCTGAATTAGCCGTAGCCCTGAGCCCGTTCGGCTACGCTCAGGGTAAACTCCGTCGAAGGGCTAGTCGAATGGGTCGAAGGGGTAGTCGAATGGGAGAGGTCTTGTTTTGAATTCAGCTTTTTGGAAATTTATAATTATTATACGTAAAGCGCGTACGCGCTTTACGTATAAGCTGTTTTTGACACTACCTCCTATTGAAGCTAATATTTGAACCTTTTATTCGGAGACAGCTGCCTATTTTTTGAGATTGTCACGTCGTCCCGCACCAATTAGGCATGAGCCTAAAGCTCAATTGGTGCGGGACTCATCACAATGACATCGAGCATCGCTTGTCCGCCATAGCTGGTTCCTTCGTAGCCTTGGCAAAGAAATGACAGCGAAGGCGGATCAGCGAAGACGGAAGCAACGCCGAAGGATCGAACGGGAGGTTTCTTGTTTTGGAATTCAGCTTTTTGGAAATTCATAATTGTCATACGTAAAGTGCGTACGCGCTTTACGTATAAGCTGTTTTTTGACACTACCTCCAATCCCCATTCACTATCTTGATCGTATCGAGAATCCAGTATTGAGAATCGAGCATCCTGTCTTCTATCTTCTGTCTTCTGTTTTCTGTCTTATGTTTTCTGTCTTCTCTCCGGCTCATTAATCTCCCAAAATATAAAATTTCTTTTGGCTATTTCTTGCCATTTGCCGAATAATAATATAGTGTATTGCCTTTTATACACGCATTCTTAAATATCAGGGATAGATATGGAACTGATAAAGAAAATCAAAGAGTCCGAAGCACAAGCCCAGGAAATTATCGAACAGGCCAAAGCTGAGGCGGTAAAGCAGGCTGAAAAGGCCAGAGAAAATCGGCTCGCAGCCGTAACCGAAGCCGAGCAGCAAAGGAAACAAGCCACCGAAGCCGCCATAGCCGAAGCGCGGTCACAAGCCGATGCCGAAGTTGAGAATCTTAAAGCGCAGGCCGAAGACCAGCGCCGGCAATTGCGCGATAAAACTTCTGATAAAATGGCCACAGCGGCCGCAAAAGTAATGGATTACTTAAGAGGCTAACTATGACCATTGCGCAGATGGCAAAAGTCATAATTGTCAGTCATCGCTCGCAGGCCTCCGAGCTTCTCGAAGCCCTGCAGCACGAGGGCATTTGTCATATCCTCAACGCAGACGAGGCGATTCTCAGCAGAGACTTCCCTGAGCTTGGTGCCTTGGCCGAACGGCCTAAAGACATCGAAGGGCTGTTAAGCCGGCTGGAAAAAAGCATCGCATTTCTCAAAAATTACGCCCAGGCCCAAAAGGGTCTCGCCAGCGCCCTCTCACCGCGTACAGTCGTCGATGTGCAATCGTATCAAAAGGTCGTTTCAGACCGGCAGATCTTAAAGACCATCGACAAGTCCGAGCAGCTCGAAGCGTCAATGGAGAAAACAAAGAGCGAAATTGAAAACCTCCAAGGCACCCTGGAGATGCTCAGTCCCTGGGCGTACCTCGAAACACCCGTAGAAGAAATCGGCCTGCTTTCCCAGACTACCTGCTGGACAGGATTGCTCCCAGTCCAGCTTTTTGAGCAGACCCAGGAAAAACTAAGCGAGTCCGGTGCGGCAATCCAGCAAATAGGAACAACCACCAACAAATCCGCCTGCCTCATCGTTGCCCTGAAAGGAAACGCCGACGATGTGCAAAAGCTGTTGCGGTCGGCCGAGTTTGAGCCGGTCAGCTTCGAGCCGATGACCGGTACCATATCGAAACTAATTAAAGAACACAGCGAAAAGCTCAAACAGGCCCAAAAACAATTACAAAGCCAAACGGACAACGCGGCAACGTTGTCTGAGAATCTGCTTAATTTAGAGATTCTCTATGACCATTATCAAAATCTTCTCAACAGAGAGCAGGCCAGGGGCATGGCCCCGGCCACCGAGCATACCGTCCTTCTGGAAGGATGGGTAAAGAAAAAAGATTTCCCCCGCCTTAAGAAGATTTTATCGGGCTTCGAGGCGTCGAGTTTAACACAAATCGAACCGGCCGAGGACGAAGAGATACCGGTTGAGATTGAAAACAAGAGGGCTGTAAAGCCTTTTGAGGTGATAACCCGCCTTTACGGCATGCCGCAGCATTTTGAAGTGGACCCGACAGTTTTTTTGGCGCCGTTTTTTGCTCTGTTCTTTGCGTTGTGTCTGACCGACGCCGGCTACGGCCTACTGATTATTGCCCTGATGGTCTTTTTCATAAAGAAGATGCAGGGCGACAAAAAGCTGATGTGGATGTTGGGAATTTGTGCGGCCGCGACCGTGGTGGCAGGGGCGCTTACCGGAGGCTGGTTCGGCGACGGGGTGCAGCAGTTCGTGCCCGCATTGAAGCCCCTTCGGGAAAAAATGATGTGGTTTGACCCGCTTGAGAAACCAATGACGTTCTTTATTTTGGCACTGGGTCTCGGTTACTTCCAGATTATTGCAGGTCTGTTTATCGGCTTTGCACACAGTATTAAGCGGCGTGATTATATATCAGCAATTTGCGATTATCTCAGCTGGCTGGTAATGATAAATTCGATTGTGGTTTTCCTCGCCGGCAAGTTTGGAGTCATCCCAGCTCATATTGCCAATATCTTCGGGCTCATAGCCCTGGTCCCGGCGGCAACCATATTATTGTTCAGCCAGCGCGAGGGCGGCTGGGGCGGCCGAATAGGAATGGGATTATACAACCTGTTCAGTACCATATTCTATATGGGCGATGTGCTGAGCTATCTGCGATTGATGGCACTGGGTATGGTCACAGCAGGGCTGGCAATGGCCATAAACGTAATAGTTATGATCTGCGGCAAGATACCCTATATAGGTATTCTAATCGCTGTGCTTGTGTTTATAGGAGCCCACACATTCAATCTGGCCATCAACGCTCTTGGCGCTTTCGTACATACGCTCCGGCTGCAGTATGTCGAGTTCTTCCCGAAGTTCTTTGTCGGCGGCGGAAAACAATTTCAGCCCCTGAGCAAACAATACAAACATATTTACATCAAAAAGGATTTTCGAATTTAACTGGTAATTAAAGAAAGTGAGGTTTGGAAATGGACGGAATGACGTTGGCTTTAATTGGCGCAGGTTTGGCGGCCTTATTGGCCGGTATTGGCTCGGCAATTGGAATCGGTATCGCCGGCAGAAGTGCCACCGGCGTATTGAGTGAAAAGCCCGAACGCTACGGGCAAATGTTTATTATGGTCGTGCTGCCCGGTACGCAGGGATTCTACGGCTTTTTAGCTGCGTTCCTGGTGATGCTCAATCTTAAATTCTTTGGTGGGGCGGGGCAGGGCGTCTCCGAGTTGAGCACGACCGTTGGACTGCAGGTGTTAATCGCTTGTTTGCCTATTGCCTTTGCCGGTCTGGTAAGTGCCATTTTTCAGGGTAAGGTCTGCTCTGGCGGTATCCTGATGGCCGCCAAAAAACCGGAGATGGCGTTCAAGGCGGGCGTTGTCTATGCGGTCATGGTTGAAGTCTATGCTGTCCTGGGTCTTCTGGTAACAATGTTTATGTTGCTGTTCGGTATAAATTGGCCGGCCTAATCCTGAAAAACGAAAAATCAAATACGAGATACGAAATTATGGAAGCTGGACAGGTAGTAGAGAAGATATTAGCCGACGCCAAGGCCGAGGCAGATAAAATAAAAAAGCAGGCCGAGGACAAGGATGCTGCTAAGCAGGCCAAACTCACCGAGCAATTGGAAGAATACAAAAAGCAGACAGAGCTCCTTGCCCAAAAGGCCGGCCAAGACGAAAAATCGCATGTCCTTGCAGCGGCAAGAATGGATATTGCCAAGCAGTTTCTCGCAGAGAAAAGGAAGATACTCGACGAGGTTTTTGAACAAGCGCATCGGCAGCTACAAAATTTGCCTGATGATGAATATCGCGCTCTGATTAAAAAACTAATACTCGATGCCATCGAGACCGGCGACGAAGAGGTGGTAATTGATACAAAAGAAAAACGCATCGACCATGGATTTATAAAGCATATAAACCGCGAATTAGGCCCCGGCCACAAAGGCGATTTAAGGTTGTCCGACCAAAAACAGGACATCGGGGCCGGCTTTATCTTAAAACGTGGAAAGATAAAAACCAACGTCTCTATTAGTGTGCTTCTGGACCAGGCACGCAAAGAGCTGGAAATTGAATTAGCAAAAGAATTGTTTAGTGAATAGTAAAGGAAATCAGAACATCAGGGTAACAGGTCGTGGGTATCAGGGTACCAGGTTATCAGGATAAATTTGTCTTTTCCTGTTTCTCTGTTATCCTGATAACCTGATATTCTGCACCCTGGTCTTCTGATAACCTGATAACCTACTACTCTGATAACCCAAAATAATGTTAGCAGCAAAATTCAAACAACCTGTTATTGATTTTTACACATACCCGCCTGTCGGCCGCGATGACTGGCGATATACGTTCCAGACGGCCCTGGTGCGTGCGCTTGAGATGCAGATGCTAAGCAGAGCAACTTTGCTTGATATGGCCAACGCAGGGAGCTTCGAGCAGGCCGCGGATTTATTGAGTGGAACAGAATACGCCCTGCCGAGAGGCGGCAGGGACTTCGCCGAGGTCGACGAAATCCTGCAGCAGCGAAGAACAGCTGTGCGGGTACTTTTCTCGGATTTAATGCTTGATAAGCCGATTGTCGAGCTGTTCAGGACGCGTGATGATTTTGCAAATCTACGGCTGGCGGTCAGGCGGACTTTAACTGAAAAGGAATTGGGCACCGATTACAGCAGTGACGGCAACGTCCAGCCGGAGATGATTGAGCAGATATTTTCCGAGGAGGATGAGTTTAGCAAGCCGGTATTTCCTGATTACATCCGGCAAGCGGTAGAGCAGGCCGTTCTGGGATATTATCAAAAAAAAGACATACGCCAGGTCGATTTCGCAATCGACAGAGTCCAGGCACAATATAATTTAGAGCGGGCACGCCGGCTAAGAAGTGTTTTTCTGCTCGGGCTTTTTCGGATACAGATTGACCTGACCAACATTCGCACAATGCTTCGGCTCAAGCTCATCGAATCCGAATCCCGTACTAAAACGGCGGAAGCCGAAGCTTTTTGGGTGCGGGATAACGTCTTTCTGGAGGGTGGTTTTATTGAATTAGAGCGAATCAGGCACGGCGCCGAGCTCGGCTACGAAGCGCTGGGCCCGTTGTTTTTTGTAACGCCGTACCATCGAATTGTTGATACCGGCGCTAATTACTTGGCGTCGAGTAAATCTTTTTTGAGGCTTGAGCAGCAGTGCGATGAGCATTTAACGGGGTTTTTGAAATCGACCGTTCAGATTACCGCCGGCCCTCAGCCGATTATTGCTTTTTTGTTAATGAAGGAAAATGAAATCCGCACGGTCAGGTTGATATTGACAGCTAAAAAGAATTTCCTGGATACGAAACTTATCTTAGACCGCATTGGCTAATGAAAACAAAGTATAACGTAAAACAGTCTTCCCTGTCATTCCTGCGAAAGCAGGAATCCAGAAACCGTGTATGTAGAGTCGAGTATGAAGAATCACTTGTCCGCCGTAGCTTCAGCGAAGGCGGAAGAATCGAGGTTCAAGTATGAAATTGATAAAACTAATCTGCCTGGTTTTGGTATTAATGTTTATCGCTGTCGGGTGTAAAGTGGAAGAACCGGAGCACCCTCTACAATCAGAACCGGTGGTCATTGAAAGTCTGGCTAAACCTTCTGAACCCACCAAATCCCTGCACCGGGCTGCTGCGGACGGCGATTTTATCGAGGTCCAATTACACTTGATAAAGGGTGTTGATCTCAATGCCAAGGATGTGTACGGCCGGTCACCTTTGCACCTCGCGGCCGAGAAAGGTCATAAAAATGTTGTAGAGCTGCTTATTGCCAAAGGTGCCGATGTTAATGCAAAGAATTACTATGGGCATACACCGCTGCTTGAGGCCATTCACGAAGGCCAAGTGGCTGTGGCCAAACTGCTCATTACAAAGGGAGCTGATGTCAATGCGAAGAACAGCCTCGGCTGGCCGGTTATCCACGTTGCTGCCGGTGAAGGCCTCAAGGACATCACGGAGCTGCTTATTGATGCAGGCGCTGATATCAACTCAATGAATGACTCGAACCAGAGGCCCTTACACATCGTGGCCGAAAAGGGCCACAAAGACATTGCCGAATACCTTATCGCTAAAGGTGCTGATATAAACGCAAAAGACGAAAATGGCTGGGCGCCCCTGTTCTACGCAATCGTTCACAGCCAAAAAGGTGTTGCCGAGCTGCTTATTTCTAAGGGTGCCAATGTCAACGCAAGGGATAATTACGGCCAGACGCCCCTGCACCTCACTGCTGCTCACGGGCACAAGGACATCGCCGAACACCTTATCGCCAAGGGCGCCGATGTCAACGCAGAAAGCAAAGATGGCGAAACACCGCTGGACTGGGCGAAAGATGAAGAAAATAGCGAAATCGTTGAGCTGTTACGAAAGCACGGGGCTAAAGAATAGCGTGTCTTGTTAAACGTAATTCGTAACGTGAATAAATTCGAAATCCGAAACACGAGATACGAAACAAATGCAAATGACCAAAGTACAAAATTCAAAACAATATGATTTAGAAAAAGAGGCTACGGAATTTATGAATATTTTTGGCTCAATTATACGTAAGAGTGAATAATGTTTTGAACATTTTGTAATTTGAATTTCGGATTTGTTTCGGATTTCGACCCAGCAACGCTGGGTTTGGATCGATACCCGCCGCTGGCGGGTCGAATTTCGGATTTATAAGAACAATGGAAGCTAAAATAGCAGTTTTAGGTAGTACTGATTTTGTGATGCCGTTCTCGGCACTTGGGGTGGATACGTACCCGGTAGGCCTCAGCGCCGGTGACATTGCCGAGAACGCACAGAAAATAATTGATGAAAAGTATGCGCTCGTGGTAGTCGCTGAAAATATAGCCCCGAAGGCCGAAGAGGTCTTCGCGGACTATCACAACACGCCGATTCCCTGTATTATAGTTGTGCCCTTTACCACCGAATCCGAGGGCTTCGCAACCAAGACCCTGGGAGAGGCGCTCAAAATAGCTACGGGCATTAACATTTTGCAGAACAGTTAAAGAAGGTTTTGATAATGAGTGAGAAGAAACAAGGCAGAATAGTCAAGGTCGCAGGGCCTGTTGTTGTTGCCGAAGGTATGGCCGGTGCGCGAATGTATGACGTCGTTCGAGTGGGTACTTTGAGCCTCATCGGTGAAATCGTGGAATTGCACGGCGACCGGGCCTCGATTCAGGTCTATGAAGAGACAACCGGCATAGGCCCGGGCGAACCGGTTGTTGACACCGAGGCGCCTTTGAGTGTTGAGCTGGGCCCCGGTCTGATTGAAAGCATTTACGACGGTATCCAGAGGCCGCTGAACTTGCTTGTAGATGTCGAAGGTGAGTTTATGAGCAGGGGCAGCGCGCTGCCAGGCCTGAACAGAGAAAAGAAATGGCACTTCAAACCGGCGGTAAACGACGGCACAAAAGTCGGCTCGGGTGATATCATAGGCGAGGTGCAGGAAAGTACGCTTGTTAAGCATAAAATTATGGTGCCGACCGGCGTAGAGGGGACTATACAAAAAATAAAGGAAGGCGAGTACACAGTCGAGGAAACAATAGGTGTCATAGTCGGGGATGATGGTAACGAGACCGAGCTGAAATTGATGCAGGAATGGCCTGTCCGTAATGCCAGGCAGACAATAAAAAGGCTCGCACCGAATAAGGTTCTCGTTACCGGCCAGCGGGTTATCGACACCTTCTTCCCGACCACCAAGGGCGGGACGGCCTGTGTGCCCGGGCCGTTTGGAACCGGCAAGACAGTCGTCCAGCACCAGTTGGCCAAATGGGTCGATGCCGATATAGTGGTTTACGTAGGCTGCGGCGAGCGCGGCAATGAAATGACCGACGTCCTGACCGAGTTCCCGGAATTAAAAGACCCCCGCAGCGGCGAACCGTTAATGCGACGCTCAGTGCTGATTGCAAACACATCGAATATGCCCGTCGCCGCAAGAGAGGCCTCCGTCTATACGGGTATCACCATAGCCGAGTATTTCCGCGATATGGGCTACGTTGTGGCCCTGATGGCCGACAGCACGAGCCGATGGGCGGAGGCAATGCGGGAGATATCGACCCGTCTGGAAGAGATGCCCGCCGAGGAAGGCTATCCGGCCTACCTGGCGGCGCGAATTGCAGCGTTTTATGAAAGGGCCGGCCGAGTCAAGTGCCTCGGTAATCCCGAACGGGAGGCAGCCTTATCAATTATCGGTGCGGTCAGTCCGCCGGGCGGCGACCTGTCGGATTCCGTCGTGCAGGCGACACTTCATGTTGTCAAGGTGTTCTGGTCATTGAAAGGCGAGCTTGCTTATCAAAGGCACTTTCCGGCGATTGACTGGTTGACCTCGTACAGCTTCTACAAGCAGTATCTCAGGGAGTGTTTCGAGGATAAGGAGCAGGGCGAGGAGATGGAACGGTTGGCCGTCCGGGCGATGAGTCTGCTGGAACAGGAGGCCGAGCTTCTTGAGATTGTTCGGCTGGTCGGCGCAGAGGCCCTGTCACCGCAGGACAGACTGGCGCTCGAGACGGCAAGGTCCATTCGTGAAGATTTCCTGCATCAGAATGCCTTTCATAATGTTGACACATTCACCTCGATGAACAAACAGTACGAAATGTTAAAGACCGTCCTGCACTTCCACAAGCAGGCCCTCGCCGCCATTGAGGCCGGAGTTGAAACCGCTGATATCTTCAAGCTGCCCGTACGTGAAGAAATTGCAAGGGCGAAATATATCCCTGAGACGGCCGAGCAGCTTGAAAAACTAAAGGAAGAAAAAGAGCTCGAAGCCGCTGAAGAATCAAAAGAGCCCAGGAAAGAGCAGGAAACCGAAAGAGCCGAGCAAAGGAAGCAATCAATCGAAAATATTGCCGCTATAAGAAAGACAATCGATGAGCAAATGAAAAAATTGCAAACAGGCTCTGACCGCGACGTTAAAACGAGGAGTGCCAGGGCGGACAAAGAACAAAAACCTGCCGAGCAGGATGAGAAAACAGAATCCCCTGAGGGTGCTCGCACGGCATAGTCCTCCGGTGATTATAAATGGTAAAAGGAAAATTAAGAGCTAAACAAATAAATAGAATAACCCCCAATTGAATTTAGTCGCATAATTTGGGAGATATGATATGCCGGCCATAAAAGAATACCAAACAGTTATAGATATCTCCGGCCCGTTAATGCTGGTCGAAATGGTTGATGAAGCCAAGTACGGGCACATCGTCGATATTGAGCTCGGTGACGGCTCGATACGTCATGGCCAAATCCTTCAGGTCGAGAACGATAAAGTCCTCGTTCAGGTCTTCGAAGGCACACGAGGTATTGATGTCAACAGGAGCACGGTTCGCTTCCTGGCCAAACCGCTGGAGCTGGGTGTTTCGCCCGACATTTTAGGCAGGGTTTTCAGTGGTCTGGGTGAGCCTAAAGACGATGGCCCCGCCATCATTCCCGATAAACGGCTGGATATTAACAGCAAGCCGATTAATCCTTATGCCCGTGATTATCCGAACGAATTTATCCAGACCGGAATATCCACAATTGACGGCCTGAATCCACTCGTGCGAGGCCAGAAGCTGCCCGTATTCTCAGGTGCCGGCCTGCCCCACGACCAGATTACCGCTCAGATAGCCCGGCAGGCAACGATTCTCGGAAAGGGCGAAGATTTCGCTGTTGTATTTGCAGCAATGGGAATCACATTCGAGGCCGCGCAATTCTTTATCGACGACCTGCACCAGACCGGGGCAATAGAACGTGCGGTGATGTTCGTAAATTTAGCAAATGACCCCGCAATTGAGCGGATAGCGACACCGAGGTTTGCGCTCACTGCCGCAGAGTACCTCGCATACGAGCTGGATATGCACGTATTGGTAATATTAAATGATATGACCAACTACTGCGAGGCGCTACGTGAGATAAGCGCAGCCCGAAAAGAGGTCCCCGGCCGAAGAGGATATCCTGGTTATCTCTATACGGACCTGGCGACGGTTTACGAAAGGGCAGGCCGAATCAAAGGTAAAAAAGGCTCCATTACAATGGTGCCGGTATTGACAATGCCTGAGGATGACAAAACTCATCCGGTGCCGGACCTTACCGGCTATATTACCGAGGGCCAGATAATTCTCTCCCGCCCGTTACATAGAAAGGCTGTCTCGCCGCCGGTTGACGTTTTGCCGAGTCTGTCACGACTCAAAGACAAAGGTATCGGCGAAGGCAAGACTCGCGAGGACCACGCCGACCTTTACAATCAGCTTTACGCCGCCTACGCCCGCGGCAAAGAATGCCAGGAGCTGGCGACCATTATGGGCGAGGCCGCACTCTCGGAAGAAGATAAGAAATATATGACCTTTGCCAACAACTTTGAGGACAGATACGTCTCGCAGGACTATTACGAGAACAGAACGGTTGAAACAACCCTCGACCTCGGCTGGGAGCTGCTCAGCATGTTCGAGAACGTCGAGCTAAAGCGTATCGATGTGAAACTTATAGAAAAGTATATGCCGCGTTTTCGCAAGAAAGAAAGTTAATGAGTCAATGAGTGAATGGGTTAATGGGTTAGTGAGTTAATGAGTGATTGGAGATAGTGCTATGAAGACACACAAAGATTTAGACATTTGGAAACGCGGGATTGGATTTGTAGAACACATTTACAGGGTAACAGCTACGTTTCCAAGAGAAGAAATTTATGGTTTAACATCACAAATAAGAAGGTCAGCAATATCTTATCCAAGCAATATTGCCGAGGGCGCCGCCAGGTCTTCCAAAAAGGAATTTATCAAGTTCTCATATATTGCGTTAGGTTCACTATCTGAAGCGGAAACCCAATTGATAATTGCTGAAAAATTGAGATATCTAAGAAAAGGTGAGCTGCTTGAAGAAGTCGAGACTTTAAGAAGAATGACCCTAAACTTTATCAAGTATCTTAAATCTAAGAAGAGTAAGTGAATGAGTAGGTGAGTAAATGAATGCATGAGTTACTACATAAACACATTTACGAATAACCGCATATACTCATAGACCCATTTACTCATAAACGCATCTACGAATTATGTTAGCTAACGTTAATGCGACACGAATGGAATTGTTACGGCTGCGTAAGCGGGTGGCGCTTGCCAGTCGCGGTCATCGTCTGCTCAGTGAAAAAAGAGATGAGATTTCCCGGCAGTTAATTCAGATTGCCAGAGAGATTCAGCCGTTGCGCAAACGTGTTGAAGCTGAACTGTTAGAGACGTGCCGGCGGTTTATGTTAGCCCGTGCGACGATGGAGCCGGAAGCTATAAAGGCCGCCCTCGAGGTCCCGACGAAAAAATTCAGCTTAGCTGTAACGTTCGCTAATATAATGAATGTAAGGGTGCCGCATCTGAGTAAGGAAATGGAGGGTGAAATCATCTGCTATGGCTTTGCAACCACCTCCGGCGAAATGGACGTTGCATTACTTGCTTTGGAAAGAGCTTTTGATAATTTGATAGAGTTAGCTGAGAAGGAAAAGCAGGCCCGCTTACTTGCTGTCGAGCTTCAGATGACCCGCCGAAGGGTCAACGTATTGGAGCACGTTGTCATTCCCGAATTACACGAGACCATAAGATTTATTTTCGACAAATTAGCCGAAGCCGAACGCGACAATATCAGCCGCCTGATGAAAATCACCGACATCATAAGAGCGTGAAGTGAGAAGCGTGAATCGTGAAAAGTATTTCATGACTTGTGGTTTGTCCATATAGCCTATTCTTTTATTCCAATTTAACAATCAATCAGAAGTTAGAAGAAGCTCATACGTAAAGCGCGTACGCGCTTTACGTATACGATATGTGGACGAAAAATAATGATTTGCATAGTGTTGATTATGTGTTCTGCGGGAGTTATTCCAAGGTGGAGCAGATTTATTCTTCCTTCGTAATACTACGTTCGTGAGGGCGTAGATGGAAGTAACCGACAAAGTCGGGCGGGCTTTGCCCGTCCCGGAAAATGCCACGTCCGTAAGGGTGTGGAAATTTACTTAGCGTGTTTGGCGACTTTTATTAGACGAAGAATTAGCTCGGCTCGGCCATGGACAGCTATTTTAGCGCAAATATGGGCTACATGTGTTCTCGCCGTATTATAGGCGATATGACACTTTTTTGCGATTTGGTTGTTATTCAGACCCTCACAGACCATCTTTGCGATCTCAGTTTGCCGGGGCGTTAGGTGAAAGCCCTTTTGGATGTAGTTCCATTGTCTTGAGCTAAACATAGTGCGATAATTATAGTAGATTCTGCAAAAGAGTCTTCATTTTTATTGAGAATTTTATAGCCGAAAATAATACAAGTGTTAAAAGGTCGGATGTTATTCTCGGTAGGGCATAGTGTTAAATAAAATATACGTAAAGCGCGTACGCGCTTTACGTACGTGACATCAAAAACAACTCCAAGTCAAATACTAAAATAATTACGCTTAATTGACCAAAACCACCTGAACGCTCACAAAACTCAAAATTCCTGTAGGGCTGTTCTGACTTGTCCCTTCGACTGCGCTCCCACCTTCGCTAAAGCTGCGGAGGGCAAGCAAGGCAGGCTCCTTCGACCGTGTTCAAGGCAGGCTCCTTCAACCGTGTTCAAGGTGGGCTCTGAGTGAAATAGAAGGAGCTTGTCAAAAGGCTAAACGCCGAACGAGATAACACCAGCCGACTTATGAAAATAATCGATATAATAAGAACGTAGGTCGTAGCTCGTCGCTTGTGGCTCGTGAAGCGTATTACGAAATCCGAAGTACGAAGCACGAAATTCGAAACAAATTCGAATTTTCAAAGTTCAAAAATCGAAACTTTATGATTCATTTACGACAAATTAGCAGAAGCTGAACGCGACAACATCAGCCGCCTAATGAAAATAACCGATATTCCCCTCATACTGAATACAGAAAATTTTGTAAAATTCCAGTAGACAAATCGCCCTGCTCGGTCACTATGTTTATAGAGTATGTCAATACTTGAGGGCCCCGAGTTGACGACGCCAAGTGATAAAACATTAATTCGGGCTTTGTTTGCCAGCGACAAAGCAGCCTACGAGAAACTGTATGACCGTTATGCACCGCTGGTTCGGGCTGTCTGTTATGATACGACCGGCAATCTGGCCGACGCCCAGGACCTTGCACAGGATGTATTTATGCGGGCGTATGAAAAGTTGGGCCACTTGCGCGATCCGGATCGTTTTGGAAAGTGGCTTGTCGGAATTGCCCGGCTGCGATGTAGGGAATGGAACCGCCAGAGATTACGAAGCCAAAATAAGAATATCGGGCTTAATGATGCCCAGGCGGTTGCACCTGAGCCACCGGATGAGAGTCGGATAGAACGGCTTCGAGAAATGATTACAACACTGCCGGAAAAAGAACGGTTGGCTTTGCATACGTTCTATCTGCAGGGCAATTCGGCTGAGGCCGCCCACAGGATAATGGGACTTTCAAGGTCAGGATTTTACCGCGTCCTCGAACGGGCACGGAAACGCCTGGAACAGTTATTGATTGCCGAACAGGAGAATATCCGATGAAAACGCCGTTGGATAACGATTTGAACAAAGCGTATGAAGCATTTAACCAAGATCACGACCATCTTCGCAAAACGCTTATGGCATCACTGCCCGTTCGTTCCGAACAGCGCAAGTGCAATAGATTGATTAACCTTCTACAACTATTTATTAGAGGTGACACTATGAAAGTTAGAATAACAAAGTTAGCCGCAGCAGCGGTGCTAATCATTGCGGTGTTTGTCGGCATACATCAGTTCGGCGGTTCCCTCGATGGTACGAGCGTAGCCTTTGCATTGGAACACGCAGTCGAGGCTCTAAAGCACGTTGAAAACAAGCACATGGTTATGAGGACTATCGAGCCGCCCAATCGCTACGAGTTTTGGACGAAATATTCCGAAGACGGACGGGCTATTGCGAGAAGAATAGAATCGCCCGGGGAGCGATTGATGGTTTTCGCTGACGGTGTGATGTACGATTATAAACCTGCCTATGACCGCAATACTGATAGAATCGTAAAAGAGGATTCCACAGTCTCTATCCGTTCGAAAAAGACCCTCAACGATCCACCGGGATATGTAGAACATATGGCAACAAAGGTCGCTGAGGAGGGTGGGGTAATAAAAACAAAATTTAAAACTGATGAAGAAAATGGCAAAAAAGTAATAGTAGCCACTATTACCCTTAAGGATATGCGCTTAAAACCTGACAAACTAGGTGATGTAGAAGCCGAAATAATCTTTGACGCAGAAACCAAACTGCCAATCCGCGCACGGGAATATCACATTGAAAATGGACAGAATAAGTTGAAAGCATGTTACGAATTTAGCTACAACGAAAAGTTGGCGGAGGACTTATTCAAGTTTGAAATCCCTGAAGGAGTGAAAGTAATCGACCAGCGGAAAGGTGGCATTCGCTAGGCAGCATAAGTGTTGGCACCAAAAACAGGCCGGGTCGCTCTGGCCCGGCCTTTTTCATGTCTTTTAAGCCAAGAATCCCCTAAGATTGTGAAAAATCCAATTTTCTTTATACCCAAACGGCCGTCTGAATCGTTATATGAGTAGTGAACGTTCATCGCTCATATATGAGATTGTCTTAATGATAGACAGGTTATCTGTGATGAGGCAAAAACAAGAAAGCAGGGATTCTCTGCATTATATCTATGAACAGTATAGAGATAGTTTACTTGTTTTGGCTATCGCTCTTTCACATGATGTTAATATTGCAGAAGATGCCGTTCATGATGTTTTCGTAGCCTTTGCCCAAAATTTGGAGAACTTTAAGCTGACCGGCAGTCTTAAAGCTTACCTGTCTAAATGCGTCGCTAATCGTGTTCGTGACCTGATGCGGAAGAAGCAAGGCCGGGTGAACGCTACAAGTTTGCAGCAGAATTGCTCGATGACATTAGATTTGAGAGACCCTGGTCAGCTCATCGTTTGCAACGAAGAACTACAACTGTTAAGTTCAGCATTAGCCAAGCTGCCGTATGAGCAAAGAGAAGTGATTGTGCTGCACATACACGGCCAAATGCGATTCAAGATTATCGCTAAATCCTTAGGCATCTCTGTAAATACGCTTAAGGGTCGATACAGGTATGGAATTCGCAAATTGCGGTCGATCCTGGATAGTGAGGTATAAAAATGAGCTCAGCAGAAAAGATAAGAAAATTGTTTGCCAAATCAGACGTTACGGTCAACTCGAAAGTCGATGACAGGATTATCAGTAACGCTTTAACAGCATTGGAAAAATCTGAAAAAACAAAATCGGTTTCTTCTGAGCCAAATATATGGAGAATGATTATGAGAAGTAGAATAACAAAAGTAGCCGCTGCAGCGGTAATAATCATAGCATTGCTTATTGGTTTGAATTACTTCGTTGGCTCACTTGATATAGCAGGTGTTGCCTGGGGGGAAGTAGCTAGGAAAGTTGAAGAAATTCAGATGTTTTCATACCGAATAAAGTTACGCATATCGGGAACGCCAAAAGAAAAAATAGAACTGGAGATTGTGATGTACAACTCACTGGAGCATGGGATGCGGGGAGATTCATATGTAAACGGGAAAATAATATCTACAAGCTACATGCCACTAACTGGGAATGGCATTATCTCTGTTTTCCCCCATGAGAAAGAGTATATGCGCACATTGTGGAGTGAGGAACAAATTAAAAGATATATGGAAAGTAATAATCCAAGGAAGGTTGTAAAAAAGTTCCTTGAATTTAAATATAAGGAAATAGGACGTGATCAAATTAATGGTATAGACGTTGAAGGTATTGAGGTTAATGACCCGAAATTTGAGCCCGGAGTATATGAGAGTCTCGTAGCGTGTCTTTGGGTTGATGTAGAGACCAGATTGCCTGTGCGGATAAAGTTAGATGGAGTTGCCAGTGGTGGGGCAATGCAGGTACAAACTGTTGTAGATGAGTTTCAATGGGATATAGAGCTTGACGCCCATGATTTTGAGCCGAATATTCCTAGAGATTATACCCAGGTGGCAGAAATAGAAGAAACGCTGGATAATAAAGATGAGGAAATAGCAATCCAAGGTCTGCGTATGTTTGCCGAAGCTGCTGATGGAAAATATCCAAGCAGCTTGGCCTTCATGACCGTTACCTATGAATACAGTAAGGCAATGAGGAAAGTACTGGACAGACGTATTAGTGCAATAAAGGAACGTATTCGCGAGGACCAAGGCAAACAGTCAAATTTGGAAGAACAAAAAGAAATCGAAAAGATAAAAAATGAGATGAAGAAGAATGCGAAGATGCAACTTTTAAGTGTATTACAATCTTCTTGCATGTTCTACGGTGAATTAGTCAAAGAAGACAAAGATCCCGCGTACTATGGTGATACGGTTACCGCTGAGGATGCCAATGCGGTGTTGATTCGATGGAAGATATCGGATGACGAGTATAGGGTAATCTTCGGAGATTTAACTGCCGAAAAGGTTACCGCCGAAAGCTTGGCTGAACTTGAAAAGGTGCAATTGGAATAACAAACAGGGCGGGCTTACTTTGGCTCGGCCTTTTTTTGTGCGCCTTGGGGAGAAAATTAGCCCTTCGACCCATTCAGCTACGCTCAGGGTAAACATTTGAGTTCTTTGACCTTTTGCCATAAGAATTCGCTTAACTCCTTTATCCCGGAGCCGGTAACTGCTGAGATAGGGTGAACCTCTTTATTTAACTTTTCTCTCAAATCTTTTACTACTTTTCCATCGGGCTCAAGGTCTGTTTTATTGGCGATGATAACTTCCTGCTTTTGGGATAACGCTTTGCTGTACTCCTCTAATTCGTGGCGTATAGCTTTGTAGTTTTCCACAGGGTCTGAGCCGTCCATCGGCATTATCTCAATTATGTGGACTAAAATTGTAGTTCTTTCTATGTGCTTAAGGAATTCGCACCCGAGCCCTGCTCCGCTGTGGGCTCCTTCGATAAGGCCGGGGATGTCGGCCATAACAAACCGCCGGAAATCGCTCAGCTCGACAATGCCAAGCACCGGCTCGACCGTTGTGAAAGGATAATCGGCTATTTTCGGCCTGGCCTCTGAGCAGCGGGAGATGAGTGTGCTTTTGCCGGCGTTCGGCATACCGACTAAGCCCACGTCGGCGATGAGCTTTAATTCCAGCCGAATATTTCTTTCCTGGCCTTTTTTGCCGGCCTCGGCATTTCTCGGCGTCTGATTTGTTGCTGTTGCAAAGGCCCTATTGCCTCTTCCGCCTTTTCCGCCACGACAGACACATACTTTCAGCCCAACCTCGTCAAGGTCTTTGAGAAGCAGATTAAGGTCGGTATCGTAAATCAGCGTGCCCGGCGGGACTTTGATTATCAGGTCCTGGCCGTTCGCTCCGTGCTTGTTGTTGCCTGAGCCGGGCTGGCCGTTCCCGGCCTTCCAGTGGTGTTTGCCGGCGAAGTCTATTAAGGTGTCGAGATTTTCAACGGCATGAAAATAGACATCGCCCCCTCTGCCCCCGTCGCCGCCGTCGGGTCCGCCTTTGGGTATATGTTTTTCGCGGCGGAAGCTGATGCACCCGTGGCCGCCATCGCCCGCCTTGACTTGGATTTGTGCCTCGTCGATAAACATATCTCGTTACTCGTCTATCGTATCTCGATATAAAAAAAGGATGGCAATTATACCATCCTTTTTTTATTAGTTATCTTAATTTTTTTTTCAGACGACGTGCACTCTTCGGCCCTGGAAACGGATTGTCCCATCTGAGGTGGCGAATAAAGTAAAGTCTCTGCCCATACCGACATTGGAGCCGGGAAAGAACTTTGTCCCACACTGGCGGACGATGATTGAGCCGGCGGAAACCTGCTGGCCGCCGAACAGCTTTACGCCCCTGTACTGCGGATTGCTGTCTCTGCCGTTTCTTGTAGAGCCTTGTCCCTTTTTATGTGCCATAATTAGATACCTCTAACTAATATAAATCTGAAATTGACAATTTATCCAAAAGTAGTATTCTAACCACTTTATCCGGGATTGTCAAGAAATTTTTTTTTTGAAATGGGTGTGGCCAGATTTTCCGGCAAGCGATTTTAAGCTCATTTTGGCCTTTCGGAAATTGGCTTTGATTGGGTTTGTTTTTTCGGACTACGAAATCAGCTTTTTTTCTGTAACCCTTTGTAAGTACACACTTTGCATCAATTTCACCCTTTCGACAATTGGGTTTGATTGGGTTTGTTTTGGCTTTGTTTTTCTGATTTCACCAATTTTCCACTTTCACATATTTACTTGTTATAAAAGAGCTTACGTTGATTTGGGCGCTCTTGACTTTGGCTTTGTTTTGCATAAAAAGGTTGATTTGTAGAGGATTCTCGATAGATGTAGAGGTGTGCCTTATAGGCACGTAAATAATTATATTTTCGATGCTTATGAGTGGTTTTATGGGTAATGGTAATTGGTTCATGGTTTTAGTTAATATAGGCAAATTAGACTATAAGGTTAATTTGGATACGTATTTAAGCTATGATCTGGATCCCCGACTACGACATTCGGGGACATGCTTGGCGGTTCTCCGCAAAACTGCCGCCTACTGGCGGTTTACGTTAACCTCCTGGCAAACATGCCAGTATTTTAACATATTATCAAATATTGTCAACAAAAAAACGGACAAAAAATACTTTTTTAGGCCGCCCGTGGTTGAAATCCGGGCCTTTGGGCTCGAACCTATCTACTCCGGGACGTTCATGCGGTGCAGCAGGACGCCGAAGCGCGGGTCGTCGTGTAAGGGCTTGAAAGCAGGAGGGTGACTGATCCAAGGCAGGTATGGATGGTGGGGTGGGCCGTACGCCGCTTCGAGCCATCGGAATGCCTCATCCTTCTCATCCAGAACGGCATAGATCTGAGCTATAAACCAGGTATCCCAAGTCGTGGAATCGGCCTCCAATTCAGCTAATACCAGCCGCGCTTCATCCTGTCGGCCAGCCAGCGCATAGGTACGCCCGAGAGCAGATTTCCAATCACGGCTGAGCACACCCGCCTTCTGATGTGCTTTGATAGCCTCCTCATACATCCCCTTTTCTGCATAGGCGCTTCCCAGGACATACAGCCCGACCGCTAAATTGGG
Organism: Phycisphaerae bacterium; assembly: GCA_041862635.1. Classification (GTDB taxonomy): domain Bacteria; phylum Planctomycetota; class Phycisphaerae; order Sedimentisphaerales; family Anaerobacaceae; genus NIOZ-UU13. The sequence goes on along the minus strand of JBGVTO010000358.1, from coordinate 10,098 downwards.
ATCCAATTCGAGTGACTTCCGGGCTTCGTTTATCGCCTCGTCGTATTGCCCTGCCCACCAATACTGCCATCCTTGCCACGCAGGCCCGAGGGGCACGAGCGGGTCCACCTCCTGGACTCGTCTCATTTCTGTCAAAGCTTCATCCGTACGTCCGAAGAGCAGGAGATAGAACGAATAGTGGGCGCGAGTCAGGGTTAAATTGGGATTAAGCTCCAAGGCCCGCTGGAAGGCTTGTTCCGCCCCTGCCCAGTCCCAATCTCTGTATAATTTGATTTGGGCGAGAGCGGCGTGGGCTTCGGCCAGCGTGTCGTCCAGCTCCAACGCTTCGAGTGCTGCCGCCTTAGCTCGTGCAAAGGCGTCCGGTGGAGCCCCAGGGCCATGAGCACTCGCAACGTAACCGAGCGCCAGCCCGCCGTACGCCAGGGGGTCTGCCGGGTCTTTTTCGATTGCCTGGCGAAGATAGTCCAGGCCTTTTTCGGTTCCTTCCGGTGTCATTTTATTCAAGTGGAACATCCCCTTGAGATATGCCTTATACGTCTCGGGATTGACCGGGCGCGTTGCCGCCAGTCGCGTTTCCTGGTCGGGTGTTACTGTAATCTCGATCTGGCGGGCAATGGTTCTTGCCACCTCGCTTAGCAAGGTCAGGATGTCGCGCAGGTCTCGCTCGTAGCTGTCAACCCAGATATGTGTGTCAGTCGGCGCATGGATTAACTGCGCCGAGATCCGTACCTGCTGCCCGACGCGCACCACCGAGCCTTCCACCACTGCATCTACATTCAATTCTCGTGCAATCTCCGGCAGGGGCTTCTTGACATCCTTGTACTGCATGATAGATGTTCGTGACCTGACCTGCAGCGCCCCGATCTTTCCAAGGTCGGCAATCAGCGCCTCGGTCATGCCGTCGGCGAAGTATTCCTGCTCCGGGTCACCGGTCAGGTTTGCCAACGGTAGTACCGCCAGCGACTTGATCCGGCCGGGGCCGGCCCTGCCCAGTCCGCCGTTGGCGGACTCCCGCCACCGGGCCCGAGCTGGCGCAGCTGGTTTGGCCGCCAGTAAATTCAATGTTTCTCCAATTTCAATAGCTGCATCTTTGATGTGCTGAAGTCGCCATCGCGGGTCTTTGTCCAGGCAGCGGCGAAGAATAACTCTGATATTTGCAGGTGTTTCCTGGGGCAGAGTCTGCCAATTCGGTTCACGTTCGATGATGCGTGCCAGAGTGTCTGTGGCAGTGTCACTTTCAAATGGAGAGTGACCGGTAAGCATTTGGTAAATTATACAGCCAAAAGACCAGATGTCCGTCCTGTGATCGGTTGGATTTCCTCGGGTTTGTTCCGGGCTCATGTATGCAGGCGTGCCCATTATATGCCCGGGTTCAGTAGCGGTGATATCACCACTCTTGTCTTCACTTACAGGAGCTTTGGCTAAGCCGAAGTCCAGCACCTTGACTCTGCCGTCAGGCGTGATTTTGATATTGCCGGGCTTGAGGTCTCGATGGACGACACCTTTTTTGTGAGCCGCTGAGACTGCCTCGGCAATTTGCTGACCAATTGACAACGCCTCCTCCAATTTGAGCGGTTCACGAGCTATACGTTGGGCCAATGTCTCGCCGGGAACATATTCGAGAATTAAATAACCGGCACCTTCTTCCTGTTCAATGATGTCATGGATAGCGCCGATATTCGGGTGATTCAAGGAGGCCAACAATTCAGCCTCACGCCTGAAACGCATCCGGGCAGTCGAGTCACCTGCCAGAGAAGCAGGGACACTCTTGATAGCAACAGAGCGTTTGAGCTTAGTGTCACGAGCTAAGTAGACTTCCCCCATTCCCCCTCGGCCAATCATCTTTACTATTTCAAAGCTCCCGATTTTCTTGCCGACAAGGTCTTGCCCAGTTACTGCATCTTCAAAGTCACTCTCATCAGACTGGACAAGGGAATCGAACAAGGCATCGATCTCACACAGTCCTGCTACTCGTCGACGGATCTGCGCTTCATGCTGAGGATAATGCTCAACGAATTCATCTATATCGGGTTGCTCCCCTCGCACATACGCGTTGACGAATTGTGTCAATGCCTCATCGAGGATATCTGCCTTATTGTCATCCCTATCTGCAATCATCAGGCGTTCTCATAAGCGGCCGTTAGAGCTACCAAAGCGCGAGACAGTAGCATTGCGACCGCCCCCTTGCTCTTGCCCAGCTTTGCCGCTATTTCATCGTGTGAGAGTCTCTCAATTCTGCTTAGAAAAATGACTTCTCGATACTCGAGCTTCAGATTATCTATCGCTTTTTCAAGCCTGTCTAACTGCTCCTTTCTGGACAATAGAACACTCGGTGTCGTTGTTTGAAGAGGACCAGCAACACCGAAGGAGCCTCCGTCAGTATTCATCCTCTCTTTTTTAAACGGAATTTCTCTGCGAATATCACGTTTGTCGGCATAGAATTTGTCCAAAACATCATGAAGCTTGTTTTCCGCAATTCTGGACAGCCATCGCAGAAAATCCCCTTCGTTCCTGTAGGTGAAGTTTTTTAGGCCAGCAAGTGCCAGAACAAGAGCATCCTGTACTACATCAACCGAATCGATCTTTGGTCGAAGTTTCCTGTCTATGCGAAGCCGGATGATCCGTCGTACTCTCTCACCGTAGATCCTACACAGTTGATCGATAGCAGACTGATCTCCCTCCTTAGCCAGGGTGACCAGATGCTGGGTTTTGTGATCATTGACAGAATTCACCTTTCGCCAACTCCTTTAATCCGAAGACATTAACCCAATTATACGAACTTTCCCATGATTTTTCAATTAAGTCCGTTAATTTGCCGTTTTTTTCCCGTTTAAAAGAGTAGGACCAACAAGTTCGAAAATCGGACAACATAATGTTCTTTGCCAAAGGAGGTAATGCCAATGAGGTAAATGACAAGGTTTGCCAGGACTTGTCAGCAATATATCTGGCAGTTGTGTAATAGGTGTATATGTGTTTTTCAAAGGTAACTTTTGTAAAGATTCCAACCAAATAGGAGAAAAATTCGATGAAAACAATAATGAAAAAACTAATCACAATTAAAAGCATACCTGTACTTACGCTGGTTTTGCTGGTGGTTTTAGGCTCATCTTTTGTTAAGGGCACTGACCAAGACCCTGAGCCCAGGCCCGTTTATCACGCAACAATCTCCCTGTATTCAGTCGAAGCCGACATCGCTGCAATCGAAGAGATTTGGGACAACTATGCTCTCGGTATGATCACTGGAGATTTAGATCTTTGGATGTCCTTGTATACAGATGACATAGTAAAGATGCTACCGGACGAACCTGCCGTTTTCGGAAAAGAGGCTTTACGGACAAGTATGAAGCCCCTCTTCGATAACTTCACATTCGAGATGGCCATATATAACGAGGAAGTTCAAGTAGCTGGCGACTGGGCATTTTCTCGCGGTACTTTCACAGCAACTTTAACTCCAAAGGAAGGAGGAGAGCCAATTTATATGGATGGTAAATACTTGGACATCTTGAAAAGGCAGGCCGATGGTTCCTGGAAGATTGCATGCGATTGCTTCAACAGCAATGTACCACCAACAGTGGAGTAATAAACCAAGCTGGCTGCGATAGACGGCAGCAGCGGCGGGAAAACGCAGGACATAAAGTACAATTCGTATCACCGAACTGAAGGGCTGTGAGTATAAAACTTGCAGCCCTTTTTTGTTGCCCACCAAGAGCTGCTAAAACCGGGATTCTTCACTTCGCTGCGCTCTATTCAGAATAACAGGCGAGAACGAATAGTCATTCAGATAAGCTCTTAATCCACCCTGATGCCCTTTTGCTCCAGCCATTTTTTCAAATCGCCCATTTCACTATTGAAAATCTCGTTGTCGTAGTCCTCTTCGAGCTTGTGGATATTGCTTTCGAGCTCCGGCTGGTCCTGGACAATTTCACTTAATTTCTTCTCGAATGCGTCGCTTATGGCCCGCAGCTCATCGAGCTTTATCTGCAGCTCCAACATACCCACCAGCCGTCTTGTAACCGCTTCTATGCACTTGGGATTACCGCCCTGCACGTAAGCAGGAATGGTGGCGACGAAAGATACCATTCTCAAGCCTCGTTTATTGCAATTGGCTGTCAGATAAGTAACGAAACTGGCCGGCCCGTCGTAGTTGGTGAATTTTACGCCGTAATGCCGGAAGGTTTCTTTAAGTTCGGCATCCGAGACCGAACAGAAAAGTCTTGGCTCGCGCGTGTGGGGCACAAGGCCGGCAACGCTGCCTATGAAATATATCATTTTGACGCCGAACTGCTCGCATAACGAGAAGATGCACTCGGCATATTCTTCCCACTGCAAATTGGGCTCTTTGCCTGAAAACATTATGAGGTCATTTTCCTCGCTATAATAAAACAGATTTACAGGAATCTCGTATGATTTAATCAGGCCGTCTTTTATCTTCGTATGCGGCCGAAATAGTGCGGTTATCTCCATCGAGCCTGGGAAGCTATAGATATAGAATCCTTCCGGCCCGATCTCAGCAAACCTCTGTGCACCGAGCTTGTCGATGAGGCACTTTACGGTTCCCGTTGAGACATCGCCGCCGTCCATCCACCCGGAGAAGCCCAGTAATAAGCGAGGGCTATTAAAATTCGGCCTTTTATAGATTTTTAGTTTGCCGGATGACATTATTCACCCCTGAAGCTTCACAATAAATACTATTTTATCATTTATCGGCAAGTTAATACAGCTAAATTCGGCAAATAGCAAAAGTTCCATAAAAAACGGTTGTTTTGGTGGAAAGATTGACGAAATTGACTATTGACTATTGACAATTGACTATTGATAATCACCTGCACTCGCGTAGCTCCCGCTCTTGCTTTGGCAAGAAATTATGGGGGTGCGAGCGATTAGTGAAGCGAAAAGAATAATATAAGATAGGAGAGCTAATTAGGAAAATAAGTTATGACGGCGTCAGGAACAGCAATAATAGGTTCGGCTGATTGGCTGCTAAAGACAGTCAATTACGAAATCATCAAGGGAAATACAATTTGGCGTTTTGGACTTGTTTTACTGGTAGTGCTGGCAGCAATGGCGTCAGGGCGAATCGTCCAGTTTGCCATCAACGGCTACGCGGAGCGACTGGCCAGGAAAAGAGGCCAGAGTCCTCTGACACTGCTGCTCAAGGCGCTGGCAAATCCCATCTATGTAACGGTATTCGCAGCGGGCATATTTTTCGCCAAGGTTCCTTTGTTCTTCGATGACGAAAATGGCATACGAATCGCTATTGGAGAGGGATGGACAAAGCTCGCACGGGCGATATTGGCTATTGCTGCAGCCTACGGGCTTTATCGGCTGGTGGATGTCATCGAATACTATCTGAATCGCCTGGTCGGTAAATCGGAAACAAAGCTCGATGATATGCTCGTGCCCATAGTGCGCAAGGCTTTACGGGTAACAATTGCAATTATCGCGGTTCTGCTGATCAGCGAAAATATTTTAGGGGCGAATGTCAGGTCTCTTCTTCTTAGCGCCGGAGTCGGTGGTATTGCGGTCGCTCTTGCAGCCAAGGACACTATAGCTAATTTCTTTGGCTCTATTACGATTTTTACGGACAGGCCGTTTCAAATGGGTGAGCTTGTAAAAATCGGTGAGCACCGGGGTCCTGTTGAGGCGGTCGGCTTTAGAAGCACCCGCATACGAACGCTCGAGGGTCATCTTGTTACCATACCCAATAGTGTGATTGCAAATACGAGCGTGGAAAATATAGGTAAACGCCCTTATATTCGCAGAATTTCGAATATCACTATTACTTACGACTCGGGTCATATAAAAGCCAAAAAGGCGGTGGAGATTATAAAAGAGGTTCTCGCTGGCGTACCGGAGGTCAATACCGACTCTGAGAAACCGCCGAGGGCGTACTTCAGTGATTTTAACGACTGCTCTTTGAATATTTATATGAGTTATTGGGTAAAGCCCGCCGACTACTGGCTGTACCACCAGGTCAACGAACAGGTCAACCTTGAGATTATGAAGCGATTCGAGGCTGAACAAATCGAGTTTGCCTTCCCAACACAGACGCTTTATGTTAAGAAAGACTGATTCGTTATGTAATATGTGGTATGCTTATTTAAAACATTGCGAGGCCTGCTTTGCAGGCCTCACAATATCTTTCGCTATATTTTAGATTGCATCGTCCACCAAAGGCGGACTCGCAATGACGGTTCGAATCACAAGCCATGAGCCACAAAATATGAATTTAGCCCTTATTCTTCAGAAGATTCTTCCACAATCTTTTTCTCTGCTCTGGTAGAAGCCGGCACTGGTGGGCTAAACCTGGTTTCTTCAAGGGCGAGCTGCTCGTCTAACGACAAAACCGGCTCTTGTGCGATAACCCTCGGCGTTATAAAAATAACCAGTTCGCTCGTAATCGTCTCTTCGGTCTCAGACTTGAATAATCCTCCCAAAAGGGGCAAATCCCCAAGCAACGGTACCTTGTAAATATTTTGCGTAGAGTCCTTTTTTCGCAAGCCGCCCAAAACTACCGTCTGACCGTCTCTAATCAATGCTATCGTGTCAACTTTGCGGGTATCAACAACGGGTACATTACTTGTTGCAAGTTGAACTCGCTCCACAAAAACGCCGAATTCCGGCAGGATATGCAATCTCAGCATACCCTCCCTTGTAACATGCGGTGTAACCTGAAGGTTAATACCGACTGGTTTGAATTGAACCGATTCTGTGATGGTGCCTCCCGATATTGTTCGTTCCACGTAGGGATGTTCGGTTACAATGTCAAAAAAGGCAGTCTCATTATCGAGCACCAATATTCTCGGATTGGCAAGAAGCTTGGCGTTTTTCTCCGTGTGCAAAATATTCAGTACGAGATCTACATCAACCGCGTCGTTAAGGAGCCCAAAGCGCACGGTACCGCCCGACATTGTATCAAACGAGCCGCCTGCAAAAGGTTTACTTTTCCTATATGATTCCCTCAACCATGTTTGAGAGTTTTCTTTAGTTATCTCGTCAATATCCGTAGTAGTATCGCCCGTTATTCCGGCGGTTCCCGAGGTCGTTACAGTCTCGGTAACCGTTACATCGGTGGTAGGGGTTCCGCCTGTGTTGTCAACAGTTTCAGTTTGAGTTGCAGTTGTGCTTGTCGTGGGGCCAGTTGCGCCAGTTTTAGTAACGGTTTCATTATGAGTGTTTTTCTCTACAATGTCAGTCAGGGGAGTATTGCGTCCAACATGCCAGTCTACCCCTATATCAAAGCCTTCTCTGATGGTTATATCGTAGATTCTTGCCTCCACCAGTATTTGGGGCGTGATGCGGTCAATTTTTTCGAGAAGGTCTTTTATTTTCCCCATTTTGGTCTCGGTGTCGGTAACAATTATATGACTGGTGCCCTTGATGGAGGATACCGAACCCTGGGGTGACTTGAATTTATCCAGAGCCTCTACGACTTTTTCAGCATCCACGTATACAATTTCAAAACTTTCAGTCAGAATTGGTTCGGCTTTTGCAACCATTTCCGCGGATGTTATTATTCTTATCACATTATCGGTCGGCATGTAGAGGCAGTTATGCACCGCAAGAATATTGGTCAGCGCCTCTTCGAGCGGAACATCTTTAAACGTAACGGTTACATTGCCGATGACGTTGGGGCTTTTGATATAGTTCAGATTGGCCTGCTCAACCAGCTGCCTAATTACCAAATCGATGGGCTGGTCGTTAACGTCGATAGATATTCTTTTTTGCATCCGCTGCTCGATGTCTGTTAAACCAGTTTTTTCCTCTGGCTCCTCATTGCCGGTCTGTGCCACAGCGATAGCGCAGCTAAGGCAAACAACCACAAAGACCGTCAAAAACCTTAATACCAAATTTTCTTTCATAAAATTTTTCATAGTCGCTCCTTTTCTAAATTAGCTGTTTAAGCGATTCTTATGTCCCGGTGCGCCGGGACGGCTTTTATCATTGAACCTTTTGGGTCCATCTTTTCCCATTCATTTCGAATTCGACAGTGTCTTTACTTATTTTTATAATACTCACATTCCGTATTTTTTCGCCCTCGTGCAATATGCGGCCGCTAATAACCGCCGACGGGTTGTCCTCGCTATAAAGAATGCTTTTTACGATTATTTCTATTGTTTTTCTGGTTTCGGTCTGCTTGGCCTGAGGAACTTCTACCGGGACTAATTGCATAGGGTCGCGAAGCGTTGTCGGATATTGCGCCGGAATCTCCCAATCGATTTTATTATTAGCACCGGCAGTGCCGACACCGGATGCGGTGTCTTCCGTGGATGCTTCTGTATGGCCCGCACTTGTGCCGAAGACGCCTCCTCTGAACAGCATAAAAATTAAAACGATAAAAAGCAGCGGCATCATTACCACCATTGCCTTTTGCTTTGCGGTACTGACACCCGGTTTTGGTTGAAACAGCTTACCTTTTATCTGTTGCCAGAAGCTTAGGCTGCTGATTTTTACGATAGGACGTTTTTTAGAGACTTTTTTATCGATATCAGCCTTAGGTTTTTGAGCTGGCACAACTTTGGTTTTTTGTACCGGCTCAGCTTTGGATTGTTGAACTGGTATAACTTTGGGTCTTTGTGCTGGCTCAACATCGGATTGTTGATCTTTCATGAATTCGGGTAGGTGAACCGGCTTAGCTTTGGTTTGTTGAGTTAGCTCAGTTTTGGGTTGTCGAGCTGGCGCGGCCTTGGGCAATGATGGCGTAACTTGATAAGATTTCTGGGCCTGGGGCTTCTGCGGCTCCGGAGTCGGCTGTTTTGGCTCGGTATAGCCGGTGTGCTCTGGAGCGCCTTTGGGCAACGTTTGTGTAGCTTGATAAGCTTTTGGGACCTCTGTCTTCTGCAGATCCGGAACCGGCGGCTTGGGTTTGATATAGTCCGCGCGCTCCGGTGCAGAGGTATCGGAAGGCTCCCGGTCACCGTTTTTTTGAGGAACTGAGACCCCCTTGAAAATCGATGAGATTTCCTTTTGGAGTCCTGCCTTGTTCTTTTCGTGCTTTGCCATTGATCATTATCTCCTGGCCAAGGCCTGGTCTTCGATTATCTGCTCTGGAGAAGCTTCGGCATCGGTTATCTGCTCCGCCGAAGCTTTGCCATCGGTTATCTGCTCAGGAGAGGCTTCGCCATCGGTTATCTGCTCAGGCGAGGCTTCGCCATCAGTTATCTGCTCAGGCGAGGCTTCGCCATCAGTTATCTGCTCAGGCGAGGCTTCGCCATCGGTTATCTGCTCCGCCGAAGCTTTGCCATCGGTTATCTGCTCAGGCGAGGCTTCGCCATCGCTTATCTGCTCCGCCGAAGCTTTGCCATCGGTTATCTGCTCAGGTGAGGCTTCGCCATTGGATATTTTCTCAGTCGAAGCCTTGCCATCGATTATCTCCTCAGCCAAAGCCCTATATTCAGCCGCCGACCGGCTATCGGGGGCATAGGTGAAAACCGGCTGACCGGCACTGGGGGCCTCAGCCAACCTTACACATCTGTGAATAACCGTATCGAACACCAAATTGCCGAAATATTCCCGCATTTGCTTTTGAGTCTGACTGCTCAGCAGCCTCCTTTTTTCCACAAAAGTCAGCAATAAGCCCAAGATTTTTACATTGCCAGCGTGCAATTGCTTTCCGATAATGTTCACTGTCTCGAATAGCTGTTTTAGGCCTTCCATTGCATAGTATTCCACCTGAACAGGCACGATAACACCGGTGCTGGCAACAAGCGCGTTAAGGGTCAATAAGCTAAGCGAGGGCGGGCAGTCAATAACACATATGTCATATTTGTCCTGTACTGTTTTAAGCTTCTCAGTGAGAACGAACTCTCTGCCAACCACGCTGGCCAGCTCAATCTCGGCACCTGAAAGCAGAACATTACTTGGTGCCAGATCGAGCCGCTCGATTTTCGTGCCCACTATAATTTCGGAGATTGTGGGTTGGGCCTTCATAAGAGCATTATAAATGGTCATAGTCAGGCTATCCGGATCACAGCCGAACCCTATCGTGCTGTGACCTTGTGGGTCGAGGTCAACTATCAGCGTCTTCTTGCCTTTCTCGGCAAAGGCGACCGCGATGTTGACTGCCGTAGTTGTTTTGCCGCAACCACCTTTTTGATT
>JBGVTO010000357.1:0-19101 GCA_041862635.1 Phycisphaerae bacterium | reverse complement strand
GCTCATCGATTACTATTACAATATACGGCAGTTTCTTCGGAATCTTTGTCTCTTCCTCGGGACTGCTCGGATTGAACCGCTTAATAATTTCTTCCGAGCCGAGCCTGTTATACTCGGCAACGTTTTTCACCCTCGCCTCGGCCAATAGGGCGTAACGCTCGTCCATCTTCACCGTGGCCCACTCCAGTATCTGAACAGCAGTTTGAGTCTCAGTGACTATCGGACACATCAGGTGTGGAATAATATTAAATGCGGTCATCTCCACCATCTTTGGGTCGATCAAAATCAGCTTAACTTCGTCCGGCCGCTTGGTAAGCAGTATGCCCGTAATGATGGTGTTGATGCAGACACTTTTGCCCGAGCCGGTCGTGCCCGCAATAAGCAAATGTGGCATCGTTGTCAGGTCCGACACCAGCGCTTCTCCTGCGGAATCCTTGCCTAAAAATAGCGGTATCTCCATACTCTGTGGTCGGCTGCCTGCCAGGTCCATCATATTCTTCATGCGAACCTTTTCTTTTTCATTGTTTGGCACCTCAATGCCTATCGTATGTTTACCTGGCAAAGGAGCCACCACCCGAACCGCACCCGCACCCAGCGCACGAGCCATATCGTTTGCCAGCGCCGCTATCTGGCTGACCTTGACGCCGGCCGCAAGCTCCAGCTCAAACATTGTTATGACCGGGCCCGTCTCGGCCGCAACCACCCGTGCATTGATATTAAACTCCGACAGCAGCCTCTCCAAAGCCATCGCCTTGGCCTTGATGACCTTCTCCTGCACCGCAGCAAAACTATACTCCGGCTCAGCCAACAACTCCACCGGCGGCAGCTCATAATCCTCGTAGGACGGCTGAACCACCGACCGTTTGGATTCCGGTATGCTTGGACGGCTCACTTCCTGAATGGGTGAATGTTTCACTGGAATATTTTCCAACGGTTTAACCGTGCCAACGTCCGACAGTCTCGGTGTTTTATTGCCGAGTCCGCCTTTGACGGATTGCCTTACACTTAGTTTCTGCCATATATCGTTCAGACCTTGTCCGACTATGGCGGATCGCTTTGTCACCGACCACGCCGGTACAACGGCGCCAAATGCCCTTTTTGCTCCAAAATCAAGCCAACCCAAAAATCTCAAAATAAAATTATCCGCTGATAGAAGAATTCCAACTACCCAGATAGCTACCACCAATATGAAAGTGCCCAACGATGCAAAATGGCTTCGCAGAAACTGCGCCGCCCCGATGCCCAACACGCCGCCTGAACCCATAGGGAAACCGAAGAACCGATAAGGCCATAAGCACTGGAAAGTCATCGAAGCCGCCACGGTCATCAGTCCTAATCCGATTGTACGCAAAATCGGCTGGCTTGTCGGCTTATGTGCAAGTCTGGCAACCAGAAAACAGATTCCCGACACTAATATCACAAACACCCCGGGCCCAATATAATACAGCAGATAGTACGCACAGAATGCTCCTGCCGTCCCACACCAGTTAGCAGGGGGGCTGTTATGAGGATACACAAATCTGCTCGGCCAATCACCAATATCAAAACTAAGACAACTGCAAAAAACAACCAAGCACGCACCTATCCCGAGGCACATCAGCGAAGTCCTGGCCCCGGAGCGCGTTGTTTGGCCTTCTGATACTCTCTTATATGATTTTTTGTTTTTCACAACTATTGTTCTTAGTCGAGTCCGATAAAAAAAGCATACCTTGCGCACTTAAAGCTGCCGTCCGACATCGGGCGTAATCTATATCGGCAGCCCTTCGGCCTTTTCTGCACAATTACCCTGGCTCCGCGAATGTAATAATGGGTGCTTTTGCCTTCGATATTCGTTATTCAATAAAGAGCGGCCTTATATGCCGTTCGTAGATGTTCTCTGTTACGTTCTCTGCGATGATATTTTCATGTTTCTTAAGCGCATCTGAAAAGCGTGTCCCCATCTCAGCGGCAATCTTATACGCAACGTGAAGAAGCTGCCGGAAATTGGGATTATATTGCTCGCACGATTGGTCGTGTCTTAGGGCCGAGGCAAATCTTTCGCCATCCCATTTGTCAACCTCTTGCGCAGTCGGCAGTTTTTCTCTGTCGATATCAATAACTGTCTCATACGGTCCACAAAGCTCATCCATCCGCGACAGCGCCTTGGCGTAAACCTCTTTTGCAATTGATAATTCATCTCCGCCGGCCGCTGCTAAGCCGATTAACTCTTCCAGCCAGGTTGTGCCCGCTGTCTTAATATGCAGCCCTGCATCGAATTTCTTCATCGCCCTGGCTATCGGCTTATAAATCGAGAACTTGTCAGAAGCCGAGTGAATGCTAAGTTTCAGATTCTCAGACAAGCCGAATTCTTTGACTGCAAAAGCAAGCACCGCAACGTCCTTTTCAAATTCTTTCGCAAAACCTGTAACGTTACCGACGTAATCAACCCCTTTGTTGAATCGGCCTGTGAATTTCGGGGCAACCGTCTGGGCCGGAATACCCTCATCTGCAATCGCGGCTAAGATAAAGAGCATCTCCACTGGCGTCTGCGGCTGGTCGGTCTCATCCATTGAGACTTCCGTAATAAAATCATCTGTGCCTTTAGCCGTTTCAATATAACGATATATTCTGCCCGCCTGCTTAACTGCAAGCAGAAACTTATCTGCTATTGCTTTGATTTGTTCTTCGCTAATATTAAAAGTCTCATCAATACCATCAATTGCAAGTGAGCCAATATATTTTTTATGCTTTTGAACAAAGGAATTCACATCGGCTTTGTCTGCTGTTTTGCCGATATAATCAGCAACATCAAGCGTAAAAAAATCGCTGGACTCGATGAATCCGTCAACATTGTTCAACCCGATATGGTCGGCATCCACGAAATACGACCCATCCCAGCCATAGGCCATTATCGCATCGTTAGCTTCTCTGCGCGTGTCCGCCGGTGTTGTCCCGATTATGGTATGCTCCCTGTGGGATTTGTTCCAAACAGGTGTAATGTCAAGGCCCTGTTCTTTCGCTTTTATCAAAGCGGCTAATTGCGGCTTGCCTTGATGGCAGAACCTGTCGCCAATTCCAAAGGAATACTTCCCTAATGTCATAAATTCATTCTCCGTCATTCGATCAATGCTCAAACACTCAGTTGTCATTGCCGCGAATAAAAACCTTTTTGACATCGGTCATATGAACTATCGAATCGGTCTGGGGCGAGCGCGGACCATCCAGGCTGTCAATTAACGCGTCCTCAACATCTTTTAGGACAACTCCATGACGCTGGTCACTCTTTGCCAATTGAAGCTGCACATTGAGCAGCTTTAAGCCCTTAAGATGACGGCAATAAAGCCCATAAGCTGGCAGTCTGCCGAACATCGAGTACTCTGGATAGGCTTCTGGCTTCTCAGGAACGGCTCTGCCGGCGTCCTCCTTGGTTCCACCACCGGCAAACGAAAGCCGAATGTTACTAAGCGTTACGTTTTCTATCTTTGCCTCCGGCAGTCCTGAAATAGCACAGCCGGTTGGATTCGCACCGGTCGCCTCGATATTGCTTATCGTAATATTCCGCATCATGCCGATGCCAGGTTTCTTCATATCTTTCTTATAAGGACGGGCTCGGTTGCCAAGCCGCAGAAAAATCGGCGCTCCGATTTTGCTTATTGTGATATTCGAGACAACGACGCCGTCCATTGTACCGCCATCTACTATCTCCAGCGCCACACCGGCCAGACGGGTATCATAAATCGAACAGCCGTTAATAACGATATTCTCAAAACCCCCGTTTGATTCCGTGCCCATCTTCAGCGCGTTACAGCGGCTGCTCAGAACGCAGTTACTGACCGCTACATTTCTGCACGGCCGGGCAGATGTGCTCTTGAGCACAATGGCATCGTCTCCTGAACGGATATTGCAGTCTGAAATGATAACCCTCTCGCAGGAGTCGATATTGATACCATCGTTGTTGGCGTTGACAAGACTTCTGACCGTGATTCCGCTGATGTGCACGTCATCACAGGCTAAATAATGCTGCACCCACATCGGCGAGTTCCTGATGGTTACATCCTTTACCGTGACGTTTCGACATTGAATAAATCGAATAATATAGGGGCGCACCTTATATGGCCCTTTGAACGAACGCCCTTGGCCATCGATAATACCTCTGCCAATGATGGCGACCCGCTCGAGATTTTCCCCATAAATTAGACTCTTGTCCGTATAGTTATCTGTGTACGACCTAAAAGCCTGTACGGTAGGGGGGTAGTCTTTCAGGTCAGCACTGCCCAACAGCGTACAGCCGACGTCGAGTTTCAGTGTCACGCCGCTTTTCATATAGATAGTGCCGGATAGAAAAATCCCTTGCGCTAGATAAACAGTCCCGCCGCCGTCCCCGGCACATTCGTCTATTGCCCTCTGAATAGCTTTTGTACACAGTGTCTTGCCGTCAGCTTTAGCCCCATAGTCACGAACATCATAGACCGTCTCAGCACCCAGAACCGATCCCACCGTGAACATCCATATTAGTCCAATGAAAATCAGGTATTTTACCTTGTTCATAGTTTCTCCTTCCTTAATGTAATCCTCTGCTTTCAAATTCTTAAATCAGCCTCAGCTCCATAAAGACCGCACCCTCTATCGGATTGTATCGATATGGACCGATCTGTTTGAAACCGACAGAAACATACAGCGCTCTTGCCGCCTCCATTGCTGGAACCGTGTCTAACCGCATATAGTTATAGCCTATTCTTCTGGCCTGCTCAATGACGGCTTCAGTGAGTGCTCTGCCGATGCCCAAACCGCGAAACTTTTCTCTAACGTACAGTCTTTTCATCTCGCATACACCTTCACTTAACTTTCTCAGTCCGACGCACCCGGCCGACTGCCCTTTATATATAGCGAGCAGAAGACAACCCTTTGGCCGAACATAATCACCCGGAAGATTAGCTAATTCTTCTTCAAAATTCTGAAAATCTAAACCAAAATCGAGCGTATCCGCATATTCACCAAAAAGTTCTCGAACCCACTCAAGATTATCATCACTTTCCGCTTTAAGTATCTCCAGCATATACTCTTGACCCAGGGACATGAGAATTTAACTGTCCCCCGCCAACATTTCTTCAAGAATTTCAACTGCATCCTGCACCATCCTGGGGCATATCGAAGAAAACAGACCTTTATCTTTTGCCTCTTTCATTCCCTCCGGCGTACTTAAATCATAGCCGAGCAGTTGTCTGCACATAACAGAGTCGTTACGAGCTTTGAATCGGTTTGTATATTCTTCGACTTTTTTGTATGTCTTTGCTTTTCCTTCCTTATCTTCTGCAGTGGTATTTCCATATTTTAATCCGAGAACCATCAAAGCTCCTGTAACAGCCCCACAGGTATTACCCATACGCATTCCGCCGCCAAATCCTGTTGCCACTTTAAATGCCTTCTCGCATTCAAGACCAAACTGTTCACAATAACTGCCCAATACCGCCTGAGAGCAATTAAAACCCTTCCTGAATCTCTCGACCGCCTGTTCAGATTTAGCACTCATAAGATTACTCCAGACATTTTCAATGATTTTCATTTACCGGCGAAAACTCAGACATCTTCTACAAGGATTATTTTAACCACATCTGTAAGAACACGGCCTTTATGTTTGTCGCCAGCCGGTATAAACAGACCATCACCTGAATTGAACACAACTACTTTCCCCTCGAAGTCTATTTCCATTTGCCCTTCCAGAATATATCCTATATGTCCTTTAGTACACCAATCAGGTTCGACAAAATCTCTTGTAAATTCTGCTAACCGCAGCTTTCTTCCGTTTCGTTCATAAGCCTTGAATTTAGCACCAACAGCCGCTCTCTCCCACGTCATCGATTCAAAATCTATTCGATACTGTTCCATCTTGAATTCCCCTTGCTGTTCTAACCGCACCTCAAGTCAGTTCTCCCTTAGCAACCATTATGGTTGGGTGGCACCCTCAAATCCTGGCATCAGTTCGTCGAAGGTTTGTTTGGGGTGTTGTAAAACGGACATCAATTCTCGACTCCAGATTTCCTTCTATGAGCATCGAGTATCCAGTATCGAGCATCGATTATAATTTAGCTATCAGATATACCGAGTAAATAATCGCCGCCACGCACGCCCAGCCGGCTAAGAACCCGACCACCGATGTACGTGATGGAATTGCTATTTCCAGACTGGTGTTTGGAAAGATATTTCTTTTCTCCGGAACCTCAGCATCATCCGGCAAAGTACAGGGCAAAGATACCTGCTCGCCCGGCTTGACAGGTGTTCGCACCAGCGCATAGAAATTATCGAGTTTTTCCTCCGGCACAGGCCTGGTGAACAGACTTACAACGATTCCGACAATTGTCCCCGCCGACAGATAGAAAACCATCTGCCACGGCAGATAAACCTCCGCAACTCCGTTTTTAATGAAAATAAATGTTAGCGACTCGGCCATCGAAAGGCTGCCGAGCCACGAGATGAAAAACTCCTGTGTAGTCAGCCACCACACTCCGAAAGCCGTAAGTGTTGACGCCCAGGCCCCGGCTGCTGTTGTGCGCCGCCAGAAAAGACCCAACCAGAATGCAATACCCATCATTGGCGAAATCTTCCAGAATATCTCAAGCCCCTCCACAACACCCTCCAGCCAGTAAGCAAAACCTACCCCGCCGGCGACTATCGCAAGTGAAGCCAACCTGGCAACGAAAACGTAATGTTTCGCAGTTCTTCCGGGCAACAGGCGTTTGTATATGTTCTCCGTAAACAGACCTGACGATGCTATCATAAATGAATCGCACGAGCTCATCACGGAAGCCAAAAGAGCCGCCAGGAAAAGTCCGAGTATGCCGTGTGCTATCTTGGGCAAAAAGTCCGCTGCCACCAATCCGAAAATATGGTCCGGCTCAACGTCACGTCCGGCAAAATACACAACCGCTCCAAGTCCCGTTAGACACCACGCCACCGTACAGACTCGCTTGACAAAGTTTCCAAACATCCAGCCGACCCTCCCTTCCATCTCGGTCTTTCCGGCGGCACAGTTGCCCATAGTGTGCGGCTGGGTCACAATGCCCACCAGACCATTGAAGGCAATTACCGTTATGTAGAAAAACCCAATCTCCGCCGGAGCTACGAGCGATAACATTCCCGGGTCCTTTATAGATTCGTGGATACCCTGCAAGCCGCCAACTGCATTCAAAATAAACGGGAGCAGGATAAAAGAAAAAACAACTGTCAACACCCCCTGGATGAAGTCGGTGATAATAGCTGCTGAAAGTCCGCCGGCCATGCCGTATATCACGAACATTACAGTCATCACGGCGATAGCGATATTAGACGAAACAAGACCAGCGGTACTTGCATTAATGACGGCACCGGCGCCCTTAAGCATCACGCCAATATTGATTGAGAGGTTCAGCATCCCGACAACTGCAAACAGCATCGCGACACTGGGGCTGAATCTCGCCTCAAAAACATCCGCAGTTGTTATCGCCCGAAAACGTCGCATCACCGGCGCAATCACCCAGTAAAACGGTGTCGCAAACAACCACAGCCACTGATACCATATGCCGGATAGCCCGTTTGTAAAACTCTTCGAAGCTACACTGACGGCCTGGTCGGAATGTGTGCCTGTCCCGAACGCATGTGTTATCATCATCACCTTACCGAATCTGCGGGGCATAAAGAAATCGGCAATATTCTTTATTCGCCTTGCCGCCCAGATACCAATAACAGTTATCCCGACAAGATATATCCCCAACACCAGAATATCCGCAACGTGCAATCCCATCTTCGGCGTCAATTACCTCCTATTGATTTTCAGCATTTGCTCCCAACGGTCTATTGGAAATCGACCGTACAAGCTGGAAATCCACCATCCACGGTAGACAGACTTCAAGCGAAGGAAAATAGTAAATAGAAAATAGTAAATAGTAAATTAAAAAACCCCGCAGCGCATCCTTTCGCCACGGGGCAATGAAAAAGACCATATTTCCTGTCCCATACCTGTTAGATATAAGCCAATACTCAATAGATACCCCGGAGGGTCCCAACATAAACCATTACGACCTGGTGTTGAACCCTGTCATTATCCTTACTCTTCTTTGCGTGACTCTTCGGCTATCTTGTCCAGCCTCTTCGTGCGCTTCTCGGTCTTACGCGGTATTCTTACTTCCACGCCGAGCCGGCCTAATTCACCGGCCACCTCCGGCTGTAGAGGGTCGAGCTGAAAACTACGCTTCAAATATTCCTCTGCCCGGACTTTGTCGTTCTTGCTCAAATAATAGTAGCCGAGCTGCCTGTGAACCCCGGCGGAATTAGGCGCCAAGCGAAGTGCCTGCTGATAGCAATCAAACGCATACTCATCAAGAAGCTGCTTCTGAAACCCAAATCCAAGTCGATATGACCCACTTGCTGAATCAACAACCTGGTTCATATAAATATCGGCATAAGTTTTAGCCTTGGCAGTATCCCCACTATCGAAAAATAACTTTACCATTGCCGCTTGAGCCTCCCTGTGAGTAGGGTCAAAACCCAAGGCTACATTATAATGACGCTCTGCTTTTAGCCACGACCTCTCGGCATGATACAATTGACCTAATTCGAAATGAGCGTTGGGATTTTCAAATTTGCGGTCGAGTGTCTTCAGTAAAGCGGCCTTCTTCTGCTCAGCAGGTATGCTCTCGACTGTGCCGGTTCCAGCAACCTTGGCTTTTTGACTATTGCACCCGATAAGTGACATTGTGCAAAAGAAAAGAAGGGCAAAGACAAAAAGAGAAACCGAATCGAGCCAAAAGACAAAACTTCCCGCTTCTAATTTCCTGCTTCTGACTTTTCCTGTCATTCTGTTCTCCCTCAAAAAAATCTCGACCCGCCAAAGGCTTTCCATCAGCAGGCTGGAATGCCGCAATTTTGCCATGCCGCAGAAAGCTTTGCAAGAAAAAATTTCAGTAAATCAAATAAAAAATATTTTTTATTGATACTTGATAATTGACCCGAAAGGAAGAACCGTGTATCGAGAATTTCTGTAATAAAACAGGCGGCTCCAGCGACTAATATAGCGACGGCTCGCCCCAGGCGGGCTTAAAACAGATTTGTTCGCCCCTTTAGGAACTCAATGAAAGGGCCCCGCCTCGCGGGAACCCAAAAGCGGGGCAAAAACAAATATTACAGTAAATCGTATCAGAGTAATGACCTATGAGTCATCGGTGAATCAGAGTTTTACAAATTCCTTGTCGTATTTAGGAAGGTAGGTGAGTAATGTATGAAAGCAAATTGTTACCTAAAACCAGCCTGGACACATAATGGTTCCATAAGAACAGACCTTCCCTTAACGGTAATCGGAAAGAAAAAAAGAAAACTGATAGAAACCGTAGGCCCAGGCCAGCTCTTTTGTGTTGGCGAAGTTTACCTAAAGACCCACAATGGCTCATTAATAAAGATAAAATGAGGGTTAAAGTTCAATAATGTTAGCCAAAGTTGAAATTTCCCATCCGGAATTTTTGTAATAAAATAGGCAGCTCCAGCGACTAATATAACAACGGCAGTTGGTTAAAAGGAGAATCGCTTGCAAGTGATTGATTGGCAGGTAATTATCGAAAAACATGGCCCGACTGTATGGCAGACCGCTTACAGATTGCTGGGCGACAGCGATGATGCTGCCGACTGTTTCCAGGAGACCTTTGTTTGTGCTCTGGAAATCTCACAGCGTCAGCGTATCCGGAGCTTTTCCGGTTTGTTGACCCGGCTGGCTACAACACGGGCAATAGACCAGCTCCGCCGGCGATTTCGCCAGTCGCACTGTAATGCCGTCTCGGCTGATTGGGATGCTGTGCCAAGCACAAGTCCGGGCCCGGCTCAAATGGCACAGCAGCAGGAGCTGGCTGCCAGGCTGCGGGAGTCGCTGACTCAACTGCCGCCGCAAGAAGCCCAGGCCTTTTGTATGCGATATCTAAATGACATGAGCTATCGGCAGATTGCCAAAGCCCTGGGCATAAAAACAAACGCTGCTGGTGTGCTGCTGCACCGCGCCAAGGCAAAATTACGACAGTCTTTCGAGTTGTCACTGAAAGAGTAAAAGTGAGGTTGTATTATGGAAGAAAATGAAAATATTGTGGAAAAAGCTGTTAAGGCCCTTAAGAATGAGCAGACTCCGCCCGGCCCGTCGCAGGAATTGGCCGATGCAACCATTGCAAAGCTTACCGAAGCCTCCGGACAATCGAATAATGTAACTACGGGTAAGCGAATTTGGTTTATAGATTGGCTAAAAGCTACGAACAGCTTCACTAAGGTTGCCGCTGCAGCCGTGCTGCTGATTATCGCAGGTTATGCCACAGGCCGACTAACATCTCCCCAACCTCCGGATATGAAACAACTGCAGGATGCTCTCGAACCGGCTATTCGCAGCCGGCTTCTCGATGAGATGAAGCAATACTGGCAGTTAGCTCTGACGAGCAGTTATGCCCAGCTTAAAAGCGAGCTTAGTCAACAATACCGCAGCGATTTGAATCAGTTTGCTGCGTATACCTTAGCTGCTTCCGGTGCCGCGACCAATCAACTGCTCGAAGAGCTCATCGAGTCCATCAATGCAGCCCAAACACATGACAGGCAATGGTTCACAACGGCCATCGAGCAAATAGAGTTAAATCGACTACGGGACAACGCCCAGTTGACCAATGCTTTTGCGAGCTTCGCCGTCCAGACCGAACAGGATATGGCGCGACTATTTTCTTATACTCAACCCGATAGCTCAGTTCCAAACGAATCCGAAAATCCAAACAATCTAAATTGAAAGGAGCAAAAAATGAAAAAAGCTTTAACCCAGACAATTATTGTATTTGTCGCCGTCAATCTAATCACAGCAGGCTTCGCCCTGGCCCAAAACGCTCCCGAGGAAGAAAGCCAACCAGCCTCAAAAGAAGCCGTAGTTGCGGAAAAGGAAGCAGAGCTCGCGAGAAAGAAGGCCGAGATTGAAGCGAAGGTGGCGCAAAAAGAAGCAGATGTTGCACAAAAGCAGATGGAAGTTGCACAGAAGGAGATGGAAACTCAGGAAAAGAAGCTGCAAGCTCAGTTAAAGCAGCTACTGGCTGAACAAAAGCAGTTAGAACTACAGATTCCTGAGATTCCTGAAATCGAAGTAGCAATACCGCATATACCGCTATTGGGGCACAGCGGTGGCGGAGGGGTCCTCGTAGTTCCTGCCGCCGAATTGAAAGGAGAAGACCTTGCTGCAATAACCGAAGATATGACTGTGATGTCGCGCATCTTTGATAACAAACTCAGCCAGGCTCGTCTGACTACGGGAAGAGTAGGCTGGTATTTTGAGGATTATAATCCGTTTTTTGGGCGCGGCAGTGGCACAACAGAAGCCATTTATCTCGAGGGTTATGCGGCTCTGTTTTTAATGAAGGTGAATTTTCCCCTCTCGCCCTCACCCGAAGCACAAGAAGAGAAGAAAACCGAAGAAGAAGACGCAGATCCACTCTGGACACAGATGAGACAGGAGATATATACACCTGAAGATGCCGATAGGAGACGCAGGACCGTCCGCCCGGAAGAAAAATATGACGAAGAGAAGGTCGCAGAGTTGAAAGAGACGCTTATTAAAACACTGAAACATGCTGCAAACATCCGGTCCTTAAAACCGGACCAATCGGTGATTCTCACGGTCATTGGTGACCAAAACCAATCTGCTACTACCATCGCACGTTCATACGTCTTCAGCGGCAGAAGCAGAGGCCGTAGCAGCAGTGTGGGTAGAAGTACGGGCCGAAGGGCACCCGGAACAGAAACGGGCTCCTTCTTGCCTACTGTGCTGACTATTTGCGCGAAAAAGTCGGACATTGATGCCTTCGCAGAGGGCGAGTTTAGTTTTGACCAATTTCGTGAACGAACCAGGATGTTCACATCGTATGCAAAAGTCGGAAGCACAGACCTTCTCGGTGTCGAGGGGCGGCCGGTTGCTCATGAAGGGCACTCTGTATTTTAACCGATTTCGTAAACAGACGTCGATTCCAAAATGTTGATTAACTAATTACAGGTTATTAATTTAGAGGAGTAAAAAAATGAAATCTTTTAACAGAGCCATTACTATTACCATCGTTCTTAACTTACTGCTGGCAGCTTCTACTACAGCCCAAACCGTTCCGGCGCCGGCTCCACCCGCTCCGGCCCCAGTTCCAACCACTCCTGCCCCAGCAGACCCCCAAGCAGTCAGCACGGTTGGAGATACGCTGGAGCATGTGCATGATAACCTCATCCGGCTAAATATTGCCACGACGGGGCAGTACGGTGGCGGGAGAGTCCTC
Source organism: Phycisphaerae bacterium (assembly GCA_041862635.1). GTDB lineage: Bacteria > Planctomycetota > Phycisphaerae > Sedimentisphaerales > Anaerobacaceae > NIOZ-UU13. The sequence continues at coordinate 6,829 of JBGVTO010000357.1, read as the reverse complement.
GTAATTCCCACCGCAGAGATAGAGCCGCAGGACCTGGTCACGATGATGGAAGATATGACTGTTATGTGCCGCATCTTTGACAAAAGATTGGAACAGTCAAACCTGGTTTCGGGACGATTCACTACTGGTAGTAGGATAATACTCCCGATGCCTTTTTCTTGGGACAGCCGCTCTACAGGGGCAATGTATATTCAGGGCTACGGAGCGCTCTTTTTGACAAAGGTTGATTTTCTGCTCTCGCCGCCACCCGAAGCGCCGGAAGAAAAAGAAACCGAGGAGGAAGATACCGATCCACTCTGGACACAGATGAGACAGGAGATATATGCGCCCGAAGAGGCCGATAGAAGACGCAGGACCGGCGAACGCCCGGAAGAAAAATACGATGCCAAGAAGGTCGAAGAGTTGAAAGAGACGCTCATCAAATCATTGAAACATGCTGCAAACATCCGGAACTTGAAACCGGATGAGTCGGTCATTCTTACGGTCACTGGTAAAGCCAGCCAATCTGGTCCGTTTGTCACACGATTATACAAAAGTGGCGACAGCAAGTATATCGCAACTGAATCTGCAGGGGCCGGATCGGGCTCCCTCTCACCTACGGTTCTGACCATTCGTGCCAAAAAGGCGGACATCGATGCCTTCGCAGAAGGCAAGCTCAGTTTTGAGAAGTTTACTGAAAAGACGCAGCTTCTTTCATATTCCTATCTGGGCGAAAACGTGGGTGGGCCATCCCGTTCTTCCCCGACAGATATGCTCTATGGAGGGAGGAGTAGTGGTAGAAGTAGTAGAAGTGGTAGAAGCCTCCGCCGATAGATTCCCTCAGCAAGTGCAGTGAAGAATCTCAAAAATATTTAACCCGCCGATTTACTCGGCGGGTTTTCCTTTGCACACAAAACGTTATACGACATACGAATCAAACGTCGAGGTTCTGGACTTCGAGGGCGTGGTCGCGAATAAAGTTTCGGCGTTTCTCCACATCGCTGCCCATTAATATACTGAATAGCCGGTCGGCCTCGCCGGCATCGTCGAGTTTGACGCTCAGCAAAGTGCGTGTCTGCGGATTCATTGTCGTCTCCCATAACTGCTCGGCGTTCATCTCGCCCAAACCCTTGAAGCGTTTTATCTCAATCCCTTTGCCGCCTATCTGCCTTATGCTTGCGCAGATGTCCCCTAACGATGCGGCCTCATATTTATCATCGCCGCTGACCAGCTCAAACTTCGTGGGTGTAACTTCACCTGAAAGACCTTTGGCAGGTTTTAATAGAAAATCATTAAGGTCTAAGCCGAACTGCTTTTTGAGCTGCTTGTTTATTTCATTAATGCGGTCAACCTCGTGAAGCTCCTCGGCAGCAATTGATTCTTCCTCTTCGGACGTACCCTTGGTTCGCTTTTTGAGTTCATCGACTCGCTTGTCGTATTCCTCCCTTTTGTAATAAATTTCCTCCTGGTCTTCGGTGCAGATACGAAACTGCGGCAGTCCTCCTTTGGACGGACTGTAATAGGCCTGGATGAAATCGGTGAAGTTAATACCACGTCTGCTCAAAACCTTTATGATGCGTTCGGCCTCAGCCAAGGTCTTTACAAGCTCAGTCAGCTCTTTATCACAAATTTCACGGGTCCCGTTAGAACTCGCCTTTTTACTTTTAATAGAGCGGTCTCGGCCTCCCTTAGTTTTTTTGCCGTCCCTGATGATAAGTTCTGTACCTTCCAGCCCTCTGGCGATCATCTGCTTGTGCATTTGATTTTCGCTGAGGATATATTCAGATTTCTTTTTACCCTTGACTTTAATCTCATACAAGGGCGGCTGGGCAATATAAATCATATTCTCCAAAAACAATTGCTGCATCTGCCTGAAGAAAAACGTCAGCAGCAGAGTTCGAATATGCGCGCCATCAATGTCGGCGTCTGTCATTAATATTATCTTACCGTATCTGCACCTGCCCAAATTAAACTCATCCGTCCCGATACCGGTCCCCAAAGCGCTGATAATGGTTCGGATTTCATCGTGTGCCAGCATCTTTTCAATACGGGCCTTTTCAACATTTAAGATTTTCCCCTTCAACGGCAAAATTGCCTGGATATTTCTATCCCGCCCGGCCTTTGCCGAGCCCCCGGCCGAATCACCTTCTACAATGAATATCTCCGTACTCGCTTTTTCTTTACTCGCACAGTCCCACAGCTTGCCCGGAAGGTTGGATGTGCTCAGCGCACCTTTGCGTCTGGTCAGTTCCCGTGCCTTCCTTGCTGCCTCCCTGGCCGCCGCCGCCTGGATGGCCTTGTTCAAAATCCGTTTCGCTTCTGCCGGATGCTCTTCCAAAAAATGACCCAATTGCTCATTGACGGTTGACTCAACGAAACCCCCAACCTCCGGATTAGTCAGCCGCACTTTCGTCTGGGCCTCAAAGTGCGGTTCCGCAAGTTTCACCGCCACTACTGCCGTTAATCCTTCACGCAGGTCGTCACCCGTTGTCGCCTGCCCGTTCTTCAGCAGGTTATTGCTTTTGGCATAATAATTCATTGTCCGCGTCAACGCTGTCTTAAAACCCGAAAGATGTGTCCCGCCGTCGATATTGCGGATGTTGTTGGCAAAGACCAGCACGTTTTCAGTGTACCCGTCGTTGTACTGCATAGCCACTTCGCAGCTCATCTTAGCCTTCTGGTCTTCCCTGGCTAAGTAGATGACATCATTATGAAGGGTCTCTTTACCCTCGTTAAGATGTTTGATGAACGCCTTAATCCCGTCTTCAAATTTGAACACCTCTTTTTTCTTATTCCTGTCGTCCCTGAAGCTAATCTGCAGCCCCCCGTTCAAATAAGCTAATTCTCGTATTCGTTTCAGCAGCGTGTCGTATGCAAACTCCGTATCGCCGAATATATCTTCGTCGGGCCTGAAGGATATTTTTGTGCCCTGTTTATTGGTCGGGCCGATTTCCTTCACCCGACTCTTGGCAACTCCTCTGACGCACTCGAAGTGATAGTGCTTATCGTCGCGATAAACATCAGCTTCCAGCCATTCGCTCAGGGCATTGACAACGCTCACTCCAACACCGTGCAGACCGCCGGCCACTTTGTAGCTGTCGCTATCAAACTTCCCCCCAGCGTGCAGCTTTGTCAGCACAACCTCCAGAGCGCTGGTCTTGGCCTCTTTGTGCTTTTCAATTGGTATGCCTCGACCGTTATCTTCTACCGTGCAGCTGCCGTCGGGATAGATGCGCACGTTTATGTTGTCACAGAACCCGGCCAATGCTTCGTCGATGGAGTTGTCTAATACCTCATAGACCAGATGATGCATGCCTCCGGTGCCGCGATCGCCGATATACATATCAGGCCGTTTACGTACCGCCTCCACACCCCCAAGAATCTTTATATTGCTCGCATCATATCTATGGTCCTTCATATCAACTCTCTGCCTCTATCTTGTATATCGTCTCTGTTAACCGATAAACTATTGAATTTTTTCGGTCTCTCGGTTGTAAACCGCTGCTTAAGCGACAACGAATTTGATTTTCGTTAGCCGAACACTCGGACACTGCTGTTGCAGCTCTTCAAGAATCTCCGAACTGCACAATTGCAGCTCGTACTTATATGCAGGCGAATCCACCCTGACTTTCAGCTGACCTCCGGAAATATCAACAATTTCACAGTGCCGGCAAAGCTCGGCAGGCAGCAGCTGGCTCCACAGTTCAGCTACCGCGCCAAACCTCGCCTGCCGCGGCGAAACCCACTTGGTCATAAAATGCTGGACAACTTCACCCAACCTGACCGTCCTGTCAGATTTCCGTGCTCTTTGTCCCTCGACGGCATTGTGTAGTAATTGTTCGTCTTCACCCATAACGTATCTTATATCTCGGATGAGATACAGTCCACGAGACTGATAAGTCCGACTCTTTCCGGCGGATATGAATCCCATCCCGTCTTCGACGGGCGGGATGAACTATCCCAAGTTGATGGGCATCAGGACGTAGAGAAAATTTGTCCCGCTTTTTATCAGGCCCGGTCTATCCGGCTGGCCTAAGTCGAATTCGAACTCCGGCGTCTTGATAACTCGCAGAGCATCTATCAAAAACTGAGGATTAAAGCCGATGTCCATCGGCTCGCCTTTATAATCTATGGGCATATCCACCTGAGCATCGCCCGTCTCCGGCGCTCTACCGGAAAACACCAGCTTGTCCTTTCCAATCGACAGCTTAATCCCCCTCGACTCCTCGCTCGTCAGCAGCGATGCACGACGAACAGCACTCAACGCACCCTCGGTCGATAGTGTCAGCTTCTTGTCGTAATCGGTCGGGATTATGTCCTCGTACTTCGGAAAGTTGCCTTCCACAAGATTTGAGCTTATAACAACGTTCGCACAGCTTATTAGAATCTGGTTATCGACGAGTTTAATTGTAACGCTGTCTTTCTCATTGCTGCCGACTTTATCTAATAGTCCCATCGCTTTAGCCGGCACTATAATATTCGCCGGTGCTTTGTCTTTCGCCGGGGCGGAAGTTAGGTTGACTCTGGACCGTGCCAATCTTCTACCATCTGTGGCAACCAGCATTAGCTTCTTGTCCTTAATCTCCCACAGCACACCGTTAATAGCGTAGCGGCTGCTTTCTCGGGCCGTTGCGAAAAGGCACTGCTCGATGCCAGCCTGAAGATTACCCAAAGCAATCTTTATCTCACCGGTGCCGTCGAAACCCGGCACCACCGGATACTGCCCCGGCTCCTGGCCGTAAATCGTAAAGTGGCTGTCAGCCCCTTTTATTTCACATGTGCCCTTTGAGGCTTCTAATAGCAGGACCTCGTCAACGCTTTCACGCACAATTGCCGCCAGCCGGTCCGCCGGTACGATAATCTCGCCTGTCTTTTCGACCTGCACCTCTGAGACCAGATAGTTGATACCGACCTCTAAATCCGTAGCGCATATCCGAACCTCTTTCTCCTCGGCGGTGATTTGCACGCATCGGAGTATCGGCTTGGGCGTTCGGCTCGGCACGACGGACGTCAGCAAACCCAAGGCCTCGTTAAGGGCGGCTCTGTTGAAATTTACTTTCATAATAAACCTCTGCTTCAAAATACAAAATAAGGTCAAAATATCCAATTTTCATGCCTGAAAATATCAGCATAGTTTACACCAAAAAGCGCGATATCACAACATTTTTTCACAAAAAAGCTGAGCCCTCTCGAATATGCTTTAACCTTACGGCTGCAGGGGTTTGTAAGGAACTCGCAGCGGATTTACATACCGTTAAAAAATAAAAATCATACCGGCGTAAACCGGATTAGAGATGCAGATAAGGAAGGATTTTTTGTTACTCCAGGAGGGCATTTCCACAAGAAGGAATTGGTTGATTTGCAATCTCTTCTCTGTTTGCCTATTTGTGGTTTACCTTAACCTCAAGGTACTTGACGCCCCATTCGAGGGCCTCTTGATGAGTGGCGAAGAACACGTCGAGCCGGTTTCCTTTGATGGCATCGCCTCTGTCTAGAACTTGTACAGGGTGGCCGTTGCTGTAGCCGGGGATGAGCATTTCAGTGCCGAAGGGGTATCGTCTATCTGCCGCCACAAAGGTATCGCCCGGTTGTATCTCGTGCCCACAGGCCGTTACCCCGTCAGAATATTTACCGCAGCATTTCCTGCACGGGCAATAGGCTGTTACACGCATTTTTATACTTTCCCATTCGCCCCCCGCCTTTGCTTTCACAAGAAAGCGCGGGAGCTCGGCTTTTCCGGACTTATCCAAAACAAGGGCAATGCTGGTTTCTACCTCGGTTATGGTAGTGCTGAGTAAAGTTATCGGATCATCGGCCTTCGTTCGAGCTATATTGGCGATTGTACACAGAATGCAAATGGCAACTCTCAAAGTCATCAGGTTTAGAAAAACGACACTAAAATGTTTGACTTTTACTTTTCCCAATGAACACCCTCCTCACTCGTCAAGTTTGAAGTAAGTGCCTGAAGTTTGAAGTGCCTAAAGTTGTGGATTATATTTTCAGCTTACTTTAGGCACTTTAGCTCACTTTAGGCACTTTTAATTCGGTTAATTCCCTCGTCCCTGAAATGTTGCTAATATTGTACCGTAAAGCCCGTTTCAATTCAACCCAAATAGTCGCGAAAGGGCCTTTACTGAGCCAATTGCGGGCGTATCGAAAAGAACACGGCCCTTTTATAGGTCCGCAGTGAAAAGTTTTTCAACCAGGCAACAGCCTGATTGAAAAAACCCCGTTAGAAAGTCTATGGCGAGAAATAGTGGCGTCTAAAAAAGTCTAATTTCTAACGGGGCAAAGACCTGCTGTGGGCAGACAAGATATCGCAGCTCCGCCCATGGCTGAATCGATTGAAAAGTCTTCTGTCTCCTCACATCACCACTCACTATTCACCAATTACCATTTACCAACAAAAAAGGGGCTTATACCGAATCGGTATAAGCCCCGAGTTGATGCGAATCTGCTATATCAATCCCGTTAGATATAAAAAATACGACGTTATCTAACAGGGTCAACCGCGCAATTTTAATTGCCATTTAAATCCCGGCTCACTGTGACGGAGCATACAAACGAATATCATCGAAGTACATTGTACCTGAACCGCCGGGCTGCGGATTCTTCTTATCGCCGAAACCAATAGCAATAGTATTAACATTTGCCAGGTTCACGCCTTGGTCTGCGAACGCCTGCAGGTCGATATTCCATTGTGTCCAGGTAGTTATCTGCGCTGCACCTGGATTATCGTGATTGACCACAGCGCTGTCATTGAGAGCAACATACAACGTCTCAGCAGCATTATCCGAATTGCCTCTAAACCAAATCGTCAGCCTGTTGACACCTTTCTCCGTCCAGTCAC
>JBGVTO010000356.1:0-15596 GCA_041862635.1 Phycisphaerae bacterium | reverse complement strand
CCTTCGTTAATGCAAGGGTGGTCGCTTTAACCTGATAAGCGAGGACTGCCAAAAACACTACCACAGCACAAGATGTCGGTAATTTTTTCATCCTATTCCCAATCCATGGGATTTATAGCAAACCGTTTTGGTTACTAAAGGTTTTGTTCCACAAACATCTGCTCTACTCCAGCTATAATTTTTCAATATCAAGTCTTTTTTGTTTTTTTGCGATTGCGATACGGTCGTTGTCGTGCAGGTCTTTTTCGATTTTGATTTCAATAAAAGCGCCAGTTTTTTCAAGCATTTCTTTAATTGCCGGCCCTTGAGCATAACCTATTTCCAACATCAATGCAGCATCGGGCTTTAGAAACTGGTCGGCTTTTTCGATAATCCTGCGATAAACATCCAGGCCATCGACTCCTGCAAACAACGCCACTTTCGGCTCGTAATCTTTCACATTTTTATCGAGCTTTTCATACTCGGCAGTGCTTACATACGGCGGGTTGCAGACGACCAAATCAAGTTTGTCAACATCAAGGCCGGATATAATCGGGTCGAACAAATCCCCGCACAGCAATGTGACTCGCTCTTTCAGTTGATGCTTTTCGATGTTTCCGGCGGCGACGGCAAGGGCGGCATCGCAGATGTCCGTTGCGACTATTCTGGCGTTTGAAAAGTTTTTGGCAATTGCCACCGCAATGCAGCCGCAGCCGGTGCACAGGTCACAAACGAATTGAGTGCCGGGGCGGGCCCCGTTAGAAATCCTTCCTTTTTGCAGCGTATTGCCCACTGTAGAATTTCTAACGGGGCGAGTCCGCAAAAATTCTATTGCGCGTTCCACAAGCAGTTCCGTTTCCGGTCGTGGAATCATACAATCCGGCGTTACATTTAACTCAAGTGAGTAAAATTCGGTTTTGCCGACCAGATAAGCAATAGGTTCGTTTTGGCCGGCCCGGTTCACTAAATCGTGTAAAATGTCCAACTGTTGTTTAGCGACGGGCTTGTCGAATTGCGTATATAGTTCAATCCGCTTTAAGCCCAGTACCTGGGAGAGCAGAAGCTCCGCGCTTAGACGAGGCGAATCAATGCCCTTGCCCGTGAGGTATTCGGTAACCCAGTTTAAGAGCTTTTGTATCGTCCAGGTCTGCATTGCCAGATTATAGCCGGGGCAAAGAAAAGTGAAAAACAAAAAGAACTCACAGAGAGTGCACCTGGTTTGAAATTGGGTTTGTTTGGGTTTGTTTTTTTGGAGCCGGAAGGCGGTTTCATTCTCATAATCCTTTGTGACAAAGACGTTTGTGCTCATTTTGGGCTTTACGGAAATTGGGTTTGAATTGGGTTTGTTTTTTCGGACTGCGAAATCATCTTTTTTTCTGTAATCCTCTATAAAATATAAGTTTACGTTCATTTTGGCTTTTCGGAAATTGGGTTTGATTGGGTTTGAATTGGGTTTGTTTTCACCAAGTGTCCAATTGGATTTATTTTCATAAGCCATTTGTGAAAAAGTGTTTGCGTTCATTTGCAATCCGCCTACGGCGGACAAGATTGGGTTTGTTTTGCATAAAAAGAGCTGATTTGTAGAGGGTTCTCGACAGATGTAGAGGTGCCTTATAGGCACGTAAATAACTGGATTCTCGATTCTCGTATAGCGTATTTCGTGGTACGTTGTTCATAATTCATGGTTCATAGTTCATTGGTTAATTGGTTAATTGGTTAATTGTCTGGGCCTGCTGGCCGTGCCACGCTGTGGCTTACGACATGCAATCTGAAATGTCTATTTTAACTCTGCCTACTGGCGGTTTATGTTAGCCTTCTGGCTAACATGTGGGTATTTTAACAGAATTTCAAAAAAAGTCAATAAAAAATAGAAAAAATGAGGGTGGATGTGTAAATGCGTGGATGCGTAGATGGGTGGATGCGTGGATGGGTGGATGCGAGATGCGAATTATTATTTTTTGTTGAAAATCCCGCTTCAATTGTGTAAATTTCAAATTAACGAGCGGGGGCATCTTTGATTAGCGGTTCATGTTTTACGCGGTTGTTGGACAAGCAGACTTACATATTAAATAAGAATACGTGCTATGCGAATAGTAATACGGGTTCTTATACGGAAACCATATAATCAGTAGTTAGGGTATAAATAATGAATGGAAATATTTGGATAATTATTGGCATAATTTTTGGAGCAATTGCTGCATTCTCACTTCCTTATGGTTTTTACCTCAAATCTCAAGAAAACTCGAGATTATCAATCGATTATTTAAAAACTTTTCTGGATAATGAGAATAAAGAACTGGATAATTTCGAGCAAGTGAAAGTCTTGAATGATGATATAGTAAATGCTCAAAGAGGTTATATGCGCATCAAGGTTAGCAAAGACTATTTAAATGAAAGTTTCAAATCTCCTGTAACTCTGAAATATACACATGGAAAATATCAACCGATCATGCTCACATTTAAAGATCACGAAGAATTTGGAGCAGGAGTGATTTTTGTTTCCCCAGAGCGGGATCGTAAAGCAGAGATTTACCTTAACCAGTGCTTCAGATTTAAAGGATTCGGCAAAATGTACTACACTGAAGATCTAATCTTTGAATTTTATTATAACGACTATTGTGTGTACTTTGTTACCAATAGTGCGGAGATTAGATTTGAACGACAACTTCCTCCTATACGCTACGGGAGAAATATCTGCATCGGCTACTTCGATCAAAATAATAAGGCGAGAAATAAGAATGCTTCAGCTGATTTTCCAAGGCTAGAGAATTTTTTTAAAAAAAGAATTGAAGAAAAGAATACCCTAACAAGTCAATCAAACTGATCGCATTAATTGCAACCGGTGAGCTTTTCGTTATACGGAAACCATATAAACAGTAGTAAGATTCTATTTCAATGAGTAAGCGTTGCGTTGAACGTGGATGCCGGCTTAAGACGTGGGCAGAGTCTCCATTCTGTTTTGGACATTTTATTGACCACGTCTCTCGTTCTCTTTCAGACAAGCAACGCGCCAGCTTTCTCGATCACATAGATGTATTATTAAAGACTACAAGTTACAGAGAAAGAGAGATAATAAAACTTCGGTATGGATTGGGAGGTATGTATTACTACACATGTGATGAAGTTGGTCGAATATTCAAGATTTCGTCAAAGAGCGTTAGATCAATTGAGCAAAAAGCTCTGCAAAAGATACTTCATCCCGCAAGGTTCATGAGGCTGTCAAAATTTCTTGATGTCTATCAGCTTATTGAACCCGATGAAAAAATTGTGAGCACTATTCATATATGCGAATCAGAGTTGCTTGCATACGTATCAAAAAACCCCAATCGTCTTAGGAGTGTCACGCCTGATGTATTTGAGAGAATAATTGCAGAGATATTAATTGGATTTGGTTTTCAGGTGCAGCTTACACCTAAGACAAGAGATGGCGGATGTGATATTATCGGTTTCACCTCAGATCATCTTGGCATAACAACCAAGTATATCGTTGAGTGTAAAAGGTATGCTAAAGATCGTCCCGTCCATGTCGAGTTAGTTCGAAGCCTATATGGAGTCAAGCAACAGAAGCGAGCAGACCATGCAATATTAGCGACAACCTCATACTTTACAGCAGATTCTATCAGGTACTGCCAGTCGCCTGATATTTGGAATCTTCACTTAAAGGATTTTGAATCAATCAAGGAATGGCTTGACACATATGAAGAAATGATAAAAAAAGGTGGTGTGCTTATATGATAGCAGGTAGGGTGTACAATTTCAATGCACACCCTACCTTTTCAAAACTCAGTTAGAAAATAAACAAACGCAAATATGGATCACCGACTACGACATCCGGGGGCAAGCAAATAAGGAAAGAAAACCCCCAGTAAAACTGGGGGCTAAACATATGGATTCCTGCTTTCGCAGGAATGACAAGTCACATATTCAAACTCGACGCAATATTAGTTTAACTCGCTTTTGTCAGAGTCAGACCTTATTGTTCGAAGAAGGGGAAGAGCTGTTTAAGCTCGGCGGCGGAAGGCCGTCGGCCATATTCACAGACCTCGAAGGCCTCGGCGTACCGCACCTTTTTGCCCTTCTCCTGGCCGTAGATCTCAATCAGTTTGTCGCGATACTGGTTTGCGGTTGCCTCAAATCGACGGCGAAAACGCTCGCGAACCCTGCGGTGAGCGGCAGCCCTCTCTTTTTCGTTTTTGGGTATCATTGATTCGTTGCCGGAGACGCCGCCCTCGACAAACTGCGATTCGATAACGGCCATGGCATCGAGCTTCTTCTCAATAACATCGTCAATCGCAACGACCAGGTCCGGCTCAAAGGGATTCGGCTTCTGGAAGCGGTCCGAAAAGTACAGGAAAACCGGGTTCGTTTTCAGGTGCGGGACATCCGGGCAGATGAACGGACAGATTACCATATACGCAGCATCCTGAACAAGGACGCCGGTGTAACGGTGGTCCGGATGGTAGTCATTCGTGCGAGGTCCGAGGACAATATCGGCTTTCCATTCGCGGATGAGCCTTACAAAGGTTTTGCGGTTTTCGAGGGTCGGCATAAGCTCGCCATCGTGGATGTCCAGTACTTCGGTCTCGATTCCGAAAATCTTAGCTGCCTTTTTGACTTCCTCTGTTCGTCTTTGAGCCAGCGGCCCGCCGGCCATTTTCCAGTGTCCGATATCGCCGTTGGTCGTCGAGACGAATTTGACGTGATGTCCCTGTGCCGCCCACATTGCTGCCACGCCGCCAGCCCGAATCTCGCAATCGTCCGGGTGTGCACCGAATGCGATGATGCGCAGCTTGCCGGGATTTTCCAATTTAGCAGCACGGGCCTGCTCACTTCCCAGCGGGGACTCGGAGCGGGGGCGCTCGGACGCCGGTGCCAAACAAGCAAAGACGACTGTCATCAATACCAGCACCGGCAGCGTTAGAGTTACTGAACCAAGAATTCTCTTTTTCATAATTGACCTCCAGATAAGAAACTTAAAATATAGTTGGATTGCTCCTACAACCGGGAGAATATATAACAATCAAACGAATTCAAGAACACTATACAAAAAATCGGTGAATGTGCCAATGTTTTTATGGACTATATTCAATAGTAAACTACAGGCTTAGAGCACTGGGTGTTTCAAATGAAAGCCGGTGGCATCCTGATAAGCCTTGGCTACGGCCAATACATCCGACTCACCATAAAGCCTACCGGTAAAGGTAATGCTGGTGGGTTCCTGCTCTTTGTTGAATCCGTTGGGCAGCACGACGGCCGGGTGTCCCGTGAGGTTGGTTAAAAGAAGGTTGTCCCCCACCCAGGACGGTGCCACGTAAACATCAATGTCCGACATAAGCTCGTGCATAGCCTTCATCACCAGCATTCGCAGACGATTGGCCTGGATGTATTCGACCGCGGGAACCAGGCGGGCCTCTCGAAACCGATTGGGCCAGGCGTTCTGTATCTGGCGAACGAGCAGGTCGTCACGACCGCTTCGGGTCAGCTCATCGAAAGCGGCCGCCGCTTCGACACTGAGAATAAATCCAATGGCATCGACAGGATAATCCGGCAGCTCAATTGGTATAAGCTCAAGACCCAGGTGACGCAGTGCCTTTAGCGTTGCTTCGTCGTTGGCCCTGGATTCTTCGTCCTTGCGCTCCTGCTCAAAAGCGCTCTTGATGTAACCAACTTTCAAGTCCTTTATACCTCGGCCCGCATCCCAATTGAAAGGTAAATCCACAACCGTGCTATCTTTGCCGTCGGGTCCGTAAATGGCGTTGAAAACCAGCGCGCAGTCCTCAACGCTGCGGCAGATAGGGCCGATTTTATCCATGGTCCAGCTCAGAGCCATCGCACCGTATCGACTAACCCGTCCGAAGGTTGGCCGCAGCCCCGTTGCTCCGCACACCGTGCAGGGCGAAACGATGGAACCCCAGGTCTCCGAACCGATTGAGAAACCGACCAGACCGGCGGCGGTAGCGGCGGCCGGGCCGGCGGATGAGCCGCTCGAACCTTTCTCCGTATTCCAGGGATTACGGGTCTTGCCCGCGAACCAGACATCTCCCCAGGCCAGCGCACCTAAAGTTAATTTTCCCACAAGAACGGCACCCGCCTCTTCCAAACGCCTAACCACCGTGGCATCGGCGTCGATAACCTGGTCTTTATAGGGCATCGCACCCCAGGTGGTCTTATATCCTTTAACCGCCAGTAAATCTTTGGCGCCCCAGGGAATTCCGTGCAAAGGTCCCCGATAACGTCCCGCCGCGATTTCCTTGTCGGCACGTTTCGCCTGCTGAAGGGCCAATTCCTCTGTCAGTGTTATGACACATTGCAGTTTGCCGTCGTACTTTTTCAGGCGGCTCAGATACATGTTGGTGAGTTCGAGTGAGCTTACTTTACGCGATTTAATCAGTCCTGCCAGATTAGTAATCGTCCAAAATGACAGCTCCTCAATATCCGAAGGGCGTTTTGCCTTTCCAGGCTTACTTACCTTTATCGGCAATCCCGTAAGGGACGCTGCGCGTTGCTTTTTTTCAAATTTCATGCCCGGTGCAACGGGATTGAACTGAAAGGCCGGCACTACGCTGTTATCCAGCCGGACTTTGCGCATTTCCTCATAGCTTTTCAGGTGCTTGTTTAGTCCCTCGACCATCAATTCCCGCTCCTGGTCGGCAAATTCAAGCCCGGCTATCTGCTCAGCGTCCTGGAGCATCTCTTTAGTAATCCTGGTGACCTCATCGTCTTTCATTTTTGCCCAGAGAACACCAGGCAGAACTGTAGCAGACAATCCCAGGCCGGAGAAATATGCAAGAAAGCTGCGACGGGCCAACTGCGTTTTTTTAGAAATCCTTGACGTTTTCACTGAAACCGACATACCAATTACCTTTCATTTTTCGTTATGTCCCCGCATGACTGTTTTTCACAATTTTATACGCAGTATCCCTTATGGGAAATGCTTTATTAAAATCATATACTCTAAACCTGCTTTTTTTGCGATATAAAGTTTTTGGTTTATTATCAAAAAGTGCGTAGTTCACTTTAAAAAATTTGCCTTGACGAGGGGACAGCCGATTTGGTATAAGTAAACAAGACAAAGGTTTGTGATTTTTGGTTTTCTAAGCTGATAGCGTTTTGCAGTTTTTCCTGAAGGAAGGAGCTATACAGCCTAAGGGACAGAGCAATAGTGTAAGCTATCGGCTGCGTCCTTTTGGACTCCTCTTGGAGAATCAAGATTTTTACATTTCAATTTAGATTCCTGAAGGAAGGAGGTAGAGTCAAGACCTAAAAAGTAGTGTTGATTAAGGACAACCCCGAGAGGTCGGGATTTTGGTGTGTGGCCAAAACATAGTTATTGTTATTGTAACCTTTTTTGCTGGAGGATGTATCATGAGAACTCGAGTTGTATTGTGTGCAGGTATTGTTTTGTGTATGGCCGGCACGCTTGGCGCCCAATCGTCAACGACATGGCTGGAGACGAAAAGCGGCAAATGGAGCGATGCTACTAATTGGTCGGGTGAGTTGATACCTTCGCCCGATATTAAGGCTTTTTTTAATGGCCCCGGTGAGTGCATAGTTGATATTGCGGATGCCGGGGCATGGCAGATAGACCTCGCCGGAGGTCCATTGAAAATAGTCGATGGAGGAAACCTAACGGTCACCGACTGGTTCATACTGGGTTATAACGCAGGCAATACAGGTAGTAATGCAGGTCATGTAGAGGTGTATGACGGCGGGGTGCTGAATAGCATGGTGCGTTTCTATGTGGGCTTCAGGGGCGAAGGGTACCTGACTGTGTATGAAGGTGGGACGGTCAACATACATACTCAAACCTTCGGGGTCGGTCAGGAGCCAGGAGGTAACGGCGTTGTCACACTGGAAGGCGGCTCACTGAACCTCCTCGAGGGGACAAGTGCGCAGAGTCTGAATCTTTATACTTCCGAGGCCAGCATAGATTTCCGGGGCGGCGCCATGACACTTCGGGATACGACGCAAAATCAAGACTATCTCAACAGGGCTATTGGCGACGTTATTATCAAGGCATACGGCGGAATTGGCGAGGTTGTTATTGACCCCAATGAAACACCGGGCAGGCTGACGGTAAGGGGTGTTCATCCTCTTAAGCCCCTCCCGGCAGATGATGGCGTTTCATCAGCAGGCGCCGTAGAGCTGAGTTGGACTTTGCCTGACCCGTGTGTGCCCGGTCAGCCGGTACCTGCTGACGTCTACTTTACCGACAACTTGACATTGCTGGAACAGTTTACCAACCCGGCAGCCATCCAGGTTGTTAACAAGCAGAACGTAACTTCCGTTGTCGTGCAAACTAAACCAAAGACGCGGTACTATTGGGCCATCGATACCTATGTTGACAGCACCGCTGCCTTTCCGGTCGTTGGTCCTATCTTTAGTTTTGTTGCAGATAATATCCCTCCTAAAGTGGACGCCGGCGCGAATATAGTAACCTGGCTGGAAGGGGGACCCAGGACCGGGAATCTGGACGCGACCGTCACCGACGATGGTGCGATAAGTCCCTACACTGTACAGTGGACGGTGGTTAGTGAGCCCAATGAAGGGGCTGCTGTTATAGAGACAGCGGCTGCCGAGGATACGAGTATTACCCTGGCAGAGCTGGGCGAGTATGTCTTTCAGCTGGAGGCCTTCGATGGTGAATACTCCGGCTCGGACACGGTGACTATCAACGTATATAACGACAGCTGCCAAGCAGCACAGTCACTGCCGGACTATGTGCCATTGGTAGGGGACCTCAATGGGGACTGCCGGGTCGATGAAGCCGATATGGCATTGCTGGAGGCAAACTGGCTGCAGGATAATTCGTTGACTGAAGAGTGGTTCAAAGTCGAATAATTAAAATCACTATTGATTTAAACTTACCGGGGCGTTTGATACACATATCAAACGCCCTATTAGTCTGTCAAGCTTGAATATGTGAGCTGTCATTCTATTGGTTGGGTGGCAGCCTCAAAGCCGAAGGCTTTGGGGATGGTGGATGTGGGAAAAGCCATCCCCAAGCTGCGCTTGAGGCTGCCACCCTTCGTATCAAGTCTCTGCCTACGGTGGAAGAACCTATCAAATCAAAATTGACAGACTAATAGCAGCGTTGCTAACGCTGGGAATAAGCCACGTATTTTCCTCAGAGAAGAAGGATAAAACATCGCCGTCAGATGTAAACTTTGTCCATCATTCTTGGGAAGGGTATGCACTGTCGGATGTGTTTTTGGGCGGTCAGTCAGGCGATGGCTCTTTCGACACCGAGACCGATTTAAAGAATTTGCCTTGACGAGGAGGTAGCTGATTTGGTATAAGTAAACAAGACAACGGTGTTTTGGTGTGTTGCCAAAGCACAAAAATCGTTTTTTTAACCTTTTGTTTGAAGGAGGGCTATCATGTCTAAAAAATTGTTATTTCTAACTTCCCTTGTTACGAAAACTAAACAACGATTTCGAAGGAGAAATACAATGTTTAAGAAAATGACCTGTTTGATTTCTTTTGTCCTGCCGCTGGTTCTGTTCGACAGTGCCTCGGCGATTATATACTGGGACGACGGCGGGGGCGACCATCTCTGGAGCACAACAGACAACTGGAGTCCCGATACCGTCCCGACCATCGCCGATAGCGTTTCAATCGATCAGCCGGATGACACACATTGCGAGATCCAGGCTGGTATTACCGCCCAATGCTCTACACTGAGGGTCGGCAATTCCAGCTTCACCACAAACCTGGATATTAGCGGCGGGTCACTTTCGGCAGATGGGGCCTACATCGGTGTGGATAATTCCATCGGCCACGGCATCCTGAATATGAGCGGCGGCTTATTTTCCACCGGGGGATTGCAGATCGGCTGGAGCGGCATCGGTACGCTCAATATGACAGGCGGTACTATCGAGCTAAGCGGCAACCTGGTGATACCCGGCCAGACCGGCATCGGCTCGGTGAGCCTCCACGGCGGCACTATCAATGCATCCGATCTCCGTATGACCTCCGACTCCGGCTCAATGGATATTACCATAGGCACACTGATCCTTGCCGGCGATGATACCACAACAATTCAAACCTACATCGACGACGGCTGGATTACCGCCTATGACGGTAAAGGCGCGCTGCGCCTGGATTATAATGTCACGAATGAAGGCAAAACTACGTTGACGGCCATGTCACTGCTTAATCCGAATCCGGTCGACGGTAGTTCAGTATCACCCGGCGCGGTGGAGCTGAGCTGGACTCTGCCTGACCCGTGTGTGCCCGGTGAGCCGGTACCTGTTGACGTTTACTTTACCGACGACCTGCAAGCCCTGCAACAGTTTACCGACCCGGCAGCCATCCAGGTTGTTAGCAAGCAGAACGTGACTTCCGTAGTCGTGCAAACTCAGCCAAAGACACGGTACTATTGGGCTGTCGATACCTATGTTGACAGCACCGCTGCCTTTCCGGTCGTTGGTCCTATCTTTAGTTTTTTTGCAGATAATATGCCTCCCAAAGTGGACGCCGGCGCGGATGTAGTGACCTGGCTGGAAGGGGATACGAGGACCGGGAATCTGGACGCGACTGTCACTGACGATGGTGCGATAAGTCCCTACACTGTGCAGTGGGCGGTGGTTAGTGAACCCAGTGAAGGGGCTGCCGTCATAGAGACAGCAACTGCCGAGGATACGAGTATTACCCTAACAGAGCTGGGCGAGTATGTCTTGCAGCTGGATGCCTTTGATGGTGAATACTCCGGTTCGGACACGGTGACTATCAACGTGTATAGCGACAGTTGCGAAGCGGCCCAGTCACTGCCGGACTATGAACCTTTGGTAGGGGACCTCAATGGTGACTGCCGGGTCGATGAAGCTGATATGGCATTGCTGGAAGAAAACTGGCTTAAGGATAATTCACTGACTGAAGAATGGTTCAAGCTTGATTGACAGAGATAACTATCGACTGGAGCTTACCAGGGCGTTTGATACGCGGTACGTGATTAGTTAAGTGTGAAATGGCCATCCCCAAGCTTGGACTCCGCTTTGCTGGAGTCCTGCGCTTGAGGCTGCCACACATTCTTTAATAATTTTATTGGGTGGCAGCCTCAAAGCCGAAGGCTTTGGGGATGGTGGATGCGGGAAAAACCATTGCCAGGTTTGTGCCATCGCTGTCAGATATAGACTTTGTCCATCATTCTTGGGAAGGGTATGCACTGTCTGATGTGTTTTTGAGCGGTCAGCCAGGCGATGGTTCTTTCGACGCCGAGTCCGAAGCCACCGTGCGGCACCGAGCCGTATTTTCGCAAATCCAGGTACCACTTATAATTTTCGACGGCCAGGCCCTGCTCGTTTATTCGCGCGACCAGCGGGTCGTAGTCGTCTTCTCTCATTGAGCCGCCGATGATTTCACCGAAGCCGGCCGGGGCAAGCAAATCGAAATTCAAAACCACCTTTTCATTATCCCTGTCGGCCTTCATATAAAATGCCTTGGCCTCTTTGGGATAGTGCGTAACGAAGACAGGCTTGTCGTGCATTTGTGAAATAATGGTCTCATCCGAGCCGCCGAGGTCTTTGCCCCATCGAAATTCGGCGGCCAATTCTGCGTGCTTGGGATTGTTTTCGATTTTTGTATTCGTCTCGGTAAGTGCACTGCGCAATTCAATCAGCTCAGCAGCGATTTTATCTTTCTGCCATTGCTTTATCCGGCCTGCCTGCCGGGTTTCAAGCTCGCTGATTCTGGTTTCGTATTGCTGCTTTTGGTTTTGCAGCTCCTTTAACTGCCCGGCGAGAAAATCCCGTGTCCTCTGGGTGGTCAGGATGTCAACCGCCTCTGTATAAGTTAATCTGTAAAAAGGCGGTTTGATTTTTTCAAGTGACGCAACCTCGGCCTCTAAAGTTAAAAGTTCGTTCCTGTTATTTTGCAGAACCTGGGCGACGATGAAGGATACGAAATTTTCAGCTAATTCGAGCAGGCCGTCAAGGTCAATGAAAGCCACTTCCGGCTCGACCATCCAGAACTCGGTCAGATGCCTTCTGGTCTTGCTCCTTTCCGCTCTGAAGGTCGGCCCAAAACAATAGACCTTGCCGAAGCTCATCGCGGCTGATTCGAGATGCAGCTGGCCCGTCTGGGTCAGGTACAGGGGGTCTCCGAAATAATCGACTTCAAAGAGTGTTTGTTCTTCTTCGCCTGCTGTGGCGGTTAGGATTGGCGTATCGATTAGAACAAAGCCGTTGTCGTTGAAAAATTTGCGGATGGCATCAATAACGGTGTGCCGAATCTTCCCGATACACCACTGCCGCTGAGAGCGAAAGTGCAGATGGCGGTGCTTGAGGAGAAAATCGATGCCGTGTGATTTTGGCGTGATAGGATAACCATCCGCCGGTGAGATTATTTGTGCATCGGTTACGGCTAATTCGTAGCCGCCGACGCTTCTTTCATCGGCCCGAACTGTGCCGGTTATTGTCAATGATGATTCCTGGCCGAGATGTTTAAGCCGGCTGAAAAGCTCCTCAGGCACTTTGCTTTTTTCAACAACACACTGGCAAAGCCCGGTGCCATCGCGGAGGACTAAAAATTGAACTTTGCCGCTTGAACGGCTCTTGTAGAGCCAGCCGGCCAATGTAACTTCTTTGTCTTCTTCATTGCCTAAATCGCAGATTCGGATAAAAGAATTTTTCATAGGTCAAGTTTCTCCCGTAAGTGGTTGAGCAATTGGTCGGTTGAGACTCTGACCTGGTCCATCGAGTCGCGGTCGCGGACGGTTACAGTATTGTCTTCTTTTGTCTGGCCATCAACTGTAAGGCAGAACGGCGTGCCGGCCTCATCCTGCCTGCGGTAGCGTCGGCCGACCGCGCCCTTCTCATCGTAAAAGCAGTTGAAATATCTTTTGAGCTCATTGTAAATATTCTCTGCTATCTCCGGCATTCCCTCTCTTTTAACCAAAGGGAAGACAGCAACTTTCACGGGTGCAAGGGCGGGATGGAATCTTAAAAGGTTTCTCGTCTCGCCGCGAACCTCCTCCTCGTCGTAAGCATCGACCAGAAAGGCAAGTGCACTTCTGTCGATGCCGGCACTCGGCTCAATCACATAAGGGATGTAGCGCTGTTTCTTCTCGTCATCGAAATAAGATAAGGGGCCTTTATTATAATCCTCGGCCTCTGTTGCCAGGTCTATATTCGTCAGCTCCCGGTCGTTCTCGTACCATTTATTGAGCGTTCTTATGCCGCGTTGATGCTGTCGCAGGTCGTAGTCCGTGCGATTGGCGATGCCTTCAAGCTCCTGCCAGTCGCCGCTGCCGAACGGGAACCGGTATTCGACATCTACACAACTTTTGGCATAATGGGCAAGCTCATCGGCATCGTGCTCGCGGAAGTGAAGATTTTCCTTCTTCAGACCCAAGCCGATATACCAGTTGAAGCGGGCCTGCTTCCAGTGCTCGAACCACTGCTCATCGGTTCCCGGCTCACAGAAGAACTCAAGCTCGGCCTGCTCGAATTCGCGCGTCCGGAAGATAAAGGCCTTAGTCGTTACCTCGTTGCGGAAGCTCTTGCCTATCTGGGCGATGCCGAAAGGTATCTTTACCCTGGTGGTATCGAGTACGTTTCTGAAATTGGCAAAGATTCCCTGAGCGGTCTCCGGCCGAAGCTGTATCGTCATCGAGTCGTCGATATTGGCACCCATCCGGGTCTCGAACATCAGCTTAAAAGGCATCGGCTCGGTAAACTGCCCAACCGTCCCGCAATTGGGACATACCTTGTTGCTCAGGTCCTGAGCCTTGGCCATAGCTGCATCGATATCGATGTGTTCGGTATGCTCCTGGGTTTGCTCGGTAACTTTTTCTTTGAGATGGTCAACTCGGGTTCGGGTATTGCACTTTTTGCATTCGGCTATCAGGTCGGCGAATTTGTCGGCGTGACCGCTCGATTTCCAGACCATCGGGTGCATAAGGATACTGCAATCGAGCCCGACCACATCGTCGCGCATCTGCACGACGCTCTTCCACCAGGCCTTTTTGACGTTGTTTTTTAATTCGACGCCGAGCGGCCCATAGTCATAGCAGCTTGCCAGGCCGCCGTAGATTTCGCTGGATTGAAATATAAAACCCCTTCGCTTACACAGCGATACGATGTCGTCGAGCTTGGTAATTTTAGCCATATCTTGTCTCCATATTATTGATTGAGCTTATTATATAAGCCAAGGCGCTAATTACAAGGGCGGAAAGCAGCGGTTTGAATATAGAATAGCGAACGCCGAATGTCGAATTGTGAGGCTGGGGATTTCTTATTTAAAATTCTATGGAATTTTATTTGGCATTCTATGTTAACTTGACTCGTAGAGGTTAACGTAAGTTAACTTCGCCTGGCCAGGTTAACTTGTGTTAACTTTGCTCATAGGAGTTAACCTATGTTAATCTGCAAGAACATCGTTAACGAACAAGAATATTAGTCAAGCTTTTACCAAGTAAGTGGTCACAAATAGACAGATGCGATTTTTTTATTGAAAAGGCTCCTCAAACCGTCAGGGAAGAAACCGTCAAAGCCACGGAAAAATTCCTGAAAAAACACCTCGTAAAACTCGAAAAATAAAACAATACTGTTCATCCAAAATAATCAATCATCAATATCGTAGACCCGCTGTCTTTTGGCGGAATAAATTGACTATTCACTATTTGGACAAACGAGAGAGATTATTCAATTTTTCTGTTTACTGCTGGCGGTAATACTGCATAGCCTCGGGGAGCAATCTCTGGAGGTTGCTGATTCTGGTTGAGTCGGCAGGGTGTGTGCTCAATATTTCCAGCGGCTGGGGGCCTTGTTTTGCCAGTGCCATTCTCTGCCAGAAATTGACGGCCTCGTTAGGATTATATCCGGCCATCGCCATAAAAATCAGGCCGAGATGGTCTGCCTCT
Source organism: Phycisphaerae bacterium (assembly GCA_041862635.1). Classification (GTDB taxonomy): domain Bacteria; phylum Planctomycetota; class Phycisphaerae; order Sedimentisphaerales; family Anaerobacaceae; genus NIOZ-UU13. Next base: position 754 of record JBGVTO010000356.1, on the reverse strand, counting down.
TTTTCGTGTACCCTGCTGTACGGAAGCAACACGCTGAGCTGCGTGCCTATTCCGTAGGACTGCTTAAACAGATTCTGTGTCTGCGCTGGTTTGTTTGCCAGTGCCTCCGATAAGGCCATACCTCCTAAATCCACAAGAAGGCCCTGCGTCATTCTTTCGGCTCCGTGCTTTGCAAAAACGTGTCCGATTTCGTGGCCTATGACCGCTGCCAGGCCGGCCTCCGTCTGAGTCACTTTCAGCAGGCCGGTATAAACGACCATCTTTCCGCCCGGCATGGCCCATGCGTTTAACGAATCATCCTCGACGAGATTAAATTCCCATTGGTATCCTGCTAACCGGTCTTCGATGTTGTTGTTTGCGCAATACTGTTCTACCGCCTTTTGAATTCTGCCCCCGACCCGCTTGACCATCTGGGTTTTGCTGAAATCTTTACTGAGCTTGCTTTGGGCAAGGACTTCACTGTAGGACTGGAAAGCCATCGAATTTATCATCGAGTCGGGGACGAGATTGAGCTGTTTTCTGCCGGTGATTGCTACCTCTGTGCAGCCGGACAGCAATAACAGAATGCCGCACAGAACAACCAGCTTTGTTTTTGTAGAATGTTTCATAGCATTTCGCCCTTTCTTTATAAAAGAAGTTTATTAGTTTTTCAAAAAAAGCAACACACAAAACATACAAAATGATTTTTCCACGTATGCAATTATATTATATTGAAATGAACTAATCGACAAGTATCAGCCCGTAATAATTCGGG
>JBGVTO010000355.1:0-14136 GCA_041862635.1 Phycisphaerae bacterium | reverse complement strand
TGTAGTTGTTAAAAAATAGCGAATCGCGTCTCTATAAAACCACGAATCATAAGTATGCGTGTGCGAACCAAGATAAATTCATTTCTCAGCTTGCTTGCGGCTGGCTTGTTGACAGTATTCGGCAGGTCCCCGGCCAAGCCCACCACAAACGATTTGAATCGAATGGAGTTCAAGTCCAGCACGCAGCGTTTGGGGATACGATTTACCGAAAAGATTCGTGAGGTCTTTCGGTTCAGATGGATTAGAAAAATATAAATGTAAAACTAAAAACTCAAAAATGCAGTACAGAACGTGAATTTAAACAGGTTTCGAATTTTAAATTGTGATTTTGCATTTTTCCCTTTAAGTATTTCCTTTTTGGTGTTGAAGCTCTTATGGCTGAATCCCATATACATCAGGCACCCGGAAATGTTCCCGTGCTTAGCGAAAACGCTTTAAAGGTCCTGCGAAGCAGATATCTAATCAAGGACCAGCACGGCAAGTGCATCGAGACACCGGCTCAGCTTTTTAGCAGGGTGGCGTCTCTGGTAGCAGAGGCTGAAGCTAAATATGGAGCCGACAGCAGCGAAATCAGACAGTGGCACCGAAAATACTACGATTTGATGGCATCATTAAAATTTTTGCCTAACTCCCCTGCCCTTATGAACGCACAACGTCGGGGGATGCTCAGTGCCTGCTTTGTGCTGCCGATAGAAGACAGCATAGAAGGGATATTCGAGTCGATTAAGCAGACCGCCCTGATTCAGCAGGCCGGCGGCGGGACCGGATTTTCTTTCGATAGATTAAGGCCGACAGGCGACCGCGTTGCATCCAGCGGCGGGACAACATCGGGGCCCATCAGTTTTTGGCGCGTCTTTTCTGAAACAACAAACGCAATTCAGCAGGGAGCTTTTCGTCGCGGCGCAAATATGGGTATGATGAGTGTCGAACACCCGGATATCCTAAAATTCCTGCACGCCAAGCAGAACCTGCAGGCCTTCACCAACTTCAATATCTCCGTCAAAATCACCGATGACTGGATGAATATGGTGCTAAAATCCGGCAAAACTTTGCACATCGTAAAAAATCCCCGCACTCAGCAGAGATACGTATTGCCGCGGCGAATCGATATTACCAATTACACAATAAATGACCTGCATAAACTTACCGGCAAAGGCAAACCTTCCTCTAAACGAGCAGGCCAATTTTACACCGTTAGTGACATCTGGAAAATGATTGTTAAGTGCGCGCATAAAACCGGCGAACCAGGCGTGGTTTTTATCGACCGAATCAACCGTGACAATCCAACTCCTTCGCTCGGCCGAATAGAAGCAACTAATCCCTGCGGTGAACAACCGTTGTTGCCTTATGAGGCCTGCACGTTAGGTAGTATCAATCTTACCAAATTCGTGAGCTTCGCTAATAACAAAGCAAATATGGATTGGCCGGCACTGGCCAGGACCGTTAGATTAGCGGTACGGTTTCTGGACAATATTGTTGATGTCTGTGTTTATCCGGTCAGAAATACTGTCCGCTTAGCGCAAGGCAATCGCAAAATCGGCTTAGGCGTTATGGGTTTTGCAGATTGCATGTTTCTGCTCGGGATACCTTACGATTCACAGCGGGGTATCGAATTCGGGTCGGAGCTTATGAGCTTCATCAACGAAAACGCACGCAAGGCCAGCAGTGAGCTTGCCGATTTACGTGGGCCGTTTCCAAATTGGAGTCACAGCATCTGGCGAACAAAAAGAAAGAAAAAGGTCCGCAACGCTTCTATTACCTGCATAGCTCCAACCGGTACAATAAGCATTATCGCAAATTGTTCTTCCGGCATAGAGCCGGTTTACTCACCGGTATTTATCCGACGGATTTTAGATGGCTCAAAAATCCTGCAGATAAATCAATTCTTCAAACAGATAGCAGAAAAACATGGTTTTTACAGCAAGAAGCTGGAAAACCAGATTGCCAAAACCGGCAGTATTCAAAAAATCTCCCAAATCCCTGTCAACATTCGCAGAATTTTCAGATGCGCTTACGATATCAAGCCACAATGGCAAATTCGTATGCAGGCGGCTTTTCAGCAACACTGTGACGCAGCCGTCAGTAAGACCATAAATTTCAGCGAAAAAGCCACGGTAGCCACCGTTGATAAGGCCTATAAATTAGCCTATCAGCTTGGCTGTAAAGGGGTTACAATTTATCGTCGGCACAGCAGAGACAGCGAGCCGATGAGCCTATTTTAGCATACGGCACACTATCTTCAATCGAGTTCCTGATGAACAGGGTGATTTGTGTATCGCGATACCCGTGATTCGTATTTCATGGTATGTGGGCGTAAAAACATAAGCGCACAAGTAAACAAGTTACTGCTTTTGCATAATCTCACGAATATATGGGGAATTTCGTATAAAGATTCTACTTGACGAAAAGGTGGTAAATCTGGTATAAATAAATTTGGTTAAAAGTGTGGATTTTGTTCTTCTGCTGGAAAATTCTTGTGATTTTCCTAATAGAGGAGGAGTTATTATGTATCACGCGAGGAACAGAGTTGCGGTGAGAATTTTGTGCTTCGCAAGTGAGTATTTTTGCATTTCAATTAACAACCTATAATTATTTTATGTAGGAGGATTATTATGTGTAAAAAATTGATTTATTTGGTTTCTTTTGTTTTGGTGCTGAGTGTGGCTCTGACGAGCACGGCTATAGCAGAGCTCGTCGGCTGGTGGAGGCTCGATGAGGGCTCCGGAACCATTGCCATCGACCTCAGTGAGTATGGCAATGATGGCACCCTCCAGGGCGATCCACAGTGGGTGAATGGGAAATTCGGAAAGGCTTTACAATTCGATGGCGTCGATGACTTTGTGGAGATACCACACGCCGATATCCTCACGGTGGACACCGAAGTTACCGTAATGGCGTGGATAAACACTGAAAGGCATGGCGGCCCCGGTACCGAAAGCTGGCAGGGAATTGTTGCAAAGTCTAATAGTCCCCGGTCGTATAGCCTTTACACTGAACAGAGTGGTGCCCTTCACTTTAGTACCGGTCCTGGGGGTGCTTATGTTGGTACTCTGAGCTCCGGGCAAGTGCCGCTCAATGAATGGGTACACGTTGCTGCGATGGTGGTAGATGGCGGACACGTGTATTATATCAATGGAGAACTTGCCGGCGAAAGCGGATCAGGAGCTACCCTACTTGGGACAGAGGATATTGCTCCTGTTGTTATAGGCAGAACTGCAGAGGGCGCCGCTCGCAGTTTTCTGGGGATCATTGATGATGTTCGCATCTATAATGAAGCGCTTACTCAAGAAGAGATTCAGATCATTATGCAAGGTGCAGGAATGCCATATGCATTCGCTCCCTCTCCGGCCGATGGTGTTCTCCATGAGGATACATGGGCGAGTCTGAGCTGGCGCCCGGGAGATAACGCGGCTTCGCATGATGTTTACTTCGGCGAGAATTTTAACGATGTAAATGACGGCGCCGAAGGCACATTCTACGGCAACCAGACCTCGGCGTTTTTCGTTGTAGGTTTTCCCGGCATGCCTTATCCGGATGGTCTTGTTACGGGCACGACCTACTACTGGCGGGTTGATGAGCTTGAAGCCGATGGTACCACGAAACACAAAGGCAATGTCTGGAGCTTTATGGTTCCCCCTAAGACCGCCTACTACCCCGACCCTGCTGATGGCGCCGGGTCTATAGACCCGGATGTGGAGCTTAGCTGGACTGCTGGTTTCGGTGCGAAACTTCACTATGCGTACTTCGGTGACAATTTTGACGATGTAAATAATGCTGCAGGGGGTCTTCCCCAGGGAACTACAACCTATACTCCCGGCACACTTAAATTTGCTAAGACTTACTACTGGCGAGTCGATGAATTTGATGCCATCGAAACTTATAAAGGCGAGGTCTGGAGCTTTACTACCGAGGGCGGAGTCGGGAGCCCTGACCCGTCTAACGGCGCTGTGGATGTAAAGCATACACCGGTTCTTACATGGTCGCCGGGATTCTATTCTGCTTCACATCAGGTGTACTTCGGCACAGATAAAGAGGTCGTACGCAATGCCGATACCAGTTCGCCGGAGTATAAAGGCACCGGGGACCTTGGTTCTGAGAGCTACGAACCCGAAAAACTTGAGTGGAATATCACTTACTACTGGAGGATTGATGAGGTCAATAACGTCAATCCCGACAGTCCCTGGACAGGTAATGTATGGAGCTTTACGACAGCTAATTTCCTTGTCGTGGACGACTTTGAATCCTACAACGACCTTGATCCCGCTGACCCTGAGAGCAACAGGATATTTTTCGCGTGGATAGACGGATATGACGACCCGACAAACGGCTCTTTAGTTGGTTATGATAATCCTCCTTTCGCCGAGCAAACTATCGTTCACGGAGGCAACCAATCGATGCCACTTTTCTACGACAACAGTGTTGGGTACTCTGAGGCAACTTTGACGCTGACTTATCCGCGTGACTGGACCGAGAATGGTGTCAACACGCTGACGATTTGGTTTACGGGCGATTCGGCTAATGCTGCCGAAACGTTGTATGTTGCCCTTAACGGCAATGCGGTAGTCAGTCACGGCAATCCGAATGCAGCATTGATAGATGACTGGGCCCAATGGAATATCAACCTGCAGGCCTTTGCAGACCAGGGCGTGAACCTTGCTAATGTCAATACGATTTCCCTTGGTCTCGGTAATAAGCAGAATCCGGTAGCCGGTGGTTCAGGTGTAATGTACTTTGACGATATTCGACTGTATCCTCCGCCAGCAGAGCCGGCACCTTAAGCAGAGACCGGCAATTAAAATTACGTGGTTGATATAGCAAAATCGTGTCACTTGTACCAGCAGTTACACAAGTGCAGTCAATTCGGGGTCTATACCGATTCGGTATAGGCCCCTTTTTCATTGGCACGCCAAAATACGGCGGATTTACAATATTGATTATTTTCTGTCGAAGTGGCAATATAGTAATAAGACTTATGATATGCGGTGGATGAAGGGAAGTGAAGGTGTGTTTTGGGACAGCTTTTAAGCCGGTGACAAAGTGCCGGGTTGAGTATGTGAAATGAAAATTGTAATTAAAATTGTATTCTATCTTTGGATATGCAGCACGGTAAGTCTTGCTCTTGGTAACAAACAAGCAGCAGAAGCCCTTGTCTATCGTGGGGCCAGTGATGCGTCTGCTGCAATGGCGATTGGTGAAGACATGTTCGTCGCTGCTGACGATGAGAACAACGTATTGAGGGTTTACAAAACCAACAAAGGCGGGCTGCCTCTTCTCTCTTATGATATGACAGAGTTTCTTGATATCGAGCCGGAACACCCGGAGGCCGATATTGAGGGAGTAACGATGATTGGGCCGCGCATCTATTGGATTACTTCGCACGGCAGAAATAAAGATGGGAAAATGAGGCCTAACCGGTATCGTTTTTTCGCTACCACTGTTAAGGTCGAAAATGGGAATGTCACTATTACCCCCGTAGGCACGCCATGCAAAACCCTCATCCATAGTCTGGTAAAGGCTGAGAATATGCGTCATCTGAGGTTAGATAGAGCAACTCGACTCGATGCAACCGAGCTTACCAAAAAAGAACGCAACAAACTTGCGCCGAAAGAAGAAGGCCTTAATATTGAGGGACTTTGTGCATCGGCTGATGGCAGTACAATCTATATCGGATTCAGAAACCCTCGCCCAGTCGATAGAGTAACCAGCTATACAAAAGCTCTTGTTGTACCTTTGAATAATCCCAAGCAGATAATTGAAGATAAAGAGGCGCCAATTTTTGGTGAGCCGATGTCATGGAATTTGGCCGGTCTGGGGATAAGGAGTATGGAGTATTCCCATTTCCACAATGCATATTTCATTATCGCCGGCAGTTCTGACGAAAGCCCAAAGTTTGCCTTATATCGCTGGTCAGGAAAAAAAGAAAGACCGCCGATATTAGTGAAGGAATTAAGTCAAAGCAATTTTAGTCCCGAGGCGTTGGTTACCTTTAAGAGCTCAGATAAGCTTTTTATGCTTAGCGATGATGGGTCTCTAAAAATCAAGGTCAGCGGAGCGTGGGAGTGTATGGAAGGCGAATTTCGTAAGGACGGGACGTGCCTGAATAAATACCTAATCGACCCCAAGAAAAAGACTTTTCGAGGAATCTGGCTGGAGCCTTAAACCAAAAGGCCGACCTCAAAGCACTAAACCAACAATTTAGAGGAAAATTCCTGGCTAAATCCATCGCTAAATAATTTTGGATAGTAAAACAGTTACTTGAAAAAAGAAATAGGCTATAATGTTGAGCAGTTAACCTGTGGTTGATAGTCTGTAATGTATATTCAGGAGCAATTATGTCAGGTCATTCACACTGGGCGGGAATAAAGTATAAAAAGGCGGCTGCCGACGCAAAGCGCGGCAAGATATGGAGCAAAGTAGCTCGAATGATAATAGTCGCGGCCAAAAACGGCGGCGGGGACCCGGCCGCGAATCTGTCTTTGCGATACGCAATCGACAAGGCCAAAGCAGCCAATATGCCGAAGGATACAATTGAAAAAGCAATCAAAAAAGGAACCGGCAACGTAGAGGGTATTACTTTTGAAGAAGTGCTGTACGAGGGCTATGGACCAAGCGGTGTGGCTATAATGGTCGAGGCGCTAACTGATAACCGTAATCGCACTACGCCGCAAATTAAAAGGCTGTTCGAAAGACACGGCGGCTCATTAGGGACAAGCGGTTGCGTGAACTGGATGTTCAGCAAGAAGGGACTTATTACAGTTAATACCGCCAGCGCCGATGAAGAACAGCTTTTGGAAATCGCCCTTAGTGCCGGTGCTCATGATATGGAAACCGTAGGAGATGTTTTCGAGATAACCTGCGAGCCGGGCGCTTATGAAGAGCTAAAAAAGACCCTGCGGGAAAAAGAGATAGCTACGGAGGTAGCTGAAATTTCAATGGTGCCTCAAAATACTATCCCTATAAACGATGCGCAGACGGCCAAGAAAATCATTTCACTAATGGAGACCTTCGAAGACCACGAAGATGTGCAAAACGCGTACGCAAACTTTGACATACCTGAAGAGATTATAGCTCGTATATCGTAATGCGAATTGCGTTTATCGTGCTACGGGGTTGATTGGTTTTTGAGGAATTTTAGCTGCTGTTTTGCGAACTGGTATTTTTCCTCGCCGAGTCGGCTGACAATTTTCTCCCTTTCGGGGTACATTTCCCGAAACTGGGCGCGATATTTATCTTCGATGTCGATTGCTTCTTCATACTGTTTGATTGCAACATCCGTTTTGTCTAACAGCTCCGCTATTTTTGCCAGCTCGATTCGCAGTCGCGCGCAGCCGGGATAACGATATTCAACAGTAAACGAGGCGTTATCAAAAGCCTTTTGCAGCCAATCAAATTTTCCCGGCTGTGCCGAAACTTCCGAGAGCAGTAAATAGACCTCTGTTAATCGCTCATAGTTTTTGAAAGCAGCACTGTTGCGCTCGATTGCAGCCAGCAGGCACTTTTCCGCCTGCAGCAGCAGGTCCCGGTTGTTCGGCGTTAGCTGGAAATGGTGCAGATACAGTCGGCCGTTGAGGGATGGTGCGGCAGGACTTAAAGAGTCGTCCTCAGCGGCAGAATCAAGGAGCTTGTGTGCCTGTTCGAGTCGGCCAACGGATATGGCCCGGTTGGCCTGCTGGATTTTAGCGCCGGCGTTACCTACTGGAATAAGAGCATAATTGAGATAAACACAAGTTATTACCACCCCCACCGCCACTGTCAGTATCTTTACAAAAGGTGCAGGTTTTAGAACGACCTGTGGTCGGGGATTTGTTTGATAACCTATCGCGGTAAGGCAGGCTATTACCACCCAAAAAACCGTGAATACGCCAGGCTCAAAAATTGCAAAGTCTATTAAGTTATGAAAAGCAACTCCTAAGACAGCACAAAAAAGAGCAGCAGCGGCAATACTTGATTGAGACTTTTTTGTCGCCGGCCTCTCACCCGCTGCTGCAAGCAGGAAACCGGCTATAAATATAATCACAGGCATAATATACAATATGATTATCCCGGCTTTTCTTTCCTGCGGTGAAGCAGTTGGAGGCAGAGGAAAGATAATTGGTCTGATAAACAACAACGCAGCCGATACAATAATCGCTGAGAAAATCGCCAATTTTTTGAAAGTCGGCTCAGTCCGGTGAGCTTTCGATGAGCAGCTTGCAGACTTGTCAGACAAAACCATCCACAACGGCATACAAATCATAGCTAAAAATCCGATAAGCCCGATGGGGCCGTATTGAGTAAGAATACTGAGTAGAAAGTTATGCGGGTCTGCGACGGATTCCAGTGCTGAAGCTGGTTTGTAATGTGGGTAGAAGTGTGCGAAGTTGCCGGGACCAACTCCGGTAAGCGAATGGTCGGCATACATTTTCACTGATGCACGCCAGTACTGCCATCTGACAAGCATTGAATTGCCGCCAGGTAATCGGCCGTGAGATAATCCATACCATATAACTACCCAGGTCCCTCCGAGAGCCAATAGCAAACATAAAGTCAGTACAGCTTTTTTGTGAGCTTTCAGCCAGTTGCCAAGGCAAAGATAAATAACAAACATTACAGCGGCAAAGAGCAAGGCGATAATTGCGCCTTTGCTCTTGGTAATTAAAAGGCCGAAAATAACAACTGCTACCGCAATGCCGCATGTAATAAGCCAAACAAATTCGAGTCCGTCAGATTTGTGATTTCTATACCTCTCAATAAGCAAGGCAATAGCTGCAAAGGACGCCATTAATGCAAAAGAGCCGGCGGAATTACTCGTTGTGAAAAAGCCGCTGATATCTTTCGAGTAAAGACGATGTTCAAACTGGAAGTGCTCCAAACTGTTCGGGACGATTCGATGCTGGGCGAGAGTCACATCAGGGTCCTGCTCATAAAATTTAATCAAGTGCTCATTTTCAGAATACTGCTCCCAACACCGATAAGCCGAGACCACACCCAGAGCGACAATGAGAGCTAAGAGAAGTTTTACTTTTGACTGTGAGTCCAGTATCTGGACCAGCAGCAGGGCCATCAATACCGGCGCGACAAGCCCAGCGAAATCAGTAATCGCCCCTCGCTTATCCGGCGCTGCAAGACCCGAGACGACAGCGGCTACACAGAAAAGCCCCAAACCTATTTCGATGCCGCTCAAGCGGTATGAAAACTTCCTGCTGCAGAGACTCAATACAAGCCAGAGAATGAAGGAAAATATCAATGCAGCCGATACAAACATACTGAACGAAGATATTAACACAGCCCTCCATATTGGTAAGCCGTACATGCTGTCGGTTAAACTGGATGAAAGAGTAGTCGCTTGCACAGTGGGGCTTTCGGTAAACGTTGTGCGAAGTGCGATTACACAAAGGCAAATGGCAAGGAGTATGTATTCCAGACACACCAAGGCTTTGCTTTTGGATACACTCGAATTAATCGGCGGCTTTATCATTATGTGCAGTGGTTTCAAAAATAGCGACAATAGATAATACCATAACCGTTTGAATGAAGATTAGAATTGCGCCGGCCAGATTGACCTGATAGAGAAAAATTGCGCCAAGGCCCGTGCAGAGCGTAGCTAAATATAACGTTAAAACTGTTTGGGTATCGGTTAAGCCGTGCTTTTTTAGTCGATGGGAGAAATGCTGCGTGTCCCCGATGAAGGGGCTTTTGCCCTGGCTTATGCGCAGCAGCGTTACGCTGATGAAATCATAGAGCGGGACAGCCATGACGAGCAGCGGCATAAAAACCGCATACCATTGCCCACTTTGTGCTTCGTGATAATAAGTGGTGCGCACAGTCAGAAGCCCGACTAAAAAGCCCACGACAAGCGAGCCGGCATCTCCCATAAAGATTTTTGCAGGAGGGAAATTAAATACCAAAAAACCTAACAGCGCCCCTATAAAAACAAGTGCCAGTCCGCCCACAAAGACCTGGCCGCTTAAAGCGGCTGCGGTGAACAAAATACAGCTTATTATGACGGCGATGCCGGCGGAAGCACCGTCCATATTGTCAAGAAAGTTAAACGCGTTAATAATCAGCACTATCCATATGGCTGTAAGCAAAGAAGTAATTATTCTGCTTTGGATAAAAAGCTCAATTCGAATATCCGCAAAAAAAGCGGCAGTCATTGCAACTGCAAACTGAACGGCGAGCTTGAAGAATGGGCTGAGATGCTTTTTATCATCCCAGAGGCCGAGTACGAATAAAACAAGAACAACGAGCAGTACAATTAAAAGATGATTGATTTTGCTTAAAAAGCCATCCGTATGAATGGTAACCGACCGGCCGAGCCAATCAAGGTAACCAGGAGCAGCAAGAAATTTTACTACTGCGATAGCAGTAAGCATGACAATTGAGATTGTGCCAAATATTGCGATACCCCCGCCGAGAGGAATAACTGTTCGGTGGTATCTATCTTCAACCGGTTGTGCGATCAATCCTGCGCGAACGGCAAGCTTTCGTGCAACCGCTGTCAAAATAACCGACAGCACAAACGAGCCTGCAAGCAGGATTATCGCTAATGTGATTAACGTTTCGATTTTAACTGCTCCAGTAATCGTGTTCTGACTATCTCAAAAAAATCGAAGTAACATTGCTGTTTGTAGTCGGGGTATGTATATGCCTGTGGCCGCCAGCGGCCCTTGTCAAAAATCAACGTAACTTCAGCATACATTTTTTTGCCGATATATATACGATGGGAATAGTTTTTTGTTGTAGCTAAAACAAGCTTCGAAGGCCCAATTATACCGGGGTCCAGATTCACCGGCCTCGGCAGAGGAAGTGCCAAAGACTTCGCTAATTTTTGTTCGAGCTTGTTTGTCTGGTGCTTGACTTTGGCTAACTTCCCGGGGTCAATCAGCCGTTTGATGCTGACAAATTGCCTTAAGATACGCGGGCCTGTCTGGTCCTTGTAATAATCGGTTCGCTCAAACGGCCAGACTTCACTTGTAAAATCAATTTTCCCGATTTTATCACTCAGCGCATCGGCCGCGGTGTGCAAACACTGGTGGTTGGCGGCCAAAATTCCGACGATAAGCTTTACCGGATTAGGCTCTTTCAGTTTCCACATAATTAGACATCGCAGATTCGTACCGCATAAGCGAGAGACTCGATGGGATCGCGTTTAGGAACAAACTCGTGCGCCACATACCCTTTGAAACCCGTATCGGCAATGGCACGCATAATTGCCGGATAATACAACTCCTGCGTTTCGTCAATTTCGTTTCGCCCCGGATTGCCGCCTGTGTGATAGTGACCGAAGTATTCATGATAATCGCGAATCGTGCGAATTATATCACCTTCCATAATCTGAGCGTGATAAATGTCATAGAGAATTTTTACATTCTCGGAACCAACTCTCTTACAGACCTCCACGCCCCAGGCTGTCTTATCGAACATGTAGTCCTTATGATTGACCTTGCTGTTGAGATATTCGACGCAGATTGTAACTTTTTTCTTTTCGGCGTATCCGGCAATTTGCTTTAGAGCGATGACCGTATTGTCAACACCGACATCGTCAGGCATACCTGCCCTGTTGCCGGGGAAGGTAATAACATTCGGGAATTGATATTCGGCAGTTGCATCGATTGCCGACCGGATTTGTGCAAGGCATTGCTCGTGATTCTCTTTTCGGTTTAGTCCTTTCGTCAGGCCGTGCGTACTCACCATCGAGCAGACAAGGCCGTGTTTTTTAAGCGTAGGAAAGTCTTTGGGCCTAAGTAAGTCGATTGCTTTCATGCCCATCTTCTTGCTTATCAAACAAAGTTCGTCAAGCGAGAACTTACCATAGCACCACCTGCTGACAGACTGGTTAATGCGGTCATTCTTGACGATTCGTTTGACGTCGGCCGGTGAGACGGCCTTTCCGGGGCGGGCCAATGAGCCGACAACTGCACCAGAGATCATCAAAGATGTACTGCGGATAAAAGCGCGTCTTGAGAGTTTGTCTTTTTTCATCGGTTTTCTCCTTTTCAATTTTTGGGTTGGTTCTAACATTGCATAATCACCCGTTATAAATATTGTGTTAAGCCATTAGCCGTTCCTTAAGGGAGCTGACCAGCTCAATCGTTTTATCAGCTGCTTTTTCAATTGGAACCTTTTTGCTTTGGGATTCGCATCGCAGCTTTATCTCGATGTTGCCTTTGGCCATAGATTTTTTTCCGACTGTAACTCTTATTGGTATGCCGATTAGGTCGGCATCTTTGAATTTCACTCCGCCGCGCAGAACCCTGTCATCTAACAATACCTCAACACCATTATCGAGCAACTGCTGATAAATGTTCTCCGCCACCTGCGCAACTTTGTCATCGTCCTGATTGACGGAAGTAACAAGGACCTCGAACGGAGCAATACTAATCGGCCAGATAATGCCATTGTTATCATTGCCGAGCTCAATGGCTGAAGCAAGAATTCGATTTATCCCGATACCGTAACAGCCCATAAGACAGGGTGCTTCGTGCCCATTCTGCCTCAGAAATTTTGCTCCGAGTTTTTCGCTGTATTTGGTTCCGAGCTTAAAGACCTGCCCAACCTCTATGCCCTTCTTAAAAAGCAGCTTTTTGCCGTTATGCGTATCACCCTCTACGGCGTAGCGGACGTCGGTGACAGTAACATTATCACCTTCGAGCGGAAAATCTCTACCGGGCACTACATTTATTATGTGATAGTCAGTCTTGTTTGCGCCGGTTACCCAAACCGGCATTGCATCTACTGCATAATCCATCAATATCGTGTTAACCCTGCCGACTAACCCAATCGGACCGGCAAAACCCACCCGTGCATCAGTAACTTTTTCGATAGTTATTTCGTCAGCTAACTCTATGTGCTTGCCACCTACGGCCAACCTGAGCTTTTCCTCATTAACATCATGGTCACCACGAATAAGCACCGCTACTGTTTTGTTTTCGGTGGAGTAAATAAGCGTTTTAACCATTTGCCTGGGTTCTGTGTTTAGAAACTTGCAGACTGCTTCGATGCTGCCAATATTCGGGGTGTGGACTTCTTCCATTGGCAAAATATCAGCATCAGCTTTTTCTTTTGGCAATGGATCCACGACTGCCCTTTCGAGGTTTGCCGCGTAGGTGTTGTCATCGGTATAGATGATAGTGTCTTCGCCGGATTCGCAGGGAACGGTGAACTGGTGTGAGCCGGAGCCGCCCATTTCGCCGGACTCGGCCTCGACAATCACGTATTCCAGACCGCAGCGTTTGAAAACTTTGCAATACGCATCGTACATCGCTTGATATGATTTGTCGAGACTTACAGGGTCGGCATCGAAGCTGTAGGCGTCCTTCATAATGAATTCGCGAGACCGAATCGCCCCGAACCGCGGACGGAACTCATCGCGGAATTTCGGGCTTATCTGATAAAGGTTGATGGGCAGCTGCTTATACGATTTTATCTCGCCGGCGACTAAGGTCGTAAAGACCTCTTCAGCCGTAGGGCCGAGGACGTTCATTCTGCCGTGGCGGTCTTCAAGGCTGAACATTGTTGGGCCGTAGTCCGTGCTTCGGCCGGTCCTGTCCCAAAGCTCTTTGGGCTGCATTGAGGGAACGAGGATTTCCTGTGCGCCGGCTTTGTCCATTTCCTCACGGACGATTGCGATGACCTTGAGCAGGCTGCGCCAGCCGAGCGGCAGATAGGTATATGTGCCGCTGGCGACTTTGCGTATTAGGCCGGCCCGAATCATAAGTTTGTGGCTGGCAGTTTCAGCGTCGGCAGGAATTTCCTTAACCGTTGGTATAAACATCCGGCTGTATCTCATGTTTTATCCCTTGCGGTTCGCAAATAGCCCCACGTAAACTCAGACAAAACTATACATTGCGCACGTTTATAGTGTAAAGGATGAATGTTTGCAAGCCCCGTTAGAAATTTTCCTTTCTTGCCCAGTTAGCGATTGTTTCCCTTGGTTGTCCAGCAGGGTTTGTGTTATCACTATAGAATTTCTAACGGGGCAAGGATATTTCGCAACCGGCGGGAAGGAAGTGCAGCAAGCAACAAAATTCATGCTTAATTTTCTTGTAATAACTGCCTTTTAGTTGTAAAGTTAGTCCAAATTTATCTAATCTTAAAAGGGGTTTCCCTTAAACAGAATTCAGGGCGATTAGCTCAGTCGGCAGAGCAGCTGAC
>JBGVTO010000354.1:0-32932 GCA_041862635.1 Phycisphaerae bacterium | reverse complement strand
AAATGAGAAACTTCGGAAAAATATGGGTCGCTTTAGTCGCAGTGCTGGTCGTTTTGTTATTATTAGGCCTTGGGATATTCTCCTGGTACATCGGCGGTTATAACAAAGCTGTCAACCTCGAACAAGGCGCGGAGAAGGTCTGGGCGGACATTGATGCCGCTTTGCAGCGAAGGCTCGACCGGGTGCCAAACCTTGTCGAAACGGTCAAAGGATATGCTGGACATGAAAAAGAGCTATTTGAAAACATTGCCAAATCGAGAGAGAAATATTTTCAGGCCGGTAACAGGGCGGGCAAGATCGAGGCGACCAATGAGCTGAGCGGATTTTTGTCGAGGCTTTTGATGTTACAGGAAAACTATCCGCAGCTAAAGGCCAACGAAAACTTCCGGGACCTTCAGGTTGCGCTCGAAGGCACGGAGAACCGCATCAACGTTGCCCGAACAAGATATAACCAGGCGGCTGAGCAGCTGAACGCTTATTACCGGCAGTTCTTCGGGGCGTTTTTCTGCAAGCGGGCCGGCGTAGAGAAAGTCGAATATTTCGAGGCCAGCGAGCAGGCAAAGACCGAAGTGCCGAAAGTGGAATTCTAAACACACTTGGACGACACCACCCCCAAACAAGTTTGAGGGTGCCACCCTGAGTTCCTTTAATAATGCAAAGGTCTTAAAGATAATGGAAAATCCAAAGGGCAAAAGTCCAAGAGAAAGCGCGGTGGAAACAAGATACTTACTTATGCCCCACCAGGCCAATCCGCAGGGCACAGCGTTCGGCGGAGCGATTGTGGCCTGGATTGATATGGTGGCGGCAATGGTGGCACAGAGACACTGCGGCAAAGAAGTTGTTACCGCAGGAATCGACTCGCTGGTCTTCAAAGAGCCGATTCGTGTCGGCGACCATGTTGTATTAAAGGCCTCTATAAATTATGTCGGTCGCTCGTCGATGGAGGTGGGCGTCCAGGTTAATAGAGAAGACCCATACGGGGGCGATGAGGTCATAACAACGACGGCGTATTTGACCTTTGTTGCGCTGGATGAGAACAAAAGGCCGACGACGGTCCCGCCGATACTGCCTGAAACGGAGCAGGAAAAGAAGCGTTACGAGAACGCCAAGCTTCGAGTCAAAGCCCGGAAAGAGCTGCTTGAGAAAATTAGCTGATATTCGTACCATTTACCCATTCTACTTGGGGAGAAAAACCTCCGGTAAAACCAGGGACTAAATATTAAATAAAGTCCACATCAGCTCTTCGTTCGTGTCAGAGATTCGGTGGAGCGTTTTGGATGAGAAACAGTCTTAATCTCTATCCTATCTGGAGTACCCATCGTTGGGGCCTTAAGGTCATATTTTTCTTTGAGCATTTCCCTTTTCTGGTAGCACTGCTCCGTGAAAACTGCAATCTCCGAATCAAGGTTTGCGCTCGGGGAATCGCCGAAAAATGCGTGGATAATCGGAAAGACCAAATCGGGCTTTCTCTTTCTTAGCTCTTTTGCCATTGCCTCTATTTTCGCGGTTGCAACTCCTTCCTGCATGCAGGTAAAAGGCCCCACATGAAATATTCCCGAAATATAGGCGTCGCCTTTCGGCTTAATTAAATCTTTCATAAAATGATAAGCGATACCAGTGCTTAACGGAGATTCTCCTTCGATATTGCCGTGACCTTCGTGATTGATTTCCAGTGTCTCTATCATATCGATCGGCTTCGGGAGAACATGCCTGCCGCGAAGGACTTCGTGAAACGGCCCGGCTATTTTTTCTTCAATGGAGGACATATACCTTCCTTTAAGAAAAGACCTGGTGAATTTTCCCGTTACTTTTAATGTCCTGCTTAGATTGAAACTATTGAGCGCCAACCTCAGGTCTCTTCCGGCATTTCTTATATTCATTTTATTTACATAATCCAGCCAATCGGTTACGGGGTCCCTCACGATTTCCAGGCCTTTTTCTTCCAGCCGGCGGACTACAAAATCAGTACATGGATCGTGCTGCCTTACATATATCTCCCCTATGTAAAGAACAAGAGGAAACCTCTTGTGGTTTCGCAGATTAATTTCTTTAAACAATGACACCGTTTCTTCTCCCCACTCTATAAGGTCCGATGTTTCAGCGCCTCTTTCAACGGCTTTTTCCAACTCGCTTAACCTTTCCCTTTGGAGTTTTTCCACCAGCTCCTTATCCTCGGCGTACGGGCGAAATCTCAACGTTATATCTTCCAACAGGTCGGATGCTTTTATCCCCTTAAACAACATTTTTTGCATTTTGCTTTTGTCCGACGAGCTAAGCTTCCTCGGAAAAGGTATGTCCTGATAATCGGTTTCCGAAGAAGGGCCTGCAACCGGGACCTTTTCCAAGCCTTCGCGGTCCAGAAATTCCCTGACCAGCTCTGTATATTTTCCAAACCTGCAGGGGCCGCTCGTTGTCGGAAGCATGACAAGATATTGGTTCTCCACATACACTCTGCCTCTTCTTTCAATTTCCTCCTGCAGAAAATCAACTGCATCACCCACAACATTTTTAAGTGGATGGCAGACTTCCGTATAGATGTGCTTTCTAGCTAACTGGTAGCCTCTGGGGGTGTCTGTCGGTAATACGCTGCTGTTTACTCCGAAATGTCTCAGGCCGGCGGCTCCGACGAAACTGGCATTTCCCATATTAGGAAGAAGCCAGGTCCTTTCTTCAGATCCATCGTATGTGCGCATTTTAAGCCGCTCAATATCCAATTTTTTCG
The DNA here is from genome assembly GCA_041862635.1 of Phycisphaerae bacterium. Classification (GTDB taxonomy): domain Bacteria; phylum Planctomycetota; class Phycisphaerae; order Sedimentisphaerales; family Anaerobacaceae; genus NIOZ-UU13. Next base: position 30,210 of record JBGVTO010000354.1, on the reverse strand, counting down.
GCTTGCTTTGATTCACAACCCTTTCGTGAGCTTCCGTCCTCGTTACAAAGGGGGCGTTGTTGGTTTGAGCATCTGTCAGCAGGACAAGGACAGGTTTGTTCGCAGCCTGCTGAATTTTTTCTTCCTGATAAATCTTTAAGCTGTCCGGGCCACAGGCGAAATTCATCATCCTTATAGCAAATAAATTTGGATGGCTCGCTACGTAAAGATTGGCCTTTAATATTTTGACGCTCTGGACCCAAAATTCGTTCTCCACTATACCGTCGAGAACAATATCTTCGAACCTGTGCTCCAAAAAGAGCTGCGGTATGTAATTTAATCCCCTAATCTGTGAGAACATAGTCCCCGAGTTCGAGCTTGCTTCCGGGTCGAGCAGAACATAATCTCTGCCGATACCAATATATGCCTTTTCATTATTCTCTTCGATTTTCTTTAAGAACTTATCCCCTTCTTTATAAAGCTCGGCCTTGAATTCGTTTTCAGCAACATCGGCATATCTGATGGCACTTTTTATCCGTCTATCTGTGAAGCCGAATCCCAATCTGTCAAACTCCTGTCTAAGCGCCTGAACGAGAATATGAATCTCTCCAAAGTGCAGAATAGGATTTATCTGTTTGTTCTTATCGAGCGAAAGGACATCGTTTAAGATGTATCCTTCCGACTCCGTGTAAATGCAGTACTTCAGGTCCGGAGGGGTGCCGGTCCTTTGCTCGATAAAACTCGGATTAAACAAGTATGCTATGTCCGGATTTTCATTTAATACTGATGCGTGTCCCGTTGCCAGCTTTCTGGCTATACAGAACTCTGTCCTTGAGCTGTCAATTCCTATCTTTGCAATTTCTTTGTCGGTTCTCGGTGATACCACAGGGAGGAACCCGAGTTTTCTGAACAACGCGGCACTCCAGATTCCTTTCTCTCCAAGCGTCGCAGTGCTTCGCTTAATCCCCACTGTCACTGTCTTTTGCTTATCTATTTGCATAGAGGACAGCTCCCACAGCAGGCATCCCTGCTTTTTGAAATGCTTCTCATATATCTTGTGGTATTTTTCCACGTAGTTTATTTTTGGTTTCTTCGACGACTCGGAATTTCCTCTCGGGCAAAAGCCTCCTGTAAGTATCTCATCTTTCTCAATTGAAAATACTTCGAGCTGACAATCCCTAACACCACAGGATTTTTCTCCGAACAACTCTTTGCAGGATACTCTGCGCTTTTCGAAAGGCATATCTACTATACCCCAGCCTCTGAATGCGGATTTGTAGCTCTTGCCCTGCGCTTCTAATTGTTTTATGTTCTCGATGATGTCCAGGGCCTGGCCCCAAGCACCGAACATTTCCCTGTGAGGATAGGCCTCTATCTGCTTGTCCGTGACCTGGGCAAGAGCGGCAAGAAAAGCCTTTCCCAAAGGAGGTCCGCCCTGAGCGGAACATTTATCGCCGGCGTGCTGGGAGCCTCCAACAAACTTGTAATAGTAACTGGCGGCTGTTCCGCGAGTTATAGCGGCGGCTATTTCCTCTTTACTGAAACCTTCGGCGATGAGTCTGTTCTCATCCATCTCCATAAAAACACCACACGTCGAGTCAATCACCGGGACCCTCTCGGCCTTAAGCGCAGCCTGTTGTAAGGAATCTTCCACATTCAGATTGACGATGTCAGCCATATTTTCGAGCGTCTGGCCGGAACCCGCCTGGCAGCTATAATTCATTTTTGCTTCCTTGACCGTTCCATCCTTAGCGAAACTGGTAAATTTCATATCCTGGCCGCCTACTTCAAAAATGGTGTCAATCTCCGGGTTGCAGTGCTTAACGCCGAGGGCGTGACAGGTAATCTCGTCAGTCACTCTGTCTGTGAGCTCTATTCCCTTTTCCGCTAATTCCTCTGATTTCTTTTTGCCTACCAGAATCTTCTCGTACAGTTTCCTCGCAGAGCCGGTAGCTCCGACTCCCCTTATAATCACTTTGTCTCTGTGTCTGCTTAGGTACTTCAGAACGCGCTTCAATGATTCCTCGGGATTGCCGTGGGTTTTGATATAAAGTTTATCGAGGAGCTTGCCTGTTCTTAATTCAACCAGAGCCCCTTTTGTGGTCGTACTGCCTCCGTCTATTCCCAGCACTACCTCGGTTCTTTTTGGTATCTGGCCTTTTAAGCTATCGCTGTTCTCATTCACTTTTTCGAGGCATTCGAAAAGAGCGGGGGCGAACTGTCTTTTTTCCCTGCTGTAAGCTGCGATTTTATCGAGTTGCCTGAGACTAAAAACAACCCTGTTATCCTCCTCGATTCCTTTGGCCGCTGCTCCTATGGCCGCTATGTTATGGTAGTGCTGGGGTCTTGTTATGGAAATTCTGAGAAATTCTTCAAGGTTTTTCCTAATAAGATCGTTAGTAAGAACGCCCCCGGTTGCAATAGCATGAGCAGAATCTTTAGAGTCCTTGAATTCCATTGCACCAAGAACATCGATTTTATAGTTTCTCGCAACCGTCCTGAAAAGGCCTGCTAAATTGTCTTCTCTTTTCGCGCCCTCATTTTGCTTGTGAATTAAATCAGATTGAATAACGACGCCGCATCTTGCCAAAAACTCGCTCGGCTGTTTCGACCGCTCGGCCTCCTTTTGAGCCCTTATAAACATCTCCTCCAGCCTTGCCTGTTGCTTCCGCCTGTTCTTTATTCTAATATTTTCCTTTTGGTTTTTGTCCTTTGCTGCAGCGATATCCTCAAGCTCAGGGGTGGTGACCTGGCCTTCAAAGAGCCTCCTACATTGCTTTTCTATCAACGTTCCGGACCCGCCGCCGCATTTGGTCCCTGTTTTCCACTCCTGAATGATCTTTTTGCCGTTTATCTGCTTCATATTAAAAAAGTATGAATCTTTGGCACCAATATGAAAGATGTACTGTGCCTGCGGTTGCGCTATCTCGACCCCCTTTGGAATCGCTACGCTATCAAACACGTAAGTAACGCCCTTCATCGCTTTTGGGAATGATTCTGCTCCGCTTCCTGTGAAGGCTGTATTTTTTACCCGGTAACTGCCATATTTTTTTGTTATGTCCCGCCATGCTTCTCTCACCGCCCCAATAGGGTCCGCAAAGTGCATTATTGGTTTCGGAGAGTATATAATCTCCTTATCCTCCGCGAGGACAGTATAATGCACAAAGCTGCTTCCAATATCAAAACCCACAAACAAAGCTGCAGAGCTCGTCACTTTTCGCATAACTTGTTTGCCCATTTTTTATTCCCTACACTCTCATAACACAAAGGTCTTTTACTTGGGGTACACTCTGTTTAGAAATGTTGCTGCGGTCTTTTTGAGCATTGTTATATCATGTCTTGTTTATATATTTTGTTTCTCAGTGACCTCATTTGTCAAAGCAATTATGCAGAAAAACCTTTAAAAATCAACTAACACGATAAAGCGCAGGACAGCAGACAAGCTGTTAGAAAGTGTGTTAGAACCGACACGAACCAACATTTTAATACTACCCAGCCAATGCTATTGTGAGTTTTGCCCCTGATTATAATAAGAAAAACAACAGGTTTTCCACAAAGATATATTTGAATATCTTCTCTCTAACTATCGATACTATTACGCTTTAATGACCGGGTGTTTGACGAATGTTACAATTTAACCGGCTATATGACTACTTATACTGAATTTATTTTACTAAAACTATTATTCTTAACAACAAAAGAATAAAAATACTCAGCTACATATTTTTCATTAAATTTTTAGTAACAGCTATAACTTGATATTTGCTGGCAATTTTAGTATCTTGGCGCGCTATGAGTTATGAGCGTTCACATTCTAATTTCAAGATTAGACAGGCTTTGTCTATTCGCCTCCTCTATTATTTTTTAGCCCCTCGTGCTTATAGTGTTATTATGTTCGGTGCGTTACTTTGCGTGCTGTTGGTGAAATTCTTTTATTCGTTGCGTTTTAACCTGGTCGGAGAATATATTGGCTGGGTTCTAGCCGATATCTCTTTTCTATTACTTCTTGAGGTTATCTTGGCGCTGGTTTGTTTTCGATGGCCTAAGAGATGGGTTCTGCGCACGGCCACTATCATTGCTGCTATCGTGTGTACCTGGTCGGTTATGAACGCCGGCTGGCTAATCAGAACGGGAACACAAATACTGCCCGGGGTTCTTTTGCCTTTAATCCGGGCGCCATTGCACACTTTTTGCATTATTGGTGTTAACCTTATAAAAATGCCGAAAGCAGCATTTATTTTGCTTGGGCCCAGTGCGATTGCTCTTACCTTCTTCTTTGTTGTTTTAGCAAATCCATTGCCGCCGAATTACAACCGCAAGCGCTTTTTCAGCAGAGTTGTTATTTCTATCATTGTTATTATTATCAGTGTTGTGGCTCGCGGTGCAGTTTCCAGAGACGGTTCTCCACAAGCAGCTTCCTCTGGGCTGTACTCCAACTGCCACCTTCGGGCTATATTCAGCATTTTTATATCCGATTACCGCTTGTCAGATAAGCCTGAGCGTAAAATTCCTACTCACGACCAACAAAAGATTTCCCGAAAACCACAACAGCTAAATCGCAACGTAGTCATAGTCATCCTCGAGGGCATTCAGTACCAGTACAGCTCACTTTCAGACAAACGAAGTAATTTGACCCCGTATCTCGCAACTTTAGCTGGACAAGGGATTGAATTTTCAAATGCTCGCTCATCGTTACCCCATACTACAAAAGCACTTTTTGCGCTTTTAACCGGCCGATTTTCTTCTGCTTCACACGATCTTGCCGAGGCGGTCCCTGTTGTAAAGCCCTATGCCGGTATTGTCACGATTCTGAGAGATAAACTGAATTATCGGACGGCGTTTTTTCAATCGGCAATGGGCAACTTTGAATCTCGGCCCGGGCTGGTGTACAATCTTGGCTTTGATAAATACTGGGCAAGGGATGACTTGGGTGACCCTAACAGCTATCTCGGTTACTTAGCATGCGATGAGTTCTCAATGTTAAAGCCCATCACCGAATGGATACAAGCAGGCGAGAGGCCGTTTTTCCTTACGATTCTTTGCTCGGTTACTCATGACCCTTATGAGGTTCCTGAGTGGTTCGACACGCCGGCCAAGGAGCCGGTAGAGGAACGTTACCGACAGGCGATCCGTTATACCGATAAATTCTTGGCTGCTCTGGATGTGGAGCTGGCCAGGCTGAATCTTACAGATAAAACGATTTTTTGTGTTATTGGAGACCACGGTGAGGCATTCGGCGAGCACGGTAAATCAGGGCACGCTTTGATAGCTTTCGATGAGGTCCTGCGTATCCCGTTTTGCTTGCGAGCTCCATTTCTGGTAGAGCCGGGTGTTAAGGTTGCCGAGCCAGTCAGTTCTGTTGATTTGACGCCAACGTTACTGGAGCTGTTAGGCTTCGAGACGGAAGCTGTTGGCTTTGACGGCGTTAATGCGCTTGGGTCTATACCTGATGGCCGCAGGGTGTATTTTTGCGGTTGGATGCAGGAGGGGCCTGCGGGTTTTATAAGAGGCGGACGTAAGTTCATATATAATCCGACAGACAAAACAGCCTGCGTTTATGATATTAACACTGACCCTTTTGAGCTTGTCAGGTTGGAGCTGCCTGAAGAACAGGCCCGGAGGATTGCTGATGAGATTGTAGCGTGGCGGAAGAGCACCATTTTTCAGCTTGACCAGCAGAGGACCGGCAAGAGAGTGCTCTTTGACCGCTGGCTTTGCCGCTGGACAAACCGGATTTGCTCTGCTAAATATTACACAAAATAACACAGCGGCGACAAAGCACAATGGTATGATTAACACCGGATTTAGTATAGCAGTTTCGTAAGTTTCGTAGATGCATGACAAAAGCGTGCCTTTGACTGGCTGCTGACACCGGCAGCTCTGTTTTAGTGAAGTTGTTCATTTTATTCACCCCACGTTGCATTTCGTAAACACCAGATAGGGAACCCTACAATATAGCATCCTAAAAGCTCTGTGTGCGTAAAAATAGGCTGGGTGGGCATAATAAGTGTTGACAAATAACAACACGGTGTTAAAATACAAAATATATTTTTTCATAGCCGGAACGTCTTTTATAAGCGTAACAGATTTTATTATAAGAAGTTAGGCCGAGATGTGGTTGTATTCAATCTTAATTGCTTATTCTTGGCATATTTTTTGCAGCTTAGTTTTTTTTGTCCTTTTATAAGTAGCTATATTGGGCGGACGGCCTAAAAACGTTTCAGAGGAGGATATGTCCGCCCGATTTTTCGGACTTTTCAGAATCGGTGTTGCCGATTTTGTTAATAAAATTTTTTTATGCGGGGTCGCTCTGGAGGAGGGTCGGCTCCGCGTTTCTTTTGAGCGAAAGAGATTCCCATATTAGCGCAAAAACAGTCTGTTTGAATCTGTCAAAAGAGTTTCATTCACTCCTGCCGTTTTACCCAATTTTAGCTACTCAATGCTATGCGCAGCTCGTATAATCAGAGATGATATGGAACGGGCTGTCTATAGAATTATCGATGCTAATTTTAATCGTGCTCGTGAGGCGATTCGCGTAATAGAAGAGTTTTGCAGATTCTCTTTGAATTCGGCGCAGCTTACCGACCGAGCCAGGCAGATCCGGCACGAGCTTTCAGCAGCTATTGGTAAGCTCAATGCCGGTCGTCTTATCTCAAGCAGAGATACGCTCGGTGATGTCGGTCTTGGTAAGAAGGTCGAGCGGCAGCTTGCGCGCGGCAATCTAAAGGATTGTCTTACTGCCGGCTGCAAACGACTAACGGAGGCACTGCGGGTGCTTGCTGAGATGACCCAAACGCAGGACCGGTCGGTAGCAGGGACAATAGAAAATCTGCGATACGCCGCTTATACTCTCGAGAAGGATATTGTTCTTTTCAGCGATGCTTTTGAGAAATTTAAAGGTGTCAGGCTGTACGTGATAATTACCAGCAACCTGCCGGTGGATGTTATTTCTTTGGCTTGTAAGTACTCAGCCTGTGGTGCCGATTGCATTCAACTGCGTGCGAAGGACATCGATGACGACAAGCTTTACGCCATTGCTGTCGAATTTGTGCAGATATGCAAAGACACCAGCGTCCTTAGCATAATAAACGACCGGGTTGACGTCGCGGTTGCTGCGGGTGCTGATGGAGTTCATCTTGGCCAGAATGATTTTCCCGTTGAATGTGCACGCAAGCTCCAGTTAGCTCCGCTGATTATCGGAAAAAGCACACATTCGCTCAAGCAACTGCGTGCCGCCTGTGAGGAGCGGCCTACGTATGCTGCTCTGGGGCCGGTCTTTACCACCGAGACGAAACCCAATGCTGAGGCGGTCGGACTGGACTATGTCAGGCAGGCAACAGAGATACTTACCGATACGGGTGTTTGTAATGTGGCTATCGGCGGTATTACATTAGACAATGTGGAAGATGTTTTGAGAGCTGGTGCCAAAGCGATTGCGGTTTGTGCAGCGGTCACGAAGGCCCGTGACCCGGCAGCAGCCTGCCGTGCGCTAAAGGGGAAAATCGTTAGTTTTGAACAAAACAAACTTGCAGGGCCAGTTCAAGAAGGTGAAAGGAATGATTAAATCGGGAAGTTTGAAATATACTGTAGTGGGGTTGATGTTGCTGGTAGCTTTGAGGTGTCAATCGCAGTCGTTGTGGGATGTGGCAAATGAGAATAAGGGGCTTTTGAAGATAGCTACGCTGTTTACGGCGCAGAATGTGCGTGACCATTTGAGTACCGAGGAGGGTATAAATAAAGCAATCGACTGGTGTAAGAAGACCGGCGTTACACATGTTTTCATTGAAACTTTCAGAAGCCGATATACCGCCGAGAGAAGAACCTTAGAACGGGCGAAGTCCACATTTGAAGCGAAAGGCTTTGAGGTTTCGGGCTGTGTTACAACTACGCAGGTCGGCAAGATTTCGACAGGCTGGAACCTGATTTCCTGTTATACCAATAAGGGCACGCAAGACCAGCTTCAGGAAATCTTCGAATACACGGCCTCGATGTTCGATGAGATTATGATTGATGATTTTCTTTTCACCGATTGCCAATGCGGTGAGTGCAAAAAGGCACGCGGCGTCCAGACGTGGGCTGATTACCGCTGTGAGCTTATGGTCAGGATGAGCCGTGAAAGAATTTTAGGACCGGCAAGATTGGTTAATCCGGATGTAAAAATAATAATCAAATATCCTCAATGGTACGACAATTTCCATAATCGTGGGTATGAGGTTTCACGTGAAACAGCCGACTATGATAGAATCTGGGTCGGCACCGAGACGCGCGATTATGCTGATAAGCGCTGGGGAGGAAAAGTTCAGTACGAAGCTTATTACATTATGCGATGGCTGGGCGAGATAGGCGGGCCGAAAACGGGCGGCGGGTGGTTTGACCCTTACGGGACCACGGAGAATACATACGTAGAGCAGGCGCGACAGACCGTATTGGCAGATGCAAAGGAGATGCTGCTGTTTTGTTACGGGTCGCTGTTGCGAGATACCGGGCCGGGAAATGTTGAAAAATTACGGACGGAGATTCCCGGATTGTTCAAGCTCGCCAAGTTGGTGCGAAATAAACCTCTCACAGGCATTCTTGCTCCGAAGCCGCCGAATAGTGACGCCTATGATGAGCAATACGTATTCGATTTTGTGGGGATGTTGGGATTACCGCTTGTGCCCGCAGCACAAATTCACACTGATGCAAAGGCTGCGTTTTTCCCAGTTCACGCGTTGAAAGACCCGGACTTCACCAAGAGAATCGCTAAAATGCTCGTTGCTAAAAAGCCCGTGCTGATAACAGATGGACTGGCCAAGCGGTTGGATGACGCGATTCTTGATGATGAAAACTTAATTATCCTGAAGGTCAATGGGAAACCTCGCAGCTTGCTTGAGTTAAATCGAAAAGAACTCGAATCCATCAGGGACAAATTGTTGGCGCCGTTCGGAATAAGGTTTGGTGCTCCGAATAAAGTGGCTTTGTACTTAATCGGCGAGGATTGTTTGATTGTTGAAAATTTCAATGATGAGCCGGTCGATGTGTCGGTAGAATTCTCCAAGCCTGTCAAGGCACATAAGACGCTGGTTCTGCCGATTGATGGAGATGTGAAATTATCCATTAACCGCAGGCGGTTGAGTTTTTCCACAATAACGCCACGAACTTTAGTGGCGATTGAGTATTGAGAGTTTTTGTTCGTGGTCTGTAGCTCGATAAATGCGCGGTGGTTACGGGTGGTTGCGCCGGGCCATCCCCAGGCTCGGCCGTTAAGGAAGTGATTTGGTGACGGAGAAATTACGGTTTTTATCGGAACACACAGCTTTCTGGTGTGTGTGTATTTACTCTTGATATAAGAATTATGAAGAAATTTTCCATGGATTATCCACTAACAGGACAATTTTTCTCGAATTCATTGCAGGCCCAATGGAATTTGGACACACTGTTGGTTCGCAGGTGCTCAAATGGAGGTGAGTTTAAGTGGCGACTTTGTTGGCGGAGGTAACGTCTTTATTAGAAAGAAGTTACAGAGAGATAAGTAGATTTGGAGCAGGTCGCAGAGGCGGGGGCAAAGAAGCAACCTGTTTATCCGACATTTTTCAGCGTCGTGGACGGACACGGTCAGAGGGACGGATTTTGGGTTATCAACAGGTTATCCACAACGCAAAATCGCTCAAAGAGGTAGTTGTTTGGGTCGACGCAGCACCAAAAACAGATATAAAAAAAGACACTGGGATTGCATAAGTGTTTATGAATACAGGTTATAAAAAGAATGGCAGACGGATGAATTATTTGGTATTAAGGACCGCACGATGAAGAATCCACTGATTACTATCGGCGAATCAATCCACGCTTCGATACCGAAGACCGGCAAGATAATGAAGCAGCTGGGGGGACTCGGCGCCGATGCATATTCAAGACCAAGCGAACCGCTGAATTATATTAAGGCCTTAATTGAATCACAGGCTGCTGATGGGGCTGATTACATAGCGGTCAATCTCGATGCCTTTGGTGAAAATGAGCCACAGCTTTGCGTTGATATGATGGTCGAGTATGTGCGAATGGTTCGTAGGTGGAGCAATGGCGTGCCGGTTTGTATCGACAGCAGTAACAACGATGTCCTGATAACGGGCCTGAAAGAGTGGTATAATACCGGCGGTCAGGTTAAACAGCCACTTATAAACTCAGTTAAGGTCTATACGATGGATAAAATCTTGCCGTTGAAAAAGGATTTCGATTATGCGTTCATCGGTCTTTTAGTTGGTGAAGGAACACCTACTGGGCCGGGCGGCTCGCACTCGGTTGATGAGCTGTATTCCTTGGCTAAGCAGATTTTTGCCAAGGCGGTCGGCGAATGCGGTTTTGCGCCCGGCGAAATTTTCTTCGACTCGACAGTGTTTCCGTTAGCGATAGATATGCCGATGGAGCCGAATGTGCCGGGTTATGCGTACAGGGCGTTCGAGACGATAAAGAAAATCAAAGGCGATGCGCAGATGAAGGGTGTGCATTGCTCGCTTGGCATTAGCAACTGTGTCCGTGACCTGCCGGCCCGAAGAATCGGGGTCTGTAGGGCCTACGTTGCAAAGGCGGCCGAGTACGGCCTTGATGCTGCGATTGTCAACGTCGCACACAAATATGGGCAGGTTGAGCCGGCCGCGGAATTGATGGAATTGGTGGATGCCTACGCAAAGATGGACGGCTCGGCTGAAAGTGTGAACAAAGCAGTGGAGCTGATGGGCAAATTCTGCCGGGAAAACAGAAAAGGAGCGTAAGAAAATGGGAAAGATTCGATTATTAAGAAAACATCTTTTTGCAATACCGAAAGACATCCTGTGGATTGCAATTATAGCTATGTTCGTATTTGTAACAGGTTGCCAGATGCAGGAATCGGGTCAATTGCGGGCTGTTGCGTTCACCGATGTGGTTATCGCCGACGAGTTCTGGTCGCCGCGGATAGAAACGAACCGTGAGGTGACGGTGCCTTACGATTTTCAAAAGTGTGAAGAAACCGGCAGAATCGATAACTTTGCAAAGGCAGGCGGCCTGCTGGAAGGAAAGTTCGAAGGTATCTACTTTAACGATTCGGACCTCTACAAGGTCATAGAGGGGGCCGCATATTCGTTGAAAAGTCATCCCGACCCGGCGCTCGAAGAATACGTTGACGGTGTGATTGACAAGATCGCAGCGGCCCAGTGGGAAGACGGCTATCTTTACACCTTCTATTCTCTGCCTGAGCGGCAGCCGGAAAAGCGATGGACCGATGTTCGCAATAAGCATGAGCTTTACTGTGCGGGCCATTTCTTTGAAGGAGCCGTCGCTTATTACCAGGCCACCGGAAAAAGAAAAATTCTTGATGTGGCAATTCGGCTCGCCGATTACATCGACTCGGTTTTCGGCCCCGATAAGAAACACGATGTGCCCGGCCACGAGGAAATAGAGATAGGGCTGGTGAAGTTGTATCGTGTGACCGGCGACGAGAAATACCTCAAACTCGCGAAATTCTTCATCGATGAGCGTGGCCAATCTGAGAGGCGCGAGATTTATGGCGATTACTGTCAGGACCATAAGCCAGTAATCGAGCAGGACGCTGCGGTGGGTCACGCCGTCCGGGCCGGCTATTTGTATTCCGGGATGGCGGATGTGGCGGCCCTGACGGGCGATAACGGTTACGTCGAAGCGCTCAAGCGGATATGGTGGGACGTTGTCTCAAAGAAGCTATATATCACCGGCGGTGTCGGTGCCAGGCGCGGCGGCGAATCCTTCGGCGAGGATTACGAGCTGCCCAACAAGACGGCCTATTGCGAGACCTGTGCGGCCATTGCCAACGCCATGTGGAACCATCGGATGTTTTTATTGGGCGGCGATGCGAAGTATATCGATGTGCTGGAAAGAGTTATCTACAATGGATTTCTTTCGGGTATTTCGCTAAGCGGAGATGAGTTTTTCTACCCGAACCCGTTAGCCAGTGACGGTGACTATGAGCGGAGCCCGTGGTTTGGCTGCGCCTGCTGTCCTACAAACATTGTGCGTTTTATGCCGTCGCTCCCCGGCTACGCTTACGCGCAGCAAGGTGACGTTTTGTGTGTGAATCTTTTCGTCGGAGGAAGCGCCACAATCAAGATGGCTGACAATACCGTGCTCCTGAAGCAGGAGACGCGCTATCCGTGGGATGGGGCCGTGAAGATAATCGTTGAGCCGGAGCGTTCGGCGAAGTTTGCGATTTATGTTCGCATTCCCGGCTGGGCGCAGAATGAGCCTGTTCCCAGCGACCTTTATCGCTTCCTGAACGAAAGCTCTGAGAAAGCAACACTCAATGTCAACGGCAAATCTCTTGACTTGAATATCGACAAGGGTTTTGCGTCTATCAGGCGCAGATGGGAGAAGGGCGATTGTATAGAGCTGAACCTGCCGATGCCGATACGCCGGGTCGTTTCCCACGAGAACATAAAGGACAACGCGGGGCGCATAGCCGTTCAGCGCGGGCCTGTTGTGTATTGCTTCGAGGGTGTGGACAATCCACAAGGTGTGGCAAAATTGGCTTTGCAGGCGAACGCGAGGCTTCGCACCGAATATCACGGTGATTTGTTGGGCGGCATCGTGACAGTGAAGGGTCAGGGGAGGATACAACAGCCTCAGCAGGAAAGCAAAATGGTGTTGAACAGTATCGAAGTTGTGGCAATTCCTTACTATGCCTGGGCACACCGCGGCAAAAGCGAGATGGCAGTGTGGCTGCCAGAGTCCGCCGAAGGAGGAAATTGATGAACTCCGTTAGAAATAAAATCCCGGCAGTTCCTCTGTTATGGTCGGTGAGGAGTTCTAAAGGGGTGAAAATACGGTACATTGTCCTGTCCGCATTTCAAGGCCGAGGGGGGAAACCTGCTTGCTGACCCGCTCATAGTCGAGTTCGAGAAGGGTGCGTTTAGGTTTGCCCCGGAGACGCCGGTGGGCAGGCTCGGCATAAAAACAATCGATGTCAGCAGTGCCGGTCGGCGTACTCAAAAAAATGATAATTAGTTACTCAAATTAACCGATAAGGATAATTTGGCGTTCATAATTATTTTGTTTCCGGGAATATAAGTCAATTTGTTATTTTTGGCGGTCAGAAGGACTTCTTACGGAGAATGTAGTAAAGCGAAGAATCTGACTTTAACCGAAACAGTCATATCTACACTAAGGCCGGATATTTCGCCTTCCGGCTCGGAATGACTGTAACAAATCTGTCAGTTTGTGTTATTTAAATGGTAAGTGGTTGGTAGGCCGTTTAGTCACTTGTGAAAATGGTTCGTTGATTCGGATTTTGCTCTTGACGGTTTTATCGGCCTTTGTTAAAAAAAGTCCCTGCTGCTTTGCGAAGTAAAGCCAGGCAGCAGGAGTCAAATCGAAATAAATTAAATAGAAGGGAGCTGGATTATGGCAAAAGAAGAGGAAACCCCGGAGCCGGCGGAAAAGCCCGAAGGCGAAACTCCTGCCGAAAAAGATGTGAGCGCTGAAAAGCCCGAAAGTGAAACTCCTGCCGAAAAAGGAGTCAGCGCCGAGCAAAAAGTCGAAGCCAAGGAGCCCGAAGTTGTTGAAAAGGAAAGAACCGGCAAAGAGCTCAATAAAGACGCTCGAATGTGGGCGATGATATGCCATCTGTCGGCGCTTGCCGGGCTTATTGTTCCGGTTGTTGGCTGCATCATAGGGCCATTGATTGTCTGGCAGATAAAGAAGGAAGAATTTCCTTTCGTGGACGAGCAGGGCAAGGAAGCGGTGAACTTCCAGATTTCGATGTCACTGTATCTGCTTATATCTGCCATTTTGTGGATACCGCTGTCTTTTGTCTGCATTGGCGTACTCATACCGGCTGCAATAGGCATAGTTGACCTGGTCTTTCTGCTGATTGCAGCGGTTAAGGCCAACGATGGTTATCACTATCGTTATCCGTTGACTATCCGGTTCATTAAGTGAAAAGCTGGTCTGTAGCAGTGTAGGATACATAGTTTTTTGTGTTTTTGTTTTGTGGATTTCTGCTCCTTCGACTGTGCTCAGGACAGGTTTTTGCAGGAATGACAAGTGTAGTGTTTGTATGCGATTTGCTATCAAGCTGTTGATTAGTGTGTGCGTTATTGCTTTCTGCGCGCAGATAGGGCGCAAGCTGCCGACGTTGGCAGGGCTGATTGCCGTGATGCCTTTGACCGGACTAATTGTGCTCGTCTGGCTTTATCTGGATAATCCCGGTGATTTCAACCTGATGACCGAGTACACTAAAGGTGCTTTGTGGGGGATTGTGCCGAGTGTTTTATTTTTCCTCGTGGCCTTTTTATGTTTTCAAAAAAAGCTGTCTTTGTGGATAGTGCTATGCGCGAGCTTTGCGGTCTGGTTTGTTGCGGCATTTATTCATCAGTTGCTGCTTAAGTAAATCGATTATTGCCGGCTATTGAATTTCATTTAAGTATCGTGACCTCGCCTTTATTACCGTCCACCTGTATCGTCTGGCCGGTTTTGATGATTCTCGTGGCCGGGCCCACGTTCACGACACAGGGAATCCCGTATTCGCGGGCAACGATACTGCCGTGGGAGAGCAGACTGCCTTGATCCATGACAATAGCAGCGGCCGGTAAAAAACAGGGCGTCCAGCCGGGATCGGTGAACGGTGCCACCAGAATCTCACCGGCCAATACTTGTTCATCGGTGTCAGCCCTGAGAATCACCCGTGCTTTGCCGGTAGCTACACCCGAGCTTACCGCCCAGCCCTTCAGGACATCGACATCTGCATCCACAACCTCGGGCACAAAGCTATCTGGATCGTATTCACCAACGACTACTTTGGGTGGAGTGATAGATTGCCACCTCTTATACTCTCTGCGGCGTGTGGCAACGATTTGTCTGATATCGAGTTTGTGCCGACCTTTGGCAATCTGAAGAATATCCCTGAATTCCAGGAAGAAAATATCATCGGTCTCAGCAAGAAGCCCATGATTAGCGAATCTACTACCGAGCTCGAGCAGCAATTGTCGCATTACTACTATCAATCTTATAACTTCGCTTTTGATGTTCTCGCGAAAGACAGCACCCTTTTGAGAACGAATGAGAAGTTTGTTGAAAATCAAGCGTTTAATGGGATTCTTGAGTTCCCGGCGGCATCCTGCCGCAAGCTGTTCCCTTTGATTTGTGAGTTTTCTATAATTCTCCAATGGGTCGGTCTTACCTAAGCACGCAAGGTAACTTCGTACAAGGCCAAGGATATAATCCGGCGTCTCATACCATCGTTGATTGTACAGCTCTAACTCAGCTCGGCAGTGGTGGCCGTGGCGTTCCATAAATTCATCCCAGCTTTTCAAAAACTCATCGCCTCTTTGAAGCTCGGAGACTTTCTGTACGGTATTCTCCCAGCAGTCTCCTGCAAGGAGGGCCATTTCGATATCGGGCGATTCGTGTGCCTTCACAGCAAGGCGCCAAAGGTCCATAGCAGATTCGGCATCGTCCATGCCTCCAAGCCCTGCAAGCAGTTTTGAGGTACGGGCACTGTCACCTGAAAGCCATTTTGAACATAATATCTCAAGAGCTGGAAATGCCATCATTATGCTGAATAGGTAGGGCGCGTGTGCTACGAGGAGACGGTCGAAGTCGTCGATAGCGTCTTTGCAACAATCAGCCATTTGTTCGGCGGACAAGCTGGATATATCAAGACTTTGCCATTTTTTGTTCATTTTCCTGGTGTTTTCAAGTATGGACTGGCCTTTTTCGGGAGTGTTAGCTATGACACCAATGAGCAGGAGCGGCAGTTTTAGAATGAATAGTGTTCGGTTGAATTCTATTTTTGGCAGGTCTTCTTGTGTTAGATTTTCCAGCTTTTCAAGCAGGTCAAGTAAACCGGTTTCATTTCCGGCGTTTTTTCTAAAGTCATAATTGCGAGAACCCGGCAGGCACAATATAACAGCAGTCCAGAAGCTCGCGTTGAAGTAGAGTCGTCCGGCTATGAGGCCAAATACAGGAGTATCCCGGCGGTTGATACAGAGGTCACGAAGAGAGGGGTCGAAAAGGTTATTTCCCAGGCCCCGAAGCATCGACCACGTAACAGGTGTAACAACATCAGGCATGACTTCTTCGAGGCAGAAGGTACTCCAGATTTGCTGTTCCTGTCGCGATTTCTCCGGCCCAATGGCAGTAATCGGCCTGGATTGGAGGAAATAGATCTTCTTCTTGCATATTGCCCACTCAATGTCTTGGGGACAGCCAAATTCAGTCTCAACTTTTCTTGCAAGTTTAGCCAGCCGTTTTACTTGTTTCTTATCCAAACAGCAGACAATCGACCTTTCTTTTGGTACATTTCGCTCTTTAACCAAGCCGTTCTTGTCAAGCACACACTCAATCTTTTTCTCTGATATTGTGCAAGCCAGTAGTTTGAGTTTGCCTTTATCAACTACAAATCTGTCAGGTGTTACCTTGCCTGAAACCAGAGCTTCTCCCAAGCCAAAGCAGGCCTCGATTACAATTCGGCTGCGGCTGCCGGTTACCGGATCGACCGTAAAGATAACGCCGGAGGCATCTGCGGCGATGAGCGACTGGACGATTACAGCCATATTTATCTTAAGATGGTCAAAGCCGTTTTTTTCCCGATACTCATAGGCGCGCAGCGTCCACAGAGAGGCCCAGCATTTCTTGACAGCTTCGATACAACCTTCAAGGTTGGCTATGCCCAGGTAGGTGTCATATTGACCGGCGAAGGAATGGGCCGTCAGGTCTTCGGCGGTGCCTGATGAGCGGATAGCAACGCGGTCTGCGCCAAGCTTGCGATAGTGATTTTCAATCTGGCGCCGAACCTCCTCTGATAGAGGCGCCTCGGTGACATCCTGCCTGAGAGATGAAAGGACAGATTCCTTGGTTGCTGGCTTTGTCTTTGCAAGTTTCTCAACAGCCGATTTTATATGGGCGGTGAGGTTGTTCTGCTCTATGTGTTCCCGGAAGACTGTCCCTGTGATAAAGAAGCCGGCAGGGACAGCAAGACCGATTCGGCTCAGACGGACGATACTGGCGGCTTTTGGGCCAATTGTCGTTTCATCACAAAGCCGGGCGGTTTCCAGAGATAAAATTTTAGCCTGGCTTATGATAAAAGCTCCTTACAAAAAGACTCCCGTCTGAAGGACGGTTATCCTTCATTCAGATTGTGGTTGTCTGTGTCCTTGCAAGATTGTACCCAGCCGGTTATTATAACGTAAAGTGACAGTTGGAGTACACAAAAAAAACCAGTTAAGGAGACCTCGGATGAAACCTCAATTCAATCGACGACAGTTCATCAAGTTTCTAAGTGCAGGTGCTGTTTCGCTGGCTCTGCCCGGCTGCGTTAGTACCGGCGAAATGAATACCGGCAGGGGCAAGAAGAAACCAAACTTTATCATTATATTTTGTGATGATATGGGCTACGGTGATTTAACCTGCTATGGACATCCGACGATTCGCACGCCCAATCTTGACCGGATGGCCGCCGAAGGCCAGAAATGGACGAACTTCTACGTCGGGGCCTCGGTCTGCACGCCGAGCCGGGCGGCATTACTGACAGGAAGACTGCCGATTCGCAGCGGAATGTGCAGTGACAAGCGGCGGGTGCTGTTTCCCGATTCAGCTAACGGCCTGCCGGAAGGTGAGGTTACAATCGCCGAGGCCCTCAAGGCCGAAGGCTACGCGACCGCCTGTGTCGGAAAATGGCACCTCGGACACCTGCCGCAATATCTGCCGACAAATAACGGCTTCGATTCCTATTTCGGCATCCCGTATAGCAACGATATGGACCGCATCGGCGGCGAGGGACGACAGGCGTTCCTTGAGCCTAAGATTGAGTACTTTAATGTCCCGCTTATGCGCAACGAAAAGATTATAGAGCGCCCCGCCGACCAAAACACGATTACAAAGCGCTACACCGAAGAGGCAATCAAGTTTATACAAAAGAGCAAAAACAGGCCCTTCTTTCTTTACCTGGCGCACAATCTGCCCCATGTCCCGTTGTTTGTCTCTCAGAAATTCAGGGACAAAAGTCTGCGCGGTCTGTACGGCGATGTCGTTGAAGAGATTGATTTCGGTGTCGGGCAGATAATCAGGACGCTGCGCCGCGAAGGGCTGGCGGAAAATACATTTGTTGTCTTTACCTCCGACAACGGCCCGTGGCTTATCTTCAACGAGCACGGTGGCTCGGCGGGACTGCTCAGGGAAGGCAAAGGCTGCACCTTCGAAGGCGGTATGCGAGAGCCTTGTATTATGTGGTGGCCGGGCAAAATCAAACCCGCCGTCGTGAATGATATCGGCTCGACTATGGATATATATACGACGATTCTGACGCTGGGCGGTGCGAAAGTCCCGACCGACCGCGTGGTTGACGGGCTGGACCTGTCACCCGCCCTGTTCGGGACCGGACCAAGTCCCCGAAAAAATATGTTTTATTATCGGGGTGCAAAATTATACGCTGCTCGCAAAGGGCCGTATAAGGCGCATTTTATAACAAGGCCCGCTTACGGCAAGGGTGCAGACAAAGAGACGCACCACGAGCCCCCATTGCTTTATAATCTCGAGCACGACCCCTCCGAAAAATATGATATATCCAAAGACCATCCGGAGGTCATAACCGAAATCCGCAAAGAGGTTGCCCTGCACCTTGCGGGATTGATGCCGGGCGAAGACCAGCTTGCAAAACGTATCGAAAAGAAATGACCGAAAGGAGAGAACTGCTTATGAACAGACGAGATTTTATCAAGACGGTGGGATGTGGGGCGGCGGCGCTTGCGATGCCGGGGTGCAGTAGCGTTTCCGGCTTACCTGCCGGCAGGAACAGGCAGCCGAATATCATCCTGATAATGGCCGACGATATCGGTTATGAGTGCCTTGGTTGTTATGGCAGCAAATCCTACAAGACTCCTGTCCTCGATGAGCTGGCAAGGACGGGTATGCGGTTCGAGCACTGCTATTCGCAGCCGCTCTGTACGCCCTCGCGTGTGAAAATTATGACGGGCAGGTCAAACGCCCGGAACTACGTTAAGTTTGGCGTGTTCGACTTCAAGGAGAAGACCTCTGCGCACGTACTGAAGAGTGCCGGCTACGATACTTATATAGTGGGCAAGTGGCAGCTAATGGGCCGTGGTACCGCTGGTCCATACGCTGCCGGCTTCGATGAATATTGCCTCTGGCATATGGAGGACGTTTATTCTCCCAAAGGCTCCCGCTATCGAGACCCAAAGGTTATACAAAACGGCCGGCTGCTTGAGAATCTTGAGGGCAAATACGGGCCGGATGTTTTTTGTAACCATATTCTGGAGCTTATAGACCGCCACAAATCGAAGGAGTCCAGGCCGTTTTTCATTTACTTTCCGATGGCACTGACCCATGGGCCGTTCGAGCCCACGCCGGACAGCCGGGGATGGGGACGGAATCTGAAAGATAAGAAATACTACGGGGATATGGTTGCCTATATGGACAAAATCATAGGGCGTATCGTTCGGAAACTGGATGAGCTGGGCCTGCGGGAAAATACGCTTCTCTTGTTCACCGGTGATAACGGCACGCCCAGAGGAATTACATCGGAAATGAAGGATGGCAGCTTTATCGACGGAGGCAAGGGCCTTACGACCGATGCGGGCACGCACGTTGCGCTTATTGCGAACTGGAAAGGCACGATGCCAGCGGGCAGAGTGTGCACTGACCTGGTGGATTTCAGTGATATGCTTCCGACTCTGGCGGAGGCGGGCGGCGGTTCGCTTCCTGAGAATGTAACCATTGACGGGCGGAGCTTCCTGCCTCAGCTTCGCGGCAGAAGGGGCAATCCGAGGGATTGGATATTCTGCTGGTATCGAAGAGACCCGGGTTCGACGCTGTATCGTTTCGCACGCGACAAGCGATGGAAACTCTATGGTGAAGGCGATTATAATCGGGCCGGCAATCTTTATGAGGTGTCGGCTGATACGCTTGAGGAGAACCCGAATCCGAGAGGTCCGGATGCTGCCGCAGCCAGGAGACGATTGCAAGCTGTTCTCGATTCTATGAAGTAAAAAACTATTAGGGTATAGTCCGGATTATAAAAACGAGCAGATTCTGCTTAACAAGAGGAAAATAAGTATGAGGGCACCTGTGCTCAACTACAATCGCCGTGATTTTTTGAAAGCTGTTGGTCTTGGGGCGGCATCGTTGGCGGTGCCGGGATTTGTGGCCGGTGGCGAGCGAGCTGCTCGCAGACCCAATATAGTTTTCATCTTAACAGACGACCAGCGCTACGACGCTATGAGTTGTGCCGGGCATCTCTGGCTGAAGACGCCGAACATGGATAGGCTGGCAAAAGAAGGTGTCCTGTTTGAGAATGCGTTCGTAACGACCTCTCTGTGCAGTCCTTCCAGGGCCAGTTTTCTGACCGGCTGTTATGCACATACTCACGAAGTCTTTATGAACAACGGCAGAGACCCGAATCCGTCTGTTCCAGCCTTCCCGCAGCTTCTGCGCAAGGTGGGTTACCAAACGGCGTTCATCGGTAAATGGCATATGGCCAGGACGGATTCGCCCCGGCCCGGATTCGACCACTGGGTCAGTTTTAGCGGGCAGGGCAGATACGATAAAAATAATCTGAATGTGGATGGACAGACCGTCCGGTCCGAAGTTTACATCACAGATGAGCTGACCAATTATGCGGTCCGTTTCCTCAAGAGAAAACACGACAGGCCCTTTATGCTGTACCTCAGTCACAAGGCTGTGCATGGACCGTTTGCGCCTGCCGAGCGCCACGAGAATCTTTATTCGGATATTGAAATCAAATCACATCATAACCCCAACGACAACCTTGCCACCAAGCCGGAATGGGGCAGAAAGATGGATAAGGACTGGAAAAGCCAGATTCGTAATTATATGCGCTCTCTCGCTGCGGTGGACGAAAGTCTTGGCCGTGTTCTTGAAACACTCGAAGCGGAGAATACATTGGACGATACTGTGATTATCTTTGCAGGTGATAACGGCTATTTCCATGGCGAGCACGGCGGCATGTGGGACAAGCGTGCTGCTTACGAACCATCCATACGCATTCCTCTGCTTATGAGATATCCGCCCCTTGCCCGGGCCGGCGCCAGGTGTGATGCGATGGTTCTGAATATAGACCTTGCCCCGACACTTCTCGAGTTGGCGGGCCTCGGCGTGCCCGGTTCAACGCAGGGACAAAGCTGGCTGAATGTTCTGGACGGCTGGCCGGGCCGGGAAAGTTTTCTCTACGAATATTTCCAGGAAGTTGACCGAAAATACAAAAGGCCCACTGTGCTCGCCGTGCGAACAAAACGCTGGAAGTACGTCACCTATCCTTTGGCTGATGAATTGACCGAAGAACTGTATGATATGAAGAACGACCCCGAAGAGCTTAACAATCTAATTGGCGACGCCGGGCGTGCCGATGTTGTGGAGCAGATGAAAAAGGAGCTCGAACGGCTGAAAAGAAAGACTAACTTCAGGTTCCCCTGAGCGTGGAAAGTCACGGGCAGGAAGTGCTGATGAATAACTAAATATTGTCCTGAGAAACACAACCTTGTAGAATTGGATTTAATGGATGTATGAATCATCTCACTCAAGTGAAGGGATTTAGTGATGCGGTATGCGAAACTCATATCTATTCTGCTGCTCGTTCTAAGTGGCTGCGCAACATTTGGACCGCCTCAAACCGCTCAGATACCTGTTACAAACGTTTATCATGGCCTCGAAGTTGTCGACCCGTATCAGTGGCTGGAAGACTGGGATGATGACCGTGTGCAAGCCTGGTGCAACAAGCAGAATGATTACGCCCGAAGTGTATTGGACAATCTTCCCTATGTCGAAGAGCTTCGTGAACGGATTACAGAGATACTAACCGCGGAGACCGTCAGCTATTACTCGGTTTGCCGGCACAAAGGAAAACTTTTTGCTATGAAGCGGCAGCCGCCGCTGGAGCAGCCGTTTCTGGTGGTTATGCCATCGGCCCAAGAGCCGGAGTCCGAGCGGGTCATCGTTGACCCAACGAAAATCGACCCAGGCGGCACAACATCCATCGACTGGTATGTACCTTCCCCGGATGGTAGTCTTGTCGCCGTTTCGCTTTCGGTCGGCGGCTCCGAGAGCGGAGATGTACACATTTATGAAACACAGAGCGGCGGGGAAATTGTTGAGGTCATTCCCCGTGTCAACGGTGGCACTGCCGGAGGTGACGTCGCGTGGACGGCGGATGGGTCGGGTTTCTACTACACGCGATATCCTCGCGAGGGTGAGCGTCCGCCCGAAGATATGGATTTCTACCAGCAAGTCTGGTTCCATAGCATGGGAACTTTACCTGATAAAGATAATTACGAGATTGGCAGGGACTTCCCCCGGATAGCGGAAATTATTCTCGAAACAGATGCCGATTCCGGGAACGTCCTGGCAACTGTTCAATATGGTGACAGTGGACGTTTCGCCCACTATATTCGTATGCCGGCAGGACAATGGAGGCAAATAACTGATTATGATGACCAAATCGTCCAGGCGACGTTTGGCACTAACGACACGCTGTTTTTGATATCTCGGGCCGATGCGCCTCGGGGCAAAGTAATGAAGGTCTCCTTGGTTGATTTTTCCTTGGAGAAAGCAGAAGTAATTGTCCCTGAAGGTATGGATACTATCGTTTCCGATTTCTACGGCCATCCCCCGATAGTGGCCACCGCAACCCGCCTATACATTACCTGCCAGCTCGGTGGACCTTCTGAGATCCGCGTCTTTGATTACCAGGGACGGCAGCAGGCAGGGCCGAAAATCCTTCCAGTCTCTAATGTCGGGCAAATTGTAGCCCTGGAGAGTGATAATATTCTCTTTCAGAACTCTTCATACCTTGCTCCCTCAGCGTGGTATCTGTTTAGCCCTGACAGGGAAATAACCGGCAGGGCGGCCCTTGTTAGCCGATCGCCTGTCGAATTTTCCGACTGTGAGGTCGTACGCGAGTATGCCACTTCTAAAGATGGAACCCGGGTGCCCGTCAATATCATTCGCCGCAGGGGAGTAAAGCTGGATGGCTCGAATCCGGTTTTACTTAACGGCTATGGGGGGTACGGGATCAGTATCAAGCCCCGTTTCAGTTCTCTGCGCCGTGTGTGGATTGACCAGGGAGGTGTTTATGCACAGGCTAACCTTCGCGGCGGTGGTGAATTTGGCGAGCAATGGCACAGGGAAGGTATGCTTACCAGCAAGCAGAACGTTTTTGATGATTTTGCCGCCGTGATGCAATATATGATTGATGCCGGCTATACAACATCTGAAAAACTGGCAATCATTGGTGGCAGTAATGGTGGATTATTGATGGGTGCCATGATTACTCAACACCCTGAACTTTGTAGGGCTGTGGTTTCCTCCGTTGGAATATATGACATGCTGCGGGTGGAGCTCGCACCCAACGGGGAGTTTAACATCCCGGAATTTGGCACTGTTAAGAATCCTGAACAATTTCGTGCACTTTACGCATATTCGCCTTACCATAACGCCAAAAAAGCAGCAGCCTGTTCGTCCGTATTGTTTATTACCGGTGCCAATGACCCTCGCGTTGATCCGATGCACTCTCGCAAGATGACTGCCCGGCTGCAGGAGGCGACCTCATCGGGCCGGCCAATTCTGCTGCGAACCAGCTCGGAAACCGGTCATGGCTTGGCCACTCCGCTGAGTGAGCAGATTGAAGAAAGTGTCCATTACCATGCTTTTTTGCTGAGCGAGCTTGGACTAAAGTACAGTCCACCAAAATCTCAACCAGACTGAATCAATAGTTCCTGTTGTGGGAGCAGTTTTTGTCATTCCCGCCCCGCATCGTGTGCGGGTTAAAAATATTTCTGATTAGGAGCAAATAAACATGGGTCAACATAGTTACACACGCCGTGATTTTCTGAAGGTGATGGGCTTTGGGGCGGCGGCTCTGGCGATGCCGGGGTGCGGCAGTGCTTCCGGGTTGCTTGCCGATAGGGCCAAACGGCCGAATATCATACTGATTATGGCCGACGATATGGGATATTCGGATATCGGCTGTTATGGTGGTGAGATTCATACGCCTAATCTGGACTGGCTCGCCGCCGCCGGTCTGCGCTTCACGCAATTTTACAACACCGCTCGCTGCTGTCCGACCAGGGCCTCGCTGATGACCGGGCTTTACCAGCACCAGGCAGGCGTTGGGCATATGATGAATGATAGAGGCTATGCCGGTTATCGCGGCGACCTTAACAACCGCTGCGTTACCATCGCTGAGGTGCTCAAGACAGCCGGCTATTCAACATATATGTCGGGCAAATGGCACGTGACCAAATCAATCAGGCCCGATGGCGATAAACACAACTGGCCGAGGCAGCGTGGATTCGACCGCTTCTTCGGCACGATTCATGGGGCTGGGAGTTTCTACGACCCCAACTCACTGACCCGCGACAACACGCAAATTGTCCCTGATAGCGACGACTTCTATTACACTGACGCCATCAGCGACAACGCGGCCAAATTCATTCGTGAGCACAACTCGGGCAATCCGTTCTTTATGTATGTTGCCTACACTGCACCGCATTGGCCGATGCATGCGCTGCCGCAGGATATTGCCAAATACAAAGGCCGCTACGCGCAGGGCTGGGATGCACTGAGAGCTGAAAGACACAAGCGAATGATTGAAATGGGGATTATCAAGAGCGAGTGGAAGATTACCCCGCGTGATTCCGCCGTGCCGCCCTGGGAGCAGGCCGAGGATAAGCAGTGGTTCGAGCGTCGTATGGAAGTATATGCGGCGATGGTCGATTGCCTGGACCAGGGCGTCGGACGTATCGTTGCGGAATTAAAGAGGACGGGCAACTTCGAGAATACGTTGATTTTCTTTTTGGCCGACAATGGCGGCTGTGCTGAAGAATACGGAAGTCGCGGCGAGGTCAAGCCAGACCCATCGGAAAAAATCCCTTTGAGACCGATGGACAAAAACGAACTTCAGTACGATATGCAGCCAAAGGTTACGCGTGACGGCTGGCCGGTGCGTACCGGCTACGGCGTGATGCCCGGCCCTGCCGATACGTATATCGCCTACGGCAGGCCCTGGGCCAACGCATCTAATACGCCGTTCCGTTTGTATAAGCATTGGGTGCACGAGGGCGGGATCGCAACGCCGCTGATAGCTCACTGGCCGTCGCGGATAAAGGCGCGCGGCGAGCTGCGCCATCAGCCCGGACATCTTATTGATATTATGGCCACGTGTGTCGATATTGTCGGTGCAAAGTACCCTTCCGAATACAAGGGCAACAGGATAATACCGATGGAGGGTAAGAGCCTGGTTCCGGCCTTTGATAACAAGCCCATCGAGCGCGAAGCGATTTACTGGGAGCACGAGGGCAATCGTGCCGTGCGCCAGGGCAAATGGAAACTGGTCTCCAGACATCCCGGCCAATGGGAGCTGTATGACCTCGAAGCCGACCGTACTGAGCTAAATAACCTTTCACAAAAGTATCCACAAAGAGTTGAACAGTTAAAGGCGATGTATGAAAGCTGGGCAGCCAGATGCGGTGTTCAACCCTGGCCTGTAATAAAGCCCGCCAAAAAGAAATGAGATATGGAGTGGGATCCCGCAGGGTGGGAAACAGGAACATTATGGATAAAACAATTAAAAATTTTAATCGACGCGACTTTCTCAAGATGATTGGTTTTTGCACGGCTGCTTCTGTCCCGGGCTGTGGGGATGCCGTGAAGCGAACGAACAGAAATTCAACGGCTCAAAAGCGGCCTAATATCATCTTTCTGATGTCTGATGACCAGCGGTGGGACGCGATGGGATGTATGGGCAATCCCGTAATCAAGACACCGAATATGGATCGTCTGGCCGCCGAGGGAGTTCTCTTCGAGAATGCCTTTCTGACCACCTCGATATGTATGGCCAGCCGGGCCAGCGTAATGCTGGGCCAGTTCGAGAGCCGGCATCAGTGCAATTTCGAGCGGCCTTCAAATCGAACAATATCGTATGATGAATTTGATAAGAGTTATCCCCGCCTTTTGCAAAAAGCAGGGTATCGAACGGGATTTATCGGCAAGTTCGGCTTTGCGGTGAGCAAAGATAAAATCCGGAACTGTCCGCTTAATCCGGACGGCAGTCGAGATTCCAAGGGGCATTTATGGAAGAAGGAGCAGTATATGCCGGCCGACAAGTTTGACGCCTGGTGCGGCTTCCCCGGACAGGGTGGGTATTTCCCGAAAGACAAGAAGGGAAAACATCTGACCCAAATTATGGGCGAGCAGGCGCGGGAATTCCTTGAGGGCTGCTGGCCGGGCCGGCCATTTTGCCTGTCGATTAGTTTTAAGGCGCCGCACGGCCCCACTCAGCCGGACCCGGCCTACAAGGATATGTATAAGGATGTGAAAATCCCCCGCCAGATAAACGACGGCGATGAATATTTCGAGAGACTGCCGAAGGTTGTCCGTGAGCACTGGCGCGGCCGCCGGGTTTATAATAATGAAGCCGCCCCGGATAAGTATCAGCAATTTATGAAAAGATATTATCAGTGCATCAGCGGAATCGATGTTGTGATCGGGCGGATACGCGATGACTTAAAACGTTTGAGGCTGGATGATAATACGGTCATTATCTATACCTCGGATAACGGCTATTTTTGCGGCTCAAAGGGCTTGGGCGGTAAGTGCCTGTTATATGAGGAATCTATACGAACGCCGCTGATTATTTTCTACCCCCGGCTCAAAGCATCCGGACAAGGAAGCCGCCGCAAAGAGTTGGTTTTGAATATTGACTTTGCCCCGACAATGCTCGATATGGCGGGTGTGGAAATACCGAATACGATGCAGGGAAAAAGCATGCTCGGTCTTGTCGGAGGTGAACAAAAGAAGTGGCGTGACTCGACTTTTCACGAAAATAATTTCACTTCACACTTTATGCCGGCCCTGTCAAACGCCGGCAGTTGGCGCCGCAAGGTGCTTGAGCGAAGTGTTCGATGTAAGGCTGTCCGAACCAAACGCTGGAAGTACATTCGCTATTTCGAGCAGCGTCCCATCATCGAGGAGCTGTTCGATATTCAAAACGACCCGATAGAAGCTTATAATCTTGTGGGAAAGCCGGAATATTCCGATGTCCTTGTCCGGCTGCGAAAACTGTGTGACGACTGGATTCACAAGGCCAGGTGACATTTTGCAGAAAACTTGTAGAAACGAGAAATAGGAGATTTTACGATGAACGATAATCTTAACAGGCGTGATTTTTTGAAGACATTGGGCCTGACAGCGTCGGCGCTGGCGATGCCTGGTTGCGGTAGTGCCTTTGAGGGGACTTCAGGTGTAGATAAGCCGAACGTTATTATTGTATTCTGCGACGATGTCGGCTACGCCGATGTTGGTGTTTTCGGAGCTAAGGGATATAAGACGCCCAATATCGACCGTATGGCGGCTGAGGGTATGAAGTTCACGGATTTCTACGCTGCCGCGCCGTCGTGTACGCCGTCGCGGGCGGCTCTGATGACTGGCTGCTATCCGCAGCGGGTGAGCCTGCCGAATGTAATCGGCCCGAGTGCGAAAATCGGTATAAGCGACGATGAGCAGACAATCGCTGAGGTTCTCAAACCGCTCGGTTACGCTACCGCCTGCTACGGCAAGTGGCACCTGGGTCATCATCCCAAATTCCTGCCGATGCGTCACGGTTTCGATGACTACTTCGGCCTGCCTTACTCGAACGATATGTGGCCGAACCACCCGACCAATAAAACTTTTCCCGACCTGCCGCTTATCGAGGGCGAAAGAATCATCGAATATAATCCCGACCAGACGCAGTTGACCACCTGGTACACCGAGCGTGCCGTCCGGTTCATTGAGAAAAACAAGGACCGGCCGTTCTTTCTCTATCTGCCTCATTCGATGGCGCACGTACCGTTGTTTGTCTCCGATAAATTCAAGGGTAAATCCGAGCAGGGTCTCTATGGTGACGTCATGATGGAAATTGACTGGTCGGTCGGGCAGATACTCTCAACGCTCAAACGATTGGGCATCGACAAAAAGACTCTGGTTATATTCAGCTCCGACAACGGCCCGTGGCTGAGCTATGGCGACCACGCCGGTTCGGCCAAGCCGTTGCGTGAGGGTAAGGGCACGACGTTCGACGGCGGACAGCGGGAGTCGACCATTATGCGCTGGCCGGGCCGGATACCCGCCGGGACCATCTGTAATGAACCAGCTTCGACGATGGACATTTTACCGACAATTGCGAAACTCACCGGCGCAAAATTGCCTGCTCATACCATCGACGGTAAAAACATCTGGCCGTTGATGTCGGGTAAGCGGGGAGCGAAAAGTCCGCACGAAGCGTTCTTCTACTATCGCGGCTTTGCCCTCGAGGCGGTCCGAAGCGGAAAGTGGAAACTTCACCTGCCCCATAGTTACCGCTCATTGGGCGGACGCAAGGGCGGAACGGGCGGCCAACCGGTCAAATATGAACAGGCAAAAATCGGTTTGGCGTTGTTTGACCTGGAAAAAGATATAGGCGAGCAGCACGATGTCTCTGCCCAATACCCGGATGTGGTCGAGCGGCTTTTGGGCCTTGCCGAGCAAGTGCGTGAAGACCTGGGCGATTCGGCTAAGAAAATGACGGGCAAAAACAGAAGACCCCCGGGGCATATATAACCGGCTCAGAAACCAAATAATACTGCGACATATTTGCGATTACGGGCCTAAAAAAATTGTGTAAATTTTCAAGAAAATAAGAGAAATTTGACAAAATTTGAACAACAAAGAAGCTGCTTTGTCGTAGGAATAAATAGAGACGGGCAGGTTTGAAAGACGTTTTATTATTGAAGTCGTTATCATATTTGCCTTCTTAATTTGGATTCCCGCAAAGCGGGGTCCCTTCATATCACAAACCTGCCTGCCGGAAGAAAAGTTCTTTTGAAGTTTAATGTGTGTTTTTGAGTGGAGATGAATTTTGCGCGCAGGATGTGCGCCGATACGACAACGAGACCCAAAGGCAGGTTTGAAAGACTCATTATAATTTAAGTCGCTATCGTATTTGCTTTCTTAGTTGGGTTCCCGCCTTGCGGGGTCCCTTTCATATTCTTAGCCTGCTTGTCGGAGGGTCGGCTTTCCTAATTGAGCCGGGGACATTCTTGGATGTCGGAATGTGCGACTGCGCGGAGCTTCTCGGCGAAAATCCGGTTTTGAAAGATTGTTTTGAACCGGCCGTTTTTGAGCGAAAAAACAGAACAACGGAGATTCGCAAAAAACGGCGTTTGGCGCTATACGTTGCTCTTTGGCAGGGACTGTCACAATGTGAGCCCGGTAATTGGTTGTACTTATTGTTATTAGAGAGATTATCTAAGTGTGCTTAAGAACGGTCGGTCGCGCGAATCTCCGAAAAGTTGAAGGAGAAAGAAAATGGAACGCAAAGGTTTTACATTAGTTGAGCTTCTGGTCGTAATTGCGATCATAGCTCTGTTGATGGGCATTTTAATGCCCGCCCTGGCCAGGGTCAGGCAGGTTGCCTTCCGAATGGTCTGCGGCACGAACCTGTCCGGCATCGGAAAAGCAATGCTGATTTATGCCAACGATTACGACGATGAGCTGCCGCGTGCCGGCGGCAGAAACAGCACATGGACCGGCACAATACCTCAGTGGCTGGCCGATAACCGGTTCACCGCTTATGGCTTAAGTCCTGATGGCAGCGGCGGTACGGCCACCATTACATCCAGCTTTTATCTTCTGGTCAAGTATGCCGAGGTGACGCCCAAGTCGTTCGTTTGCAAGAGTGATTCCGGGACCACGGAATTTAAGCCTTCCGAATACAACGCAGGCGACAGAGAGCTTATTGACCTCTGGGACTTCGGCCCCGAGGCGGTGAATCATTGCAGCTACGCATACCATATGCCTTTTGGCCTGTACGCCCTGACCACATCCAGCGAACCCGGTATGGCGGTGGCGGCCGACCGCAATCCATACATAGACTCTCCCGCTGCAGAAGCCCAGGTCAAGATTGACTTAATTGCCGGATTCAATCCTGACGGTGGTAGAGAAGCAATCAACATTGGAAACGCAATTGCTCACCAGGAAGATGGACAAAACGTATTGTTTATGGATAGCCATGTGAGCTTTGAAAAGACGCCTTTCTGCGGTATCAATGACGATAATATCTATACCTTCTGGGACGGCGGGGACATTCGACGAGGCTGCTTACCGATACCCGGAGCCAGTGAGCCACAGGATAGATTGGATTCGTTCCTGGTAAACGATGGCGAAGGCAGCGAGCCCCAACCAAAAGGCAGAGGGTGTTTTCTG
>JBGVTO010000353.1:0-5376 GCA_041862635.1 Phycisphaerae bacterium | reverse complement strand
CCGGTAACAATAGTCGGGCCGGCTATAGGTGTAACCTGGAAACCAGTGGTTTCAATTTCTCCTTTGAAATGCAGATACTTGGTCGTGATGTCATCATCGATGGCCAAGTCAGGTGTTTCATTAGGAGGCCAGCCGAAGTCTCCACTCCAATCAGTTACTCCATCGTTCGGAACACCCTGGATCATATCCCATGTTGTAGTAACGTCAACAGCGGGTAACATCATATTGACCGCGTTGAGGAAGATTTTCGCGCCCTCGGGGGTGAGATTATACATACCTCGACCAGTAACCCCCGCTTCATCCTGGGTTCCGGCGGCGAATACCATACGCGGACCACCGGCAATCTCACCGGAGCCGGGATAAAACTCCACTCCGGCTTCCCATTCGATGATCCAAGCCACTTCCGTGTCTGCCAATTGGGCGAGCAATGTACCGTTGCCTACGCCCACACCGGTAATATCAACGTATGTGGTTGGACCCACAAGTCCATCGCCGACCTGCACCGGGGATGCCACACCGGCAAATATAGGATTGTCGGGCGCCAAAATTTCCACTACGGCATCAGAGATATTCGGGAGACTTTCAGTATCCAGCCACCGCCAACGGGTGTTCCTGACGATGTGCATGGCCTGCAGCATGATTGGTGTCGTAACTGAGTTCCATTGGGCTACCTCATCACCATCGTCGTAATTACCGCTGTCGCTGCAGCGACTTACGATAATAAGGTCGGCAGCATTAAGAGCGGCAATTTTATCATCATCGAGGGTACGCCAATAGCCGTCCCCAACCGCGGCACCCATAGTGTAGTCTACGTTATACCCTTGAGCTTCAAGCAGCTCCACCCAGCCTATATCATCCGTAATGCCATCACCGTCGTCATCATAGAAATCAGAGACCCAGATGATTGTCGGACTGGGTGCGATACCTTCCATGGCAGCCAGAATTTCGTTCGCCGTCAGTGCCCGGCTGAAAAGCGAAACATCATCGAGGGCGCCATTCATTCTGCGCGCAATCCAATTTTCATTGCCATCACCACCCAGGTAGATGTTGCTGTTCCATATGCAAGGGCCATGACTAATCTCATTGACGGACCCTGCTACACCATTGACATAGAACGTTGCCTTATCGGGCTCGATCGTCACGGCGGCAAAGGTCCAATCATCCTCCGCGATCATGTCGCCTCCACGGAAGCTCCACGAGTCTGAAGTATCATTCCAGTGATAGGCCAACTGAAAACCGAGTACGTTGAAACCGGTTGCAAGACCAGGATTGCGGGTCATAATGATCGAGGACCAGTCAGGCTGTGCACCGTTCGGCTTAATCCATCCTGCCATCGTGGCTTCCGTAAGCTCAACATTCAGAGGGGGGACTTCGATCAAAGTGGGCCCGACCAGTTGCACGGCGTTGCCGTGGATACCCTCAACCCAGGCCGGATCGCCATTTACGAAGGTCCCGTCGTTGCCGTTGCCGGAAGAATCACCCACAACTGTACCTGCCCCTTCATCACACGTCCACCAAGCTAAAAGATCCGGAAGTTCTATAGCGCTTAATCCTACCACATTGTTTACCCAGTTGCCGATGAACTCAGCACTGGTTAAACCTCTGTCGGCTATCCAGCCATCAGGACCACCAGAAGCTTGGTTTATAAAAGCGACGTAACCGCCAGTCTCTGTGTTGTGAATAACAACAGGATCAGCCCCTGTTTCTACGGCTGGGTCCTCTGTGCCACCGCCAGATGCGAATATTGCAGCAACTTCCCAGGGGGCTTGAACCTCAGCGAGAATAACGGGTCTGTCAGTTTTGGCGGGGTCATTGAGACTGGGCAGATATTCCTTGCCTGTCGGCGTCACTATCGCCTGACTACCATCAGCGCCGACGATGATACCAGAAGAAAGGTCAAGGATGTTCGCGGCACCACTTGGGCCGTTGTCACCTCCACGGCCTTCACCTCCCCGCGGGCCACCTTCATACGTGCAATAGGCAAACCAGTCACCAACATTTATAATCATGTTTCCGCCGTCAAGCCACTCTTCAGCACGCGAGCCATCCGGCTGCTCGTTCGGGTTGGGGTAAAGGACACTCGGAGTGCATCCGTTGAGCCAGATAATGTCCATTTTACCATCATTCGTTCTCTCATCTACCCATGCACCAAATGCATCAAACTGGGTGTCATCGAACTGCTGGATATCCTTGAACAGATGTCCAGTTTCGGCAATTATCGTCTCAACGTGTTCGAACTGCGATTCATCATACCAGCCATCGGTGTTCCATTGCCCGACGTAGAACGCTATGTCAGAAGCCATAGCCGTCGTGCAAAATGCGAATACGAATACCAAAACAAAAGAAGTTAAAAGAAACAATTTCCTACACATAATAGTCCTCCTTCGAAAAAATTAAAGTAATTGTGAATTTATGCTTTGGCCACACACCAAAACACTCGATGTTTCCCATAAAGAAACATCGAAAATCAAAAAGCACAAATCGTAAATTATTTATATCTGCCCAGGATAACTTTTTTACGATTTGCGAATATACGATTTGCTAATACCTCCTTCCTTTAAAAAGCCCAAAATGAGCTGTTAGTTGAATAGATTTTACCTGCGGAGCACAAAGTTTTTAAGCTTTGTCCCTTCCTCAATCCTCCAGCCAAGCTAATTTACCTGAAAATTACAGGTATTTCACCCGTTAAAAGGCCAAAATCCACGTTTTTACTATTTTTACTTATACCACATTAGCTACCTGCCCGTCAAGGAAAATTTTTAAGAATTTTACGTGCCTATCCACATTTTTTTAGAGAAATAAGAATTTTTGTGTCGGCTTCGCAATACAAAAACTTTTAATTCTTTCCGAATCGAAATAGCCTCCGCGAACATCCTACCGCGCCAGTGGTTTAGTCTAACAATTGAATTTCAGCAATGTCAGAGCCAGTGCCCTCAGCCGGGCTACAATCTTCTTTGTTGTTTGATGTTCATACTTGGTTACTCGGGCCCACCCAGGAAGCCCTCATGGAAAAAGACCGGCTTATACCCATGTTCCGTAACCCAATGAATGGCCACATCGAGTCTTTTGAAATGGTCCGGTATATAGTTAGAGTAAAATGGCCAGAAGTACTGCTCATGGGTAAAAAGATCCATAATCTCCGCGTGGTTGGGGTCTTTGGCGAGCGGTTCAAGTGTAGGAATAATACGTTCAATGGGTGCGTTGTTGCAGACGATGTCAACTCTGGAAAAAACTATGCCGCTATCGAAGTCCATAAGGGCATCATGGCGGGATAGATACTCGGACCGGATATCATCCAGCAGATAGTTAACATCCCATATGCCGTTTTGACGACGGAAATAGCCGCTCAGCACACGGACTCCACGTTCATAGAGAGGCTTTAAGGCTGTAGGCTGCACCATTCCCCAGTGGATAACCGTAGGGGGTGAATACGTCTGCTCGCCGGCAAAGCGAATTATCTGCTCAGCCACCTTGTCCAAATCAGCTATTAACTGTGACGCTGGGGCATACTGGTACGGCCGGTCAGGTTTATTTGCATATGCATGAAAGGCAAGCTTGAGCCAGTCGGAGTTGTCTTGCCACTGGCCTTTGTAACGGTCAGGAAATTGGGGCAATTCAAATCCGTCTTCGGTTGTATAATAGATGTTAAGAACAAAGCGTGTGCCGTATTTCGAATGGAGCTCTCGAAGATTCTTCAGGTAGAAGCAGTCGAACAGGGAGGCATAATTATTCTTCGCAATATCGCGCAGAAAGAAGCTGTTATCATCAATCGAGAATCTATATCGGGGCTGGGAATGCCGGTCCCACAGTACCCGCACGCGATGCTCATGCCTGCCGAAGCTGCCCTGAGAGACTGCAATGATTTCAGTCTGCTTTGGCGACAGAACAATTTCTGAGGTGAATCTCGTGCCCTCCCGTTGTGCAGGCGCTCCGTTGACCATCACCCGGTCGCGTAGAGGTGCCTGTCCGGATACCTGAATTTCCAAGCCTTCACTGACTTGCTTTCCGTGCCTTCGGTTCAAAACCGCCCCATGAAACGGTTCTTCAATACATATAGACGCGGATGCCCGCGCTGCCAATATCTTTGGTTTTGCGAGAACGATTCCTACAGCACCTGCTGCTGTAGTTTGCAAAAAGTTACGTCGTGTTGTAGCTGACTTCTTCATTATCTCATCTCCCTTCATAATTAAAGCTGAGCTCTTCTTTATTGATAAGGTCGTAGCTTACATTTTTAATTGGCCTAATCCACGGCTATTGGTCCATTTACAGAGTCCAACCTTCCCGATAGGGGGTGCGGATGTACTTATTGGCCTGGAGGTGGTTTGTTACCTTCATTTTATCTCCATTCCATTCAATCCTGGCATCCACTCGTTTAGCCACATTTCCGAGCAAACATACTTCTGTCAGGAGACCCGAATACTCAAAATCAGCGCCAGCCGGTTGGCCAGACTTACAGGCCCGCACCCAATCCTGCTCATGCGAGTCTTCTACCCTGGGGATAGTCTTCTCGGGCTTCTTATACGCTTTCATTCTACCTTCAGGTATCAGTCGAGGCCCTTCCCCATAAACACCAGCCACGAGCTTGCCTTTACTGCCTTTGAACAGCACTCCCCCTTCAGTATGGCCCATAAGCCTGCCGTCTTTAAGCTCTATCGGCCGGGGTGGACGCACACCCTCATACCATGTCAGCTTAACCGGCGGCATATTATCACGTTGTGGAAATCGGTAGGTTACAATAGATGCAATCGGGTGCGTATCCGGATTTAGATCCAGAGAGGTTGCGTCCACACTTGTTGGGTGTCCCAGCTTCAATGCCGAGAAAACAGGATCTAAGGTATGAGCCCCACGGTCCCCCATCATCCCGCAGCCGAAGTCCCACCAACATCGCCACACCGCGGGATGGTACGCCGGATGATAAGGCCGCTCGGGCGCAGGACCCAGCCAGAGGTCCCAATCCAGTGTGGATGGGACCGGCGGTGTTTCCTTGGGACGACGACTCCACTTCGAGCTCCACCCCGCATGACCAAACGGATAATAGGACAAACTGCACCAGGCGTCGACCTCACGGACTTCGCCGATAGCACCACCCCAAATCCACTCACAAATCAGGCGAATGCCCTCACCTGAATGTCCCTGAATACCCATTTGCGTGGTTACACCGGTTTCTTGTGCTACTTTTGCCAGCATACGCGACTCATAAACATCATGCGTCAGCGGCTTCTGACAATAAACGTGCTTTCCCTTTCGCATCGCCTCCATACTGATGACCGCGTGTGTATGGTCAGGCGTGGCAATCACAACAGCATCAATGTCTTTTTGTTGGTCCAGCATTTTCCTAAAATCAGTATATATCTTTGCTTTGGGATACCGTTCGAA
>JBGVTO010000352.1:0-14452 GCA_041862635.1 Phycisphaerae bacterium | reverse complement strand
GCAATACCCCCAATATTCTGTACGGCACGAGACAACCGATTGTGGCCAAATAGAATATAATCAGCGTAAGGCACCAAAGGGGCACCTTCGCCTCCGGCAGCCATGTCACGAGGCCTAAAATCTGCTACCGTAGTAATGCCGGTGCGCTGGGCTATTACCGAGGGTTCTCCTATCTGCAGAGTTGAACGTATTGTCGTTCGGCTGTATCGCTTGCCTCGAGGATTATGATATATTGTCTGGCCATGCGAACCCACCAGGTCTATTGAGCTTAGAGGAATGCCACTTTTACGACAAAGCTTGATGATTGCATTGGCAAAAACTTCGCCCAAAACGAAATTGTAATGGCAAATTTTGTCCAAACGGGCTGTTTCGGGATTGCATAGATGAAGAATTTCCCTTCGCAAAGCAGCAGAGTATGGAAATACATCAAAAGCCAACAGGCGAATCTTTTGCCCGGTGATATCGACAATGGCAACGTCAACACCATCAATCGACGTGCCTGACATCAGACCTGCAACCCGCAATTTCTTCTTAACTGCAATTTCCCGAATACGATTACTCACTACTATCTTACTCTCTATTTACTGATGCAGACTTTTTTTCAACGCTGACCATCACCAAAGGGATTATATATCGGTTTTGCTTTATCTGCAATGTACTTGGTCATTGAAAAGTGTATTTACATTGTCCACGTAAAATGATATGAATATTGTCCTTGTATCTATGAGTGTCAGGGAATTGTAATGTCAGAAGCGATTAAAAGAGCCGAAGAATTCCTCAGTCTGGAACGAGCATTTCGGTTAGGTGAATTGCTTACCGAGTCATCTCACCCTAAAACGATAACTCTCTCGCAGACAGTCGAAGACGACCTGTTTGCAGCTATAAAGTTATTGCAGTCTGTAGATGATGAAATCCCTCCGGCAATGAAAAAGGTTCTTCAGCGGGATTCCTTCCGTGAACTCACCGAAGCATTTTTCAAAGCTCTAAATGCAGGCAAACGTATTTACTTCACCGGCTGCGGAGCCACGGGACGGTTGAGCATACTCCTTGAAGCGGCCTGGCGGCGGTATTGGCGCAAATTAAACCAGGAGTTACCTGAAATGGGATTAGAGATTCCTGATATGGAAGACCGTGTTCACAGTGTAATGGCCGGAGGTGATTTCGCCTTGATTAAATCGGTCGAAGGGTACGAAGATTTTCCCGACTTCGGGCGATACCAGATGAAGGAGAAACAGGTTCAGCCCAGCGATGTTGTTGTCGCCATCACGGAAGGCGGGGAAACTCCTTTTGTAATTGGCACGGCCTGGGAGGGGCTCGATGTCGGAGCGAGGGTCTTTTTTGTCTATAATAATCCCACCGAAGTATTGTGTCGTTATGTTAAACGCTCGCGTGAAGTGATTGAGGAGCCGCGTATCACCAAGCTTGACCTGACAACAGGCCCGATGGCAATTACCGGTTCGACAAGAATGCAGGCCACGACAGCGGAACTGTTTGTTGTCGGTAGTGCCTTTGAAATAGCTTTAGTGCGTTTCCTGCGGAAGCGGCTGTCACCAATGAATCTGGCAAAATTAGGACTTAAGGAGCGCCAATCCGATGATTACCTAAGATTATTATCTGAACTCTTGGAGCAGCTTTCGAGCCCTCAAGCAGTCGATACGTTGACTCGTGCAACAAAGTTCGAAGAAAGCATATATCATCGAAAGGGCCTTATTACTTATATGGCCGATTCATTCCTGCTGGACGTATTGACAGATACGACCGAGCGCTCTCCGACATTTATGTTACCGGCCTTCCGAAAATATGGCGACAGTCTTTCTCCTCGTTCATGGGCATTTGTGAAAGATCCATTTCGCAGCACTGAAAAGGCCTGGCATGCGCTGTTGCAACGTGAACCCAGAGGTCTGAAGTGGGGGCGCGAGGTTTATGAACAATTGAAAGCACCTTCAAGTCTAAAAGCCAAACCACCAAAGCTTGATAATTCCGAGATATACAAATTCATGATAGGCAACGAACCAGACCCTTCACGTACTGATGTACCTGACTCAGCATTGGTAGTGATATCTGCTGGAAGTGAAACAAAACATCTCGTTAGCACAGCCTTGCAGAAATTTGGCTCACAGTACAAGACAACGGCTGCATTAGTTGTAGGATTGGCGGATGTTGCCGCCTTCACCGACCTGTCGCGACTTGGCTCCGCCAAGCGAGCCACGGCAGGGGAAACGTTCCAGTTCCCCTGCAGTCTCGCCGATTCGCCACTGCAATTATGGCACCATCTCGCCATCAAACTTATCTTAAATACGCTTTCCACCGCTACGATGGTTCGTATGGAACGTGTCATCGGCAATGCAATGGTCTGGCTGTCACCAAGTAATAAGAAGCTTATAGACCGTGGCTCGCGTCTGATTGCTCAGCAGACAGGGTGCAGTTACGAGCAGGCGTGTATCGCCCTACACGAAGCGATGGAAGAAGTGGAATCCGGACAGCGGCAAGGCCGAGAGGTCCCTTCGCCTGTTGCTTTAGCCATCGAGCGACTCCGAGGCGAAAGAGAAAAATCTTGATAGTGGGCTTGACCGACATGAAACTAAACCGAACAATGACAACGCTCCTGATGTTACTGCTTTATCTTACGATTGGGTGTCAGCCGGTTCAAAAAGAGATTCAGAAAGAGCGCTTTAGCGAGATTGACTATGTAATCGAAGAAGAAATCGAGAAAGGTAACTTCCCTGGAGCCGTGGTTCTTGTTGGTAAACAAAGTGACATTTTGTACTGGCAGGCCTTTGGCAATGAAGTGATAGAACCTTTTGAGGAAACTATTAACAGAAATACGATTTTTGACCTGGCCTCTCTGACCAAACCCATTGCCACAGCCGCTTCAATTATGATTCTGAAAGACCGCAAAGCATTAAACTTAGATGATTATGTTGGCGCATACCTACCTGCTTTTGCATGCAACGACAAGGAGGAGGTCCGGATTAAACATCTGTTAAGCCATACTTCGGGATTGCCGGCGTACACGAATGCAAACGAGTTGAAGGAGCAATTCGGGAGTCCCTGTCCCGAAAAGATAATTGAGAAAATATGTGGATTGGAATCTATAAGCAAACCCGGAGAAGAATTTCGCTACAGTTGCCTGGGCTACATTATGCTGGCAAAGATTGTGGAAACAGTCAGTGGGAAGAATATTGGTGATTTTAGCAGGGAGAACATATTTTCTCCTCTTGGTATGAAACACACCGCCTACGCTCCTCCGGATTCCTGGGAGAAAGATATTGCAGCCACCCAAATTGTGGACCGACAATTGCTTCGAGGAACTGTCCACGACCCTCTGGCGAAATTGATGGGAGGCATATCCGGCAACGCCGGGCTATTTTCCAATGCTTATGATTTGTCGATATACTGCCGGATGCTGCTGAATGAGGGCATCTGGAATGGCACAAGAGTTCTCAGCCCTGAAGCAGTTGCTATGTTGACCACCTCTCAGACATATGGCCGTGCTTATGGTTTTGATGTGAATTCAAATTACTCATCAGTGAAGGGCTCTTACGCCCCGGAAAAAGCGTTTTGCCATACCGGTTATACAGGAACTTCAATAGTCTGCGACCCGGTGAGCGAGGCCTTTGTTATTATTCTTACCAATAGAATCCATCCCAGCGATGAGGGAACAGCGAAACCCGTTCGTAGTAAAGTTGCAGATATTGTTTTTCCAGTTTACAAATGACGCCTTGAGTCTATTGGCATGGGGCAAGGGGAGCTATATCGATATTGGCTCCCTAACAAATAGTTTGGGGGCTATTTTCGGTACTTGCCTGATTCTTGGCCAGTTGTCGTAACTATTTGTCAATGCTGGTCTAACGTCAATTTCCATAAAACTGATAAAAATTGACTTGTTAACTATTTGTAAACAAGTCGCTAACTTTTTTTCTCTGTTTTGTTTTTTTTCTCGGCGCTGGTGCCAAGGGATTACTTCTCACGCTTAATGTAGGAAAGGGAAAAGGATTGACAGTGTCTCCGATTGTCAGTCTTTTATTCGATTTCGATGATTGCTTCAGTCCAGCATGGTAGGTTCCATTGCTTTAATTGCACGTCGGCGGTGAGAACGTGTGTTCCCGTCTCAATGGATGCGCCAATGAGAAGGCTGAAATCAATCTGTTGCTCGGCTCGCGAAGGGATGGTGACTGAGGCAGTTGTGGGTATTGTATCAAATCCGGCAGGGGGGTTAAGCGCTACTGTGAACATACGAGAGGCGTTGGAATGATTGAATGCCTTTAAGCTGATTTGAATGGTCTGGCCGGGCTTAGCTTTCCGGCCATAGGGGCTAAAGCGAATCCATCGTTCGTCGATGCCGTAGTTTGGCTCATCCCATGGGAAGAGTTCAGCAAGAAGTGCTTTGCGTTTGGTCAAAGTTGCTGTCATGTCGTCGAGTTGTTTGGCGCTGAAGCTGAAGGGCTCAACGACGTGCTGGTTGATGAGTAATGTTCCGGGGGGGATTTTTCTCAGAAGGTTGAGGCAGTAAAAGTAACCCATAGACTCGTGCAGAAGGTTGCGATTAAGCAGACAATAGTCGTCGATCCCTGAAGGGGTAAAGGAGTCGCCTATGAAGAAGATTTTCTCGGCGTTGTCTTTCTCGACGAGCAGTGCGTCGTGGTAGATTGTCTGACCGGGGAAGTAGTGGAATGTGAATGTGAATTCCTTCCATCGCATCTTGTGGGCCTCGGGCATGATGTTGATGTTTGGGATAGGATTGGGCGTCAAGCAGGGCAGGCGATATTTCTCAGGGTGTTTGAGGATATCGACTGAGGGGCCGGTTGCGTAGACGGGACAGTTGAACTCAGCAAGACAGGCGGTGACATCGTTTGTGTGGTCGTCGTGATAGTGTGTGATGAACAGGCCTTTTAGGCCGGTTAGTTTGCCGGCCTCTCTTAGTTTGATAACTCTGTCGAGTATCCGGCGGCTGCCACAATCGATGAGGAATCCGGAGCGGTCTTCGGAGATAATCAGACGTGAGTTGCCGATTGGTATAATCCACTCGGGCGGCTTGTCTTTAATCACTTCGGCCCAGGTCATCCAGTTGACCTTGGGACTAGGGCCGAGGACGCGCCGTGCGAGGATGTCATAGTTCTCATTGAAATACCATCGGCCTGCACTAATGGACAGGTAGTTTTCGTAGACTGTCTGGAGCCGTTGTATCAAAAGATTGATAGCTTCGGTGGGCTTGCGTATAACCGGTCCGCGAACCGGGACGAGAATATCGGGTCTTTGGTCGGCGACTTTTTTCAGGCTGTTAATCAGGTCACCCATACGGCCCGCCCAGCCGTGGTAGCCGCCGATCTTTGCTTCCGCCACAGCATCCTGGAGAGAGTACAAGTCGAACAGTTTTCCGTTGCCGTAGATTATGTCACCGACGAAGGCATATTTAAGGCCGTCGATCTCGATGAAGTATGAGAGAGCCTGACGAGTATACCCGGGTGTATCGATGACCTCGATTGGTATTCCTCTCCAGGAGAAGTTTTCGCCGACTTTGACGGTTCGGCCTATCTTCAAGGATTTAGTCAAAATCTTAGTCCCCTGTTGGGCGTAGTCGTGAAACCGGCTGGTTGTAAAGTCATTCCAGAACCGCTCGACGTTGCTGAACTTTTCCACATCTGACTCGGGTACGACAGCCGTTACCCCGCTTTCAACGAGTTGTCGCCCGGCCCAGACGACATCACGCCGGCTGTGGGTAAACAAGACCATTTCAGCCTTTTTGATTTTGCCCCCCGGATCGCCATAGATGACTAAGTGTGCATTGTCTCTTTCTATGCTTACACCATTGACCGGTCCAGGAATCAATGACACGTGTTCACTCAGCTGGATGACTTCGGCGCAATAGGATTGACTGACTAAAGACAAGATCAACAGAACACCAATGATTGTCGAAATTAGTTTTCGCATAGACTACTCCGCAGTTATCATGAGCTTCATTCTACATGTTAGGCTGATATTTTTATGTGACCCTAGCTTATCTACGATGTTAAGCCATATCTGCGATAGAATAGCAAGTCTGTCTTGAAAATTCAAGCTTTGGGATTGTTTCTCGAAGGTTTTCAGCTCGTAGCTCTATGTACGGTTTCGATAATCCGCGCCAAGTAAAACACCAAATTGGTCTGAGCGTTTTCTTTGCAATAATAGACCGTTCCTGCCGGCATATGCGAACCAGTGCGCGTGCATCGGGTTCAAGGTACACTCGAAGGATAGTGATGTGTATACAAGGAGGACATTTTGCTTTTTCCGCCCGGCAAACGAAGATAAAATTCCAGCACGGGACAGGGGATATTCACTGTTCGTGCGGCACGACCGGTCCTCGCCAGACGCTGCCGCCGAACGTGGTGACATACATCAGGTCATGGTCCGATGGGTCGAATACCACGCGCTGAATGTTCGAGAACGGCAGATCATTGAACGCCTCCCAGGTCCGGCCGTTGTTCTGCGTTAGCCACAAGCCGGCACCAGGCGCCCCCTCGGTAAGAGTCATGTAGATCCACCCGTCAAATTTCGGATGAAAGTAACCACCAAAGGTCTGACGTCCTTCGCGCCCGATACGCTGCCAGGTCCTGCCGCCATCCTCAGAGCGGTACAAGCCGCCGGACTTGTCCTGCCGACTCGAATCACATGTGCCCACAAGGATAATATTGCTGTCCTCGGGATGAACAGTAAAGTCCTTGGGGTACAAAAAAAGCCGGGAGGCATTGACCTTCCTCCAGGTCTCCGCGCCATCCTTGGACCGGTACAACCCCACACCCTCACTCATGAGCGGTTTTCCGTATGCCGGACGCTTGGCGCATATCATCGTAAAGAGAGTGCCGTCCTTGTGCAGAATCATGCGATAGACTCGCATGTTCTGTGGGTGGCCCAAGCCGTTTTTCTTCAGCGTCCATGTTTTGCCGTCGTCAGTCGATTTATACACGCCTTCCATGAATACTCCGGCGTACAGCGTGCGCGCATTTTTTGGGCTCTTGGGATCGAGCACGATGGAGGTCACCGGTTTGGGCGGGATGCTCTGAGCCTCGTGCTTCCATGAAGCGCCGAAGTCGTATGAAATGCACACCCCGCCGGGACGGTTGTGGCCGTGACGTTCGGAGATGATGTTATCGTTAGGGATGTCGTGCACATCGGAGAATGCGCCCCAAATCTTACCGGGTATATCCGGGTCAAATGCGATCTCGTAGCAGGTATTCCGCCAGGGGGCCCATGAGTGCTTGTCCCACCATATCCACGTTTTGCCGCTGTCGGTGGACCGCGCCAAGCCGATATCCGTGTAGGCGATGTAATGCCGGTTTGCTTCGAAGGGATCAACGTAGCAATGCCACGTAGTGGTGACTACCAGGCCATTGCATATCCATGCGCAGCCGGGTCCGGGCTCTTGGCCGGGAGCAGGGTATGTGTGGCCGTTGAACCACGTATTACCGCCGTCGTGCGTGAGATAGCATTGACTCCTCACCAGGATCGCCCGGTTGGGGTCGGTGTTGCATATGGCAACTCCGAAAGGTGCATCACCTCCCTTGAAGGACTGTCCTGTGGATGCAGTGACGTAGTTGGGAGCAACGTTGTATCGCTCGAAACGCGGGTCCATGAAGTACGTGTCATACCAGGTCTCGCCCCCGTCATCGCTGCGATATACCGTGTCATGGTGGGGGGGATGGAATCCGGTGCTTGTGTTCATGGCGTACACGGTTAGCGGTTTCGTATCCGTGGTGAGAAGCTGTTTATATTGCGCGATAGAACCGTAGGCCCATCGATCGGCCTTTTTTGTATCTGTGTTGATTCCCCGGCCCATAGCCCACTGCCAGGTCTGGCCACGATCACGGGAACGGTAGATACCTCCTTTGAAGGTGCCGTTCTGGTCTTTGCTGCATACAGTACAGTAAAGCATAGTGACGTTGTCTGCCGGATTAGAACCACCGGCGAATCCCTGTATCTCCTTCCAAGGCAGGCCTTCGGTCTTTTCCGCCCAGCTCCGCACCCCGTCGTCAGAGCGCCAGATACCCTTATTCGTGGCAGCGAACATGACGCGGCCTTTGCTAATACGGTCGAAATGGAACCCTATCACCTGGCCATCGGGTCCATTGCACGCAGTCCATGTAGTACCTGCGTCACGCGACAACCGGCATTGGCCGTTGCGCGTGCCCACAAGCATGACGTTTGGGTCGGATGGATTTATCGCAATTTCACCATAGAGCGGCTCTTTGAGATTGCCGATAGGCGCAAAGGTCCTTCCGCGGTCACGGCTGACCCGTAGGCGACCGCGTGATGAAGCGTATATGACGTCGGGATTTGATGGATGGAAGCCCGGCCGGCATCTTGTGTCGGCTCTGAGCTGAGCATGGTTGATCATACGCCAGTTTTGACCGCCGTCCTCGGAAATATAGGCCGCGCTCATATCGCAGTTGAGCATCATCAGATTCCGGTCCGCCGGAGAGATCGAGGGTGAAAACATACCGCCTCCACCGGACAGACCGACGGGTTCCCAGGGAACCTGCTTGGCGGCAGTCTCCGAACGGGTAGCTTTCTGCTTGCCGTACGCCGACATAACCAGCAGCAACGACAATCCAAAGCACCTGCCAAACAACCAAAACGCACGATAGTTCATGGTTTAACTCTTCTTATAATTGATTCTGGAACCTTCCAGCAATAATTTGAGTTTTACATCTGGGTATCGCAGCTAAAAACTTCGCGCCATAAGATTTGCTGACTATTCTGCTGTCCAAAATAACCACGATGCCGGTATCGAGCTTGTTGCGAATCAGCCGTCCAAAACCCTGCTTGAACTTGATAATCGCCGAGGGCAGCTGGTAGTTATAAAAAGGATTGCCCCCCATTTCTCTTATCTGCTCAAGTCGGCCTGCGAGCAACGGCTGGTCAGGAACTGCGAACGGCAACCGAACAATAATTACATTGGAAAGGGTCTCGCCCGGCACGTCAACTCCCTGCCAGAAACTGTCAGTACC
Source organism: Phycisphaerae bacterium (assembly GCA_041862635.1). Lineage (GTDB taxonomy): Bacteria > Planctomycetota > Phycisphaerae > Sedimentisphaerales > Anaerobacaceae > NIOZ-UU13. The sequence goes on along the minus strand of JBGVTO010000352.1, from coordinate 5,468 downwards.
AAACAGCACGCTGTTGCCCTCAGCCTTAAAGCAATTCAAAAGGGTAGTCCTATCAACATCTGATCCTTGCTGGAGCAACCCGATATCATTTTCAGCCAGCCAGTCAGAAAGCCTGCCGGCTATTTCTTCGAGCATTGCGTAGCTGGTACAAAGCACAAATGCTCTGCCGGCAGTTTTGAGTATATATTTTTTCAACACCTCAGCAGCAGCTCCAGGAAAAGCCGATTCATTCGGATTCGGCAGGTCTTTCTCGATATAAATGGTAACCTGCTTCTCGTAATCGAAGGGCGAGCCAAGTTTAACCGCATCAAAATCATCTAAACCGATTCGGCTGACAAAGAAATCAAAGCCACTTTTTTCTCCCGCCATGCCGGTGCTTAAAGTTGCACTTGTCAGTATCACAGATTCATATTTATCGAACAGACACCTTTTCACATCCGGCCCGACATTCACTGCTGCGCTTCTTAAGCGTACAGTTCCAGCTCCGCCACCATTCACCTCGACCCAATAGACATAATCCGCCTGCTTCTGCATCAGAAAGTTCTCAAAATCCTGGACCAACGCTTTGCAACGGTCAATGTACCGCATAATCTCAAGTTTTTCATCGACTTCTTCTGATTGCTTTGCAAGCTTAGTTAATTCCGATCCAAGGTCCTTCAAGTATCCTGAGATTGTGTCATTGACACAATTCTTATAGCACCTGCCTTTGGTCTCTTCTTTTACGCCTTCGTACCATTGACGAACATGATTCAAGAAATTCCTAAACTCTTTTCTTGTTTTATTAGCCTTGTCAATTGCTTTTTCAGCATTCATATTGGCCAAAAGCCCCTTATGTGTTCGTGGATTGTAAAGGCCGTCCAGCAGAAATCTGATTCTATGATTACTTATATTGATTCCGAAATGGTCTTCGGCGACATGCTCGATATTATGTGCCTCATCAATTACCACAAACCGGTAATCAGGCAGAATCGAAACTCCCTCTTCTCTGAGCACGAGGTCACTAAACAAAAGAGCATGGTTAGCAACAACAATATCAGCCTTCTCTAAACACCGTCTGGCGCGCCAATAAAAGCAGGCACGAAAATGAGGGCACTTTCGACCGCGACAATTGCCGTGTTCACTTTTGACTCTGTCCCAGATTTGATTTTTTGGCAAAAATGGCATATCACTCAGCGAACCGTCTTCGGTTTCACTAGCCCAATTGCTTATCAGCTCGAGCTCAGAACCGAAATCATCGAAAAGGCTTCTTTGTCGTCGCAGAGCAAATTCAAGCCTGCGTTTGCAAAGGTAATTGCCTCTACCCTTTGCCAGAGCAGATACGAACGTTTTAGGTATACAATCAGCTATAAACGGTATGTCTTTATTGATTAACTGCTCCTGGAGTGTAATGGTATAGGTGCTAATCACTGCCTTACTGCCCGTGCGGCAAACAAACTCGATAATCGGAACAAGATATGCAAAGCTCTTGCCAACACCAGTGCCAGCCTCAACAGCCAAATGCCGACCGTCCATAAGTGCTCTCTGAACAGCACCGGCCATTTCAACTTGTTGAGGACGCACCTCAAATCCAGCCAGGGATCGCGAAATAAATCCCCCTGGGGCAAAAACTTCTTGTATCTCTAAAGATGTATAAGGTCTTATCATTATCAGGTGGATAAAAAGCCCCGCCTATACAATTCACTACTGCTACGCCGGATGGCCCACACATTGATAAATATTATGATAATAGATATTGCAGAACAAACCAAATTTTTTCCTGTTTGTGCCTGCTCTATACTTTATTTGTTGAAGCCTTGTCATAATTGCTTCCATTACAGATTTCATTATACCACGGCTTTCCACCTTATATACCGGTCCGAATTTCCAGGAGTATTATATCCATGCTGATTGCCAACGGGCCGGTATCGCGAGAAAATTAAGGGCAAGATTTACTAATTTGGGACTGAAAAGTGACCTGGAGCGTTCTCTATGCGAGGTTTAGGTGGGGTGATAGAGTGCCGAACACAGGAAATAATCATTGTACTGGCCAAACATATTTGATATTTTTGTTAAGTTGATAGGTTTCTCGGCGCAGCTAACTATTTGAGATGGAAAATATGGAATTAAGTCCCCGCATAAACTATGACTTCTCAAAGTAACTTCGAATACAAAACAACTGTAGCAGACGAACACTGGCGTAATGAAGAGTTTCAGTGGGCGCGGATTCTTTCCTCAGGCGATCCGGCCAGGGGTATGGTCCTGCTTTATATACAAAAGGCGTGCACTGCATTTCATGAGTTTGAGCCGGCCTGGAAAGAGGGTGTATTAAAAAAAGGGCGCGTTGACTTCTTTCGCCGGCGGTTAGCAAACAGGGTCAGGCATGTATTGGTAACGATGGAGAACAACGGTCTTGATACAATTAATGGAGCCGCTGAGCTGGCCGAAATTCTAAGCTCTATCGAATCCGCAAAATCAGCGGACGAGCTGGCCGAGCTGACTGAAAAAGTACATGCCGTCAACCACTTGTTACTGGATTCATTAGAAAAAAAGCAGCAGAGAAGATGAGCAACTACCTTGCTATATACCGAGTGTATGGCGTTTATTTAGATATAACGAGAGGTGTCTTAAAAAGCAAGAACTTAAAGGAGGAATAGATTATGAAAGGCTTTACGCGTCGGGATTTTGTAAAAAGTTCGATTGCTGGAGGTCTTGCAGTTACACTACCGTTTTCGCGCGTACAAGGTGCGAATGACCGTATCAATGTGGGTGTGGTCGGTCTTGGCGGCCGGGGCACAGGGGCCCATATTCCATCCTTCGAGAGCCAGGAAGGTGTGACCGTTTTGGCTGTTAGCGACCCGGATCGAGAACGTATGGGTGCCGCGGCTAAGATGATCGAGTCGAAATACAACGACAAGGTCGAGCAATACGTTGATATGCGCAGGATGTTCGACCGCAGGGACATCGACATAATCGGTAACGCGACTCAGAACTACTGGCATGGGCTGAGCACAATCTGGGCATGTCAGACCGGCAAGCACGTCTATGTTGAGAAGCCGCTGTCTCATTACATCTGGGAAGGCCGGCAGATGGTTAATGCGGCGAGAAAGTATAACCGCATCGTCCAGTGCGGCACCCAGCGCCGCTCGCAGAGTTCCATCGCTCAGGCAATCCAATGGATCCGGGAAGGAAACCTCGGTAAGATCAAGTACATCACCGCTTTTGCCAACAAGCCGCGTTCTTCATGCGGCAAACGAGAGACTCCGCTCCCAATCCCTGACACCGTCGACTACGACCTCTGGTGTGGCCCCGCCAGGAAAGTACCCATCTATCGAGACCGGCTCCAATATGACTGCAGCTTCGACTGGAACACCGGCGATGGCGAGTCGTGCAACCAGGGCGTCCACGAGGTGGACGTGGCCCGCTGGTGTCTGGGTGAGAAGATGCTTCCACGCCGGGTAATGAGCATCGGTGGCCGGTTTCTGTTCAACGACGCCTGCAATGTCCCCAACACGCAGATCATCTACTACGACTTTCCGACAGCCCCATTGCTTTATGAGGTGCACAATCTATATAAGGCTAAGGACTCAACCGAAATGCCTATGTTTCGTGGCGAGAGGGTGGGCGTGATTGTCGATTGCGAAGGCGGATCGGTGAGTCTCTATCGCGGCATCGCGTGGGACAACGAGGGCAAGCAGGTCAAGTCATTCAGCGGCGGCGGCAATCATTTTGTCAATTTCGTCGAGGCGGTCCGCAGCGGCCGACGGGAAGATCTCAACGCCGAGGTACTCGAAGGCCACCTCTCCACCGCTGTTTGCCATACCGGCAACATCTCGTATCGTCTCGGCAAGAAAGTCTCAAAAGAAGAGATGCATAGCCAGGTTCGGCATATCCCGGTCTTCAATGATATGTTTCACCGGCTGCTGGAGCACTTTGCAGCCCACGAAATCGACGTTGACGCCAAGACGGTGACGCTCGGGCCTTGGCTGGAGATCGACCGGGAAAACGAGTGCTTCAAGAACAATGAACAGGCCAACCGTTTGGTTCGTGGTTTTTACCGCGAGCCGTACATTGTGCCGGACTTGTCGAGTTGAGCCCAGGGCTTGATTGCGATGGTTCGCCCGCCTTCGGGCTATTCATTCAGTCTTGCGGTGATTAGGCCATTTAGCTACTGGAAGGTCTATAGTTCATGAAGCATTTTAACGGCCTGTTTCACGACTATATCAGCTGCTTGAGGTGCGAAGGGACTGCTTCTGATCTCGTATCCTCCTTCTATGTACAAATGCTCCGGTGGAAGATAGCTGGCTGCACCGTTGCAGTGCGAAATTACAAAAGTATGCTTATATGGTGAAGCAGCTTTAATTGCCATACCTATTTCCGTCAGCACTTCACAGCCAATACCTACAAAGGCGATATCACCTACTCGTGCGGCAGTTATATTCAGCTCGGTAGGGGGGTGGCCCTTCTTAATTTTATCTTCGCTTCGTGGTTTGCCTCGAAGTTCAAGCGTTATAAAAGCGGTGGCAATTTCGCCAACCCCGGAGACTTTTTCAATATTACGAAAAGTATGCACCACCTCCTCACCCAACAGTGTCCCTAAGAGCAACGGCTCGGGAATCCAGCCTGGCTCAGTGTTGAATGCAGGAAGCACTCTAAACCACGGGTCGATATTGCCGGATGCACCTGCAAACCCGGCAGTAATTACGTCGTCACCAAGAATCTTCTCAACAAACTGTTCGGCTAATCCGAGGACATCACCACTGATAGTATAATTCTTACCTCCTAAGCAGGTAGCGTGGGTCGCATAATCAAATAATGCGGCCATCGTCTTGCCGTTGGATTTTGTTATTTTCGCTACTAAAACCTCTTTGTCGGTAGGCCCGTAGGGATTGCGTCCGAGTCTTATGGAACTATTCCCTGAGCTATCGGATGTCAGCTCACGTCGATTCGCACCGACTGGTGAATATCCGATACCTGCACCGATATTTACCGGCCCCATATTGCTCAATGCTTTGCGAATTACTTCTATCAGCTTGACTTTTAAGTGTTCTGTATATTCGAGATTATTCGGATATCCTTTTTCCTTATCTATAGTCAAGCTTGGCCCGGCGTGTGTATGTATAGAGCTGAGAAAAAGTTCAGATGGCTCAAGCTGGAACTCTTCTAAAATAGCTTTCCGCATATACTCAGCCGTTCCACCATAAAAGCCTATCAAATCGCTTGACACCAGCACGAGCCTTTTATCATTATTTTGGTTCCCGCGAAGCGGGGTCCCTTCAAATACAACAATTCGGGCGGATAAAGGGTCGTGAACGTCCTTAGATAAGCCTTTACGGGCGGCATAGCCAGCCATTTTAACAGGTTTTTTCGGTGTTATATCAACCTTTGCGGTACCGGCCTGCAGAACACTTCTACTTTCATTAGATTGGACGGCTGAAGTTACAAAGAAAAGACCGATAGTAAGAACTGTGACGATTACGATAATTCGCTTG
>JBGVTO010000351.1:0-13253 GCA_041862635.1 Phycisphaerae bacterium | reverse complement strand
AGGCGTTAGGGAGGAGATTGGCTTTATCCCGTGGTATTTTGATCTGCCGGAGCCGGGGTATGAGCAGGCGTGGCAACAGTTTACGGACGAGGAAGGATTCAAGGCACTGATGGGGATCACGACTGCTGAACGGAGACATCCTGAGTTCAGAAGTCATGGTGTAGGAACGTGAGAGTGGGATGGGGCGGTTTGGCCCTATGCAACGAGCCAGACGCTCGTGGGATTGGCAAATGTGATTCGCAACTATGAGCAGAAGTACGTGAGCAAGGCGGACTACTTTGACGCTCTTCTGACATACGCCCGGTCTCACCGGTATAAAGGCAAGCCATATATCGGGGAGTATCTTGATGAGATAAACGGCAAGTGGCTGAAGCCGGATTCAGACCGGAGCCGATATTACAATCACTCGACATTTTGTGATCTGGTAATCAACGGACTTGTGGGACTTATACCTCAGGAATATGATGCGGTGATAGTTGATCCTTTGATACCAGCGGATACGTGGGACTGGTTCTGTCTTGACAATGTGCGTTATCATGGGCGAACACTCACTATCTTGTGGGACCGAAGTGGAGAAAAATACAGGAAGGGAAAAGGCCTTCACGTTTTTGCCGATGGTAAAGAAGTCGCGCGATCCGACGAGCTGGGCCGTGTTACAGGCGAGCTTCCTTAAATTTGTACGGGAGATGATGTTTTAGTTCCTTCAAGTCGGTTGGTGAATGGCACAAGCGGCGGTTGCCGCGAGCCAATAACGATAGAAACTTATCTTCGTGGTGCCCAGTGAGAATATCTGAATTGTACGGGCTGGAAACGAAGTGAAAGCAGAAAGAATGCCCTACGGCGCAGCTTGTTCATAGGAGCCGTTATCATGAGTCACTGTTCAATCCGTATCGCCCTTGGCCTCCTGCTGGCTGCGGCCGCTGCTGCTCCAGCGCAACGTCAGATGGAAAACCTCACTCGTGCGATTGTGGCTGTCAAGCAGCCTGACGGCGGTGTTTATGTCGGCTGGCGGCTGTTCGGGACTGATCCCGAGACAATCGCCTTCAATCTCTACCGCGTCGCCGGCAATGGCGCGCCGGTCAAGGTCAATGAAACGCCGATCGCGGGTGCCACAAACTGCGTTGATCGCGGCGCCGACAGCAGTCAGCCGCTTAAGTACTTTGTCCGGCCAGTGTTGAACGGCAAGGAACTGGCACCCTCCAAGCCGGCGAGCGCCTGGGATAAAAATTACCTCGAAATCCCGATCCAGCGGATCTCCGAATACCGGCCCGGCGACGCTTCGATCGCCGATTTGGACGCGGATGGCGAATACGAGATCGTCCTGCACCAGATATCGCACGGCCGGGACAACGCTTTTGCCGGTATCACCGGGACGCCCATCTTTGACGCCTACGAGCTGGACGGCACGCACATCTGGCGCATCAACCTGGGAATCAACATCCGCGACGGCGAGCACTACACGCAGTTTATGGTCTATGACCTGGACGGCGACGGCAAGGCCGAGATGGCTTGCAAGACCGCCGACGGCACAACAGACGGGACGGGGAAGGTCATCGGCGATAAGGACAAGGATTGGCGTACCTACAAGGAAGGTGACCGGACTCATGGCCGTATCCTCGATGGCCCGGAGTATTTCACAATCTTCGACGGCCAGACCGGCAAGGCGTTAAAAACGGTCGATTATATACCTAACCGCTATCCCATCAACGGCTGGGGCGGTATCGGCGGAAACGGCGGCAACGATAGCTACGGCAACCGCTGCGACCGATTCCTGGCCTGTGTTGCCTACCTGGACGGTGAGCGCCCGAGCGTGGTGATGTGCCGCGGTGTCTACGGCCGCATTGTCCTGGCCGCCTGGGACTGGCGCGACGGCAAGCTGACCAGCCGCTGGGTCTTCGACTCGGGTATCAGCTACCCCCCTTTCGCGGATGCCTCGCCCTACTCTGGTATGGGTGGCCACTCGCTGTCGGTAGCTGACGTGGATGAGGACGGAAAGGACGAGATCGTTTACCACGCGATGGTTGTCGATGACAACGGCCAGGGGCTTTACTCCAGCGGGCTGCGACACGGTGACTCGATGCACATCAGCGACATTTACCCCGACCGTCCCGGCCTGGAGGTCTTCACAATCCACGAAAACGAGGATGAAACCGTCCGGTTCAAGACCCCCGGTGCGGCGATGCGTGACGCGCGCACAGGCGAATTGCTTTGGAAGCACAGTCCCGGCGTCGATGTCGGCGGGGGCATGGCGGCCGACATCGATCCTCGCCACCGAGGCTACGAGGCGTGGGGTGGGCCGGGAGGTCTGCGCGACTCACGCGGTAACGAGATAGGTCCCAATCCGCGCTCAAGCGGTTTTGTAATCTGGTGGGACGGCGATCTGCTGCGCGAGCTGCTCTCCCGTTCCACCGTCAACAAATGGAATTGGGAAGAAGGTGTCGAACAAAGGCTCTTCGCAACCGGAGCTCGGGGTGGCGGACGCGGTCCCAACATTATGGGTGACTTCATCGGCGACTGGCGAGAGGAGCTGCTGATGACCGCCCCCGACGGTAAGGCCCTGCGACTCTACACTACTACGACCCCGACTGAGCACCGCATCTATACGCTGATGCATGACCCGCAATACCGGCTGGCGATTGCCTGGCAAAACGTGGTCTATAACAAGCCGCCGCATCCGGGTTTCTTCCTCGGTGACGGGATGGCGCCGCCACCGCGCCCCAGCATCCAGCTTATCGGCAGGGGCGAGGCGATCGCCGGCGTGAAGGCGGACTATACAGTCAATTGGAAACGCTGAACGATAAGCGGACCATAAAGCCACAGTCCAGAACTTCCTTGACGATATCATCTCCGAGCTTGTCAATGGTATTCACCAGTTGTACAAGCTGCCGTCCGTTTAGTAAGTTTTATTGAAGAGCTGGATGAGGGAAATCTTCATAGGTGTCAGGGACATCGAAGTTATCTTACATGGCAGAATATTGTGACACTCTTTAATCGAAAGAGAAGAGAAACCAGGAATACTAAGCATACCTAAATAGGAGGAACATATTACGTCTGCTCGACAGTTAAAATGTCGCAGGTTGGAGCCTTGGTGCCCTGAATTTCTATATTGCCACAAAACAAACGAGGCCTATACCGAATGAATCAGCTCAGGCCCCAAATTGCCTACACTTGTGTAACCGCAGGTACAAGTGATGCAAATCCACAATATCAACCAAGTATTCTTAATCGCCAGCCGAATCTCGGCTTATGGTGCAGGTTCTGGCGGCGGTGGATACAGCCGAATGTCGTCAAAGTACATCGTACCTGAACCGACAGCCTGTCCCGAAACATCGGGATTCCTGTTACCAAGACCAATAGCAATCGTATTGACATTGGCAAGTATCTGCGGCAGCTCTTGAGCAACTTCAACTTCTTCAGCCGCAACCGGCAAAGGCTCTATGGCTTCCGAATTTTGGCCAAGCCAGTCTGCCATTCCTTGCCTTTCTTGCCTGCATAGACCATGTAGTAGGTCTCGCCGATCTCGATGACTTGGGGCGTCAGCACGCCGTCGCAGTCCCACGCGTCGCGGCTGGCCGACGGCGTGAATACGGGATTGTGGGGGTTCGGTTCAAACGTGCGGAAGTCGCGGGTGCGGACGTGCCCGATCCGCCAGACCTTGCCGTCGTAGCCGCCGTACAGGATATGGAAGTACCGCGGCCCCTTGAACAATTCCGCCTCACGAATGGCCCGGCTGTCCCATGCTTGCCCGCTGCCTTTGAAGACGGGATTGGCCGGATTCTTTGTGACCGATGCCGGGTCGCTGGTCGGCGCCGTTGCATGACACATGGTCAGTCCGTCCTGATACGACCGCGTCGCCTTGCCCGTGTAAATTATATGAATCACCTCGCCCACCACAGCGACGGAAGGGTGCGTCGAGCCGTCTCGCTCATGCTCGGTATCCGCACAAATCACAGGGGTCGGCAGCACGCGTTTCCACTTCCCTAGGTCACCGTCGCTGACAAGCAGGCCGGTCTGCTCGGGCGTCGCCTTTCCCTTGCCCCGGTAGTACATGTAGAATTTTTCATCGGCGGGATTCAGGAAAGGGAAGGGATACTCGACGGCCTCATTGTCGAAACCTGTCTCCGAGGGTACGACGATGGGGTTGCGGGCGTCCTGCGTAATGTCGGTGAGGTTGCTCACCGGAGCCGTAGCGTGCATCATCAGCCAGCGTGCGTCGAGCTCGCGTTTGCACCAGATGTAGTGTACCGTCTCGCCGACGACAATAGCGTGGGTCGCCGCCGCCCACAGCGGCGGCTCGAGGGCAATAATCGGGTTGACCTTCTCTATCCTCTTGAAACCTGCGAACACCTCGAATCCAATAACCTCTTCGCCTTTTGCTTGTTCGCCGGCATCCCGCTGCGGTTGGCCAATAGCGCCGGAGGCCCAGGAAATAGCAAGCGACAGAACCACCCATACCAGGACAAGTCTCATTTATCTTTCTCCTTCACTTAATGCCCAACTATTTATATATGGTTTCCGTATAAGACTCCTTACCTCTTTGAGTGTTAGTATAACACCCCTTTGCCCAAAGTCCATAAGTAATCTCTTGAAAACGACTTAGGACGGTTCTCCTTCTTATTAGGAGTCTTTTTGGTTTCCGCATAACATCCCGAACTTCTCGTTGTTCAGAGGAATCCCAGCCGCTGTTGTACCCTCATAAAATACAATCAAATTCTTGCTCTTTCAAGTGAAAAATTGCGAATAAATAGTTTGTTTCTTTCTGACTTAGGAAACGCTTTACTCAACCGTTTTAATACTTGTATTATCACTTAATTTTGGGCAATTCGACAAACCGGTTGCATCTAAGTTGCGTTCTCTTTCCCGGTAAACCTCATTTAAGCGACAACCTTGAACAGCCCGCGAGCACAATCAAGACAAGAAGGTTACAGAGGTTTATCAGAAGGTTCTTTATAGTATTCATGCCGCCAAGATAATACAATTAGTCGCATGCAGCAAGTTCACGTAAGTCCTGCAGTGACAAAGAAGACGAAGTTTTTCGGTGGGACACGTTGCTCTCGAAGACGCTACTGCCATACTGGAGAGAGGGTCTGACTGCAGTGATCCAATTTCGGAAACGTTACGAACTGCGCCCAATAGAACAGTTGAGAATGCAAATCGCTTGTCGCTTTCAAGGGGAATCGAGGATACATAGTGAGATTCCAGCATATGAAAAATAACTTGGACTAAAGACTTCTATAACTGTTTTTTTACTGCCTGGGCGTGGATTAGTTCGAACACGGCTTTTATGAATTCACCATCCAGGCCGGTCTGTTGTGCTTTGGCTATGTGGTCCTCAAGAAGGGTCTCCCATCGGTTGAGCTGCAAAACAGAGATGTGGTGCTGTTGTTTCAGTTTGCCGATTTCCTCGACCCAATTCATTCTCTCTGCGAGGTCCTGTATGATTCTCGAATCCACCTGGGTGATCGCCGCACGCAGGCGTGCTATTCTTCTTTTTAGTTGTTTATCTGCAAATGCCGTGTCTCGAGCCCTGAGTCTATCGAGCAGCTCAATTAATACCTGAGGTGTAATCTGCTGTTTTGAGTCACTTAGTGCCTGGTCAGGATTAATGTGGGTCTCTATCATGAGGCCCTTGATTCCGAAATCCAGGGCCATTTGAGAGACCGGTTCTATTAAATCTCGATTGCCGGCTATGTGGCTCGGGTCGCATATCAAGGGCAAGTTTGGGAGCAACCTTTTGAGCTCAATCGGTATCTGCCAGTTGGGACGGTTGCGATAATCCATTTCGATGTAGGTTGAAAAACCTCTATGTATCGCAGCGAGTTTTTTTATGCCGGCGTGATAGAGTCTCTCGATCGCTCCCAGCCAGAGGCCAAGCTCGGCATTGATTGGATTCTTTACTAAGATGGGTATATCAACTCCTTTCAGGGCATCGGCTATTTCCTGCACGATGAAGGGATTTACAGTCGTTCTTGCCCCGACCCAGAGGATGTCAACGTTATTCTCAAGGCAAAGCTCAATATGCTTTGCGTTTGCCACTTCAGTTGTAGTCAGGAGTGATGTTTCGGCCTTAACATTTTTGAGCCACGCCAGACCAATTTTGCCAACACCGTCGAAGCTGTCCGGGCGTGTGCGAGGCTTCCAGAGGCCGGCACGAAAGACCTTCACATTGGGAGACTTTGCCAGCTCTCTGGCAGTTAAGATCACCTGTTGCTCGGTCTCGGCGCTACAAGGGCCGGCAATAACCCAGGGAATTCTATCGAGTTTCAACCATGTTGAGATGTCCAACAGATTCTTGTTAAGATCTTTTAGCTTTTCAGACATCGATTTCCATAACCATTCACCGGTATTTTGAATATGCTGAGCAACACAGAAATACCCAGCTTTGAATGCGTTTTATAACACATTCCAGGCTGTCATTCAATATGATCTTGCACAAGAACACTCATTGCTTTTTTTACCTTGGTGACTTTCAAAACACCCGTCGTTTGCCTGGTTTTCTGGCAGTAATTCACGCCAAAGCATCGCCACTTTATTTACATTTCGCTGAGGCGCACCTTAACACCAAGACGGACGTAATTTTTGCAAAGGACAAGGGAAGAACACCCCCGGCTATCCGGCTGAAAAAAGTACTTCACACAGGAGAATCCCGGATAGCTTATCCTGCTCCGGACTTCATCCTGTCGTCGCCTTACCCGTTGAGGGTCCAGCCGGGGCGGTACTGGCGGCGCAGAAGATCGTTGCCCTCAGCACTGTTGGTGACACGACCGCTGGCGCCGTCGTAATCGAGCTTCTTGCCAACACGGTAGGCAACAAGACCCAGCAGCATCATCTCGTTCGCCGTGCCACCGTAGTCGAAATCACAGTGCGTCTTCAGGTCGCCCTTGCATGCATCGACCCATTCCCTCTGGAAGTGACCCAGCGGCGGAATCACCTCATCCTTTGTCCGCCGCTTGTGATACGTCAGGTCGGCGTCGTCGCCGAACGGCAGCAGAATCCGCGAATCGTAATCACAGATAACATAACCCTTGGTGCCCTTGAACATAGCACCGTGTCCGATCCTGTTAAGATCGACGTATTTCTTCGGCGATCTCGGCATCATGCCGCCCTGGTACCAGTGGACGCGAATAGGCCCGCGCCAATCGTTCGCGGGGATATCGAAAGAGGTGTGCAATTCGACGGGTGAGACTTCAGGATTGAACTTCTCGCCCTGGCCTTCTGCCGTCGTTGGAAGACCCGCGTCAATCGCATTCCACACCAGGTCGATCGTATGACTGCCCATATCGCCGACTTGGCCGGTGCCGAAATCCCAGTACATATTCCACGAGAGGCAATTCGCGCCGGGGCCGCCGGAGAAGTACTCCGGATTGTAGGGATGGAACGGCGACGGCCCAATCCACAGGTCGTAGTGGAGGGTTTTTGGCGGCTTGCCTTTGGCGGGCGGGTAGCCGGACCTGCGAATCTGGCGATTGCCCCATGCATAGGCATCTGTCAACTCGCCAATCGCTCCGTCTTTGATCAGCTCGCGCACACGCTCGAAGTTTGGTTTTGCGTGACGCTGTGTGCCGACCTGTGTTGCCAGCTTATGTTTGTTCTTGAGGTAGTTTGCGCGGACGATGCGTGCTTCTTCAACGGTGTTGCCCAGGGGCTTTTCGCAGTAGCAGTGCAGACCGCGATTCATCGCCCAGTTGGCGACGAAAGCGTGCGTGTGATCCGTGGTGCAACAGATCACGGCATCCAGGTCCTTCTGTTCGAGGCACTTGCGCCAGTCAACGTAGTGCTTGGCCCTGGGGAACTTCTTGGCGGCGCTGGCGATGTGGTTCTCATCGACGTCGCACAGAGCTACGATGTTCTCGCTCGAGATCGCGTCGAAATGCGCGAGGGCCCGGCCCCATGTACCGATAAGGGCGACATTGAACTTGTTGCTCGGCGCGTTGGCGCCGGAGAGTGTGCCGCTGGGTAAGATGATCAATCCGATTCCGGCGGCTGCGGTGGATTTCAGGAACTGACGTCGTTGAACGATGTTGGTCCTCATGATTTTTTCTCCTTTGTTATGGTTTTAGTTGTTTGCCATCAAGCCGAAAATGTTAAGTCTACGCATTAGGACAACGGGATGCAAGAGAAAAAGTGAGACTGTTCAACTAAGTCCATTTTTGAAATTTCTTGGACCAGCCCTGCCGGCATACAAGGGCCGGTGCACGCGCACGAAACATGCCAGACTGACACCAAAATGACACTTTTTAGTGATATTTACCAAATCGCTCCTCGAAAGAGTTGACAGACAGTGTGAAAAGTTGTTATATTTCAAGAACTTACGGATTTTTGCGCCCGTAGCTCAATTGGATAGAGTCGCGGACTTCGAATCCGAAGGTTGCAGGTTCGAGTCCTGCCGGGCGCGTTTTTGTAAGTTCTTTTCAAGAAACATCTTAACGGTCATGCTGAAATGTCTTTCTGCCCGGAAAAGCACGTTTTTGGCCTGAGTGGGTCAGTTTTGGGTCAGTCAGGTCATTTTCCAGGATTTTTCCAAGTAGTTCTGCCTGCACGTTTTGGGCCTTCCGGATGTCTTCGTCTTGCACACTGAGATAGTATTTCTGCGTGGTTCGGATATCACTGTGGCCAGCCAATTTCTGCACCACATGAATCGGCAGCTTTTTCGCCCAGTTCGTAATGCAGGACCGTCTCAGGTCATGGACGGTATAAGGTCCAACCTTTGCTCTCCGGCAAAGGGTCTTGAATCTCCGTAGCACGTTGTTCACCAGACTTTGTCCCGTTCTCCACTTTCTCTGGCACAACCGTTGTCGATAATAATCCCATCGCCCGTGCTCCATGAAAATATAGGGGCAATTCTCAGGAGCAATGGACTGTCAGGCTGCCAGCAGGTTCACGGTCTGCTCAGGTAATGGAATTGTACGCAGTTCGTGATCCTTTGGTTGCCATGGCTGAATCCAGTCCGAGAAAATCGTAAATCATAACAAAGGGAGCCTCTAATCGGACGAGTTTCATCGACAAGCCAATGCCTAAATCAATGAGTGCTTGTTTAGAACGTCAATATATTGGAACATCCACATTTGACGTGACTATACTTGTTCGGTAATGTCGTTGAATGCAATTGAAGGGCTCTCGGCATTTGCCTCCAACTGACGAATTTTCTCAAGACTTTCAGCAAATTGTTCCTGGGCCTTGTCCAGATAATCATTGACCTCATCGATATATCCATCGGCCGAGGCCGACCATACACGGTTCAGATACCGTTCACCGGCGGCAAAACTGCTCATCACGTCGGCATAGGCGGCCAGGCCATAAGTATGTGCAATGCTCTGGCGGGTCTCGACAAATGTATTCAGGTCCTCGATAAATAATTCGTCGATACGGTGACGGACATCATAGGTGTTGATGGAGAGCTTTTCTGTATTGAGCCGGTTCATATTTTCGACGATGCTGCTCAGACTTGTCTCAACAGACTGGATGTTTGAAGCCATCTTGCCTTGGGCTCGGCTTTCCTGCCGTTCGCCAAGGTGGACAAGCACAATACCCACAGCACCGACAAGCAGGCCGGCAACAAAATAGGTCCATTGAACGCTTATTTTATCCACAACTGCCGCCAGCGAGCCTGCTAAGAAACCGAAAGTTATCATCAAATATCCAATTTTTTTCATCTTCAATAGTTCCTATTTGCCTATTGAGCCGGCGATAACAAAATATAAAGCAAAACCGACTCCGACTAATGCTTCTCCCACGATAAGGCCGGCGGCCACGGGAATTCCAACCTCTTTGCTGAATCGCGGCCCTTTTTTCCAGTCCACGAAAATCCGCAGCAGTGTTCCGATGCTGTAGGTAAGGACGATATCAAACGGCAGATAGAATCCGAGGCCGACGAGAATGCCCAACCCGCCAATACCGCTGGTACTGAGCAGGGCGCCGAGACCGGCACCGGCTATATACTTATGCAAAGGGACATCTCCACCTAAGATACCCTGAATCGTGCTCGCCAGGGCCTGGCCCTGAGGTGCAGGCAGACGTTTGCTGCCCAGTCCATAGGCCTGGTGAAGAACGAATATCAGTGCCATTATCAGGATTGGCCCCAGCCAGGTGGCCAGAAACTGGCCGGTCTGTTGTTTTCGGGGCGAGGCGCCTACAAGATAGCCGGTCTTTAAGTCCAGCATAAGGTCGGTGGCCTGGGCCATTGCGACGCACGCAGCCGCTCCGACCATGATTGATGAGACCATCGCTGCGGTATCGCCGAGGCCTTTGCTTATGACAATCAGGATAGTTACTGCAATAAGGGTCATTCCGCTCAACGGCGACCAGTTTGTTCGGCCGATGCATTCGGAAAGAATCACGCCTGCGACCCATATCCATGCGGTGCCCAACAAGGCCATCAACCCTCCTCGAAAGATGCCCATCTCTTTTACAGAGGAAATGGAAATGACGAAAAGCAGAATCGTCGCGCCGGCGATACCGATATAGAGCAGATGAATCGGCATCTCATCTTGTGACAAGGCGGTTTTCATTTTGGCTGCATTGTGCATGCTGCGAACAGCACTGACTATAAGCGGCAGCGCCAGAACAATGCCGGCCAGGGCCCCGCCGATGAGCATACCAATGCCGACCGGCCTGAATAAGCTCAATCTCATATAATCAGGCATTGTCTGCCCAAGGGTCGTAAGCGTTTCCGGTGCCGGCAGCAGGTTGCGCGCCGCCAGAATCGGGGCTAAAATCCAATAGCAAACGAAACCTCCGATTACGAAGTAAAAACCTCCCCTGCCGGATATAAAGCCGACACCGACAGTCATCAGAGAGATGTACCATATGCCGTTCATATACTCCGGCATTCCAATCAGCTTGCCCAGGTTCCAATACTCGAATCCGCTCAGTCCCTTTATTTGGCTCATATACTGGCTAAAGAAATATATGATACCGCTTAGAGCCAAACCCGAAAGCAGCAGCAGGGCTTTGTGGACACCGGCACCGGGGGATTTCAGGATTGTGGCAACAGCTACACCTCCGGGGTAGGTTAGCCGTTCAAAGTCAATCATATGTTTGCGGAGCGGGATAATAAAGGCGATGCCCAAAATCCCGCCGGCTATGCACGCAAAGACCATAAGAACAGCATTAAAGTTGGTTTGGCCGAGGATAAATAAAGCAGGGACAGTGAACATCATGCCGGCTGATGCCCCGTTGACCGAGCTGGCGATGGTCTGGTTGATGTTGTTCTCGACGATACTGCTTCGGCCAAGGATGCCTCGCAGAATCCCGAATCCCAATATAGCAGCCAGCTCCGAGCCTTCAATAGAAAAACCGAGTATCAAACTGGCGTAGCCTATGCTCAAAGCAATGAGAATTCCCAGTCCATAGCCTACAAGTACTGCGGTCAGTGTAAGCTCCGGATAAGGCCCTGTGCGGATGATTCTTTTTTCGCCGGCTTGTGTTTCCGCCATCAATAACAATCCTTTGTATTCGGTAAAATCTATTTGTGCGGCAGCATCGGCTCGGCCCGCTTAAGAAACTGTATCGGGACACCCCAGGGGTCTCTCAATATAATTAATTCATCGCCTGCCGGTGTAACATTCAGGTCCACTGCAATCGTCGCACCGGCGGCAATTAACTTCTTGGTAATTGACTTGACGTCGTCAACCATAAAGGCGATGTGGAGGGACAGCGGGTCCATCGATGGATAATCCGGTACCGCATCGGGCGGATTATTGTAAAGCTCGAGCATCATGTTGCCGCCGGCATCGGAGATAAAACGCATATTGGCCGGAGATGGGCCTTTCCTGATAATCTTCATCCCCAAATTCTCACAATACCACTTGGCCATAGCCGCAGGGTCCTCGACATTGATTGCAACATGCTCAAGGCGTATTCGGTTCGTATGTCCGGCAGAGGCAAAACCGTCATCCTTTGTTTTCGCTGACTCAGTGCCACAGCCGGCAATAATTAACGCTGTGAACACAAGAACTACCATTGGTAATCTGCTTGTTCTAAGTCTGCATATCATACTACAACTCCTTTCTGCCCCAGACCCCTTTAGGATTCGAATCCTGAGAGAAGCTTACGACATAAGCTTGTCTCTATGACTTCGTGCTTTTAGCGACAAATTAACCAACGGAGAGGGCGGGATTCGAACCCGCCCCTCCTCTTTAATGTTAAGAAACAATGGTTTTGACCGCAAGCCTTTTTTCTGCAAGAAATTATGTCTACGATAGGTTACTATTCGCACACGATTCCTACACGATTCGTGACTCCAAAAATAGGACAGTCAGTAGGACAGTGCCTCAAAATGGCAAGGCATTTTTCGACCAACAGATAATACCAGATACCAAGCTGCCCAACACAGGAGTTACGTGGCGGACTGCAGGATTTTGGATCCCATTTTTGCTGTTGAGTTGATAGTAATAGACATACATAAATGTTTCTAATAATCAACATAACAAGAGCTTGTCCCATCCATAGTTGAAGGTTGAAAAAAAGCGATGGCTACTCCAGCTTGATATAAGGTAATATCAGGCAGAAAAATTAACCATTTATTCAAAAAGGAGTAGCCATGCAAAAGACAGAGTACCAAAACCACACTCATTGTCTAAAAACTTCTTACAGGTAGCTTAGGAGATAACAAGAACTAAGAGAAGAAGGTAGTGGCCTTGAAGGTAATACTCTACTGATAGATAAATTCTGAGTACTCAATAAATAGGAACAAGTAGATCAGCTATCACTTAATTCTTCTATGTAATCTTTTGGAATAGCATAAATGAACTCAGACCTTCCAGCGGTTGAAACTTTGGTTTTGGTAATCTTTTTATCGCGTACTTTAGAATGTAAAATATATAACTCTTTTTTTGCTCTTGTCATTGAAACATAGAACAATCTGCTCTCTTCTTTTTTTGCGTCTTCACTGGCATCTTTAAGTGGTAGAATGTTATTTTGAACTCCGACAATAAAGACATAGTCTGCCTCAAGTCCTTTAGCTTTTTTCATCGTGAGGATTCTGACACTGTAATCTCTCGAGGACATCGATAAGTTTTTCATTTCCTCAACAATGTCAACAATTTCCTTTGTGAAACCTGATTTGTCTTGCCACAAATGTAGTCTTTCTAATATTGTTGAAATAAATTCAGGAGTATTGATCAGCGACAATTATTCTTACCTTCCGGCGACAGTTAAAAGTTCCGGATATTAGTCGGAGACAATAAGCTATCTGGATTTCCATAAATCAGGAGATTTCAGATGGTTACCGACTCACAGGTAAGGAGATTGTT
>JBGVTO010000350.1:0-13309 GCA_041862635.1 Phycisphaerae bacterium | reverse complement strand
CTCTGGGCTTTTACCACTATTGGGGTCACCTGGATTATGACCGTGCCTTAGAGCAGTTCGCCATCGCCCGGAAAAGCCAGCCCAATAACACTGAGGTCCTACGAGGTATCGGTTGGGTTCAAAGGCGGCAGGGAAAATTTGAGCAGGCATTGGCCAATCTCAAGAAGGCTTCCGATCTCGACCCTCGCTCCAACATGTTAGCCTGGCAGGTCGCGAGTACTTATAGGGCCCTGCGCAAGTACCCGGAGGCGGAGCGTTACTATCAGCAGGCGATCTTGCTGGCTCCCGATCTAAGCGCCCCATATGACTCCAAGGCGTGGCTATACTTGCTCTGGGAAGGCAGCACTGAGAAGGCGCGGGCAGTTGTGGAAGAGGGGATCAAGTCAACAGAAGATCCCTTTATCAATACGTTGGTCACCCTCGATGTATACGATGGGAACTACCAAGAGGCCTTGGACCGTCTCTCCTTAAAATCAGAAGATATTGATACTATAGATCACTTTATCCCCAATGCTCTACGATACGCGCCAATTTATGGGTATATGAATAAAAAGGAGCTGGCGAAGAAGTATTACGACGAGGCTCGAACCATTCTGGAAGCAAAGAAACAGCAACGGCCGGAGGATGATAGATACCACAGGTCGCTTGGCATCACCTATGCGGGCCTCGGTCGTAAGGAAGATGCCATCAGGGAGGGAAAGTTGGGCGTGGA
This sequence comes from Phycisphaerae bacterium, assembly GCA_041862635.1. Taxonomy (GTDB): domain Bacteria; phylum Planctomycetota; class Phycisphaerae; order Sedimentisphaerales; family Anaerobacaceae; genus NIOZ-UU13. The sequence continues at coordinate 12,597 of JBGVTO010000350.1, read as the reverse complement.
GCTGTCGCCTGTAACCAAGGATGCCTGGGTGGGGCAACTTAGAGTCGGGGACCTGGCCCAAATCTACGTGATGGTCGGCGAATTTGATGCAGCCATCGACCAGCTTGAGTATTTATTGTCCATACCCGGACCATTATCGATTCCTTTACTTCGACTCGACCCGGCCTGGGATCCCTTACGCGACCACCCCCGTTTTAAGAAGCTCGTAGCTTCACGTTGAGCTGCAAAACGCCAGAATCCTTCGAAATGTCATCTCTTTCATGAGCTAAAAAACACCCTGATTTCCAAGTGACTTCTTGTCACCATTTTGTCACTACAAATATCAAATTTTACGGTTAACGGAAGCACTAAATCCCAAATATTTACATAAAAACAAAGATTTTTTTATTCTTATCGGATTAAGTATTCGGGGAGAAAGAAACGCATCGATTATGTAACTCTTTTGGGGGGTATGCTTTGGCTCTGTGCTTGCAAAGAAAGTCGGCAATGGAGATATGGTTCATCTCACCACAGACTGGCTGCTACAGAGACTTTACTGCGTTCCTCAAGACGAATCGCATCCTTTTTACAGACGGAGCGACAGCTTCCACAGCCATAGCACTGCCTTTGATCGATAACAGCCTTCTTATTTGCGACACTGCAAGATACAGCACCGAACTGGCAGACACGCATGCACTGTCGGCAGCCGTTACACAGATCAGGATCGATTTCAGCCACATATTCCGCTCTAAACATAATAGGAATCTGGTGTGTAACCGTACAGCGCATAGCTAAGCAGTCTGAGCGGTCGCAGTTACATATTCCTCCGATAAACGGAGCGTGAAAGGTCCAAACGCTATGGCAGAGGCCCTCTTGTTCGTGGCTGCGCAACTCGGATATGGCCTCATCCTTACTTAACCTTTCCATTCCGGCTACATCAGGCCCGTTGAGAAAGCTATTATCAAGCCCCCTGATGATTTCACCGATTTTACCCCCATCTGGTGCTAGACTGACTCCATAGCAGTAACGTTCTTCTCTGCCCAGATTGATGTGGCGGCAGATGCAGGCCACCCGGACGATGGAATTAACAAACTCAAAGATGCGCTCGATATCCTCTATGGGCACAACCTGGCCATAATGAACTTTTTTCATCTTACTCGTAACAATCCTTTTGACTATGTTCCTTATGAATCGTGGAGTCTTTTCGAGTTGTTCCACACGCTGAACATCCCTCGCTAGTGCCTTAGTATCCGTGAAGAAGGTTTCAATGAACTGACGTCTGCGAATATCGCTTAACAGGTCGTCAGAATAGTTGCTTGCCTGCAAATACCATTTCTTTCCCTCTCCATGCTTCAAGCAGAACTCACACATTACGATGCTCCTTTCTTGGCAGCGCTTCTAAGATGCGCCTCTATGGATTTCTATACAATATAATGACACTTCATCTCTGACCCAAGTATGTTAATTTATTTCATGCATAAAATTCAATGGAAATTTTTCAGCTGACATTTGAAAGAAATGGACCGCTACTTGAAGAAATTCATGACTTGGACGTATACTGGATTGTTACAAAAGTCTGTCCTAAATATCGTGTTCTTGTGTCTGAACATCATGACATAGCTCTGAAGCAACGCCCAAAAAAGAAAGCCATCAAAGAATGATGGCTTTCAGACTATATCCGGACTATTTGCCTTTTTATTTCTTTTTCTTCTTGGCTTTCTTCTTAGCCTTCTTTTTTGTTGCTTTTTTCTTTTTAGCTTTCTTCTTCGCCATTCTTTGTACCTCCATGTTAAAAAACGATACTTACCTATAGGCTCATTCCGCGAATCCTATCTCTGGATGTATTCTCGTTAGCTGGAATATATCTTTCAACAAAATAATTAGGTGAGCTAAAAAATTTTTTGTTTATATGCGTGCTAGCACTTGACTACGATTGATCCTATTTTGTGACATACGGTAGACCAAATATCGGTTGGTGAGTGGCTGTAAAGGAACGATATCTTAAAACAAACGGGGCCTATACCATATCAATCAGGATAAGCCCCGAATCAATGCAAATCTGTTATATCAATCCCGTGATTCTAACTGCCAGCTAAATCACACTGCTTATGGTGCCGGTGGATACAGACGAATATCATCAAAGTACATCATACCTGTACCACCGGTAACCGAGCTAAGGCCAAGAGTAATCGAATTTACATTGGTAAGATTTACGCCCTGATCGGCAAAAGTTTGCAGGTTTATGTTCCAAGGTGTCCATCTGGTTAACGTTGCTGCATCAGGATTATCATTGTCGACTCTCGTTTTACCGTTCAGAGCAACGTACAAATTCTCAGCAGTGTTGCCTGAATCACCTCTGAACCAGATAGTCAGAGTGTCGACACCCTTAACTGTCCAGTCACGATTGGAAGTCAATGTCAAAGTTGCTTCGGATTTTCCAACAGAATTGTCGTAAGACATGGGCATAGATTGATTGCCGCTGTGAACGATAGTTTGCTCAGCAAACAGAGGAGTTTCATAACCAACTAAAGAACCGTTTGTCGGGTCATCATATCCATCAATCCACGCATTAAATATCCTGTTGCTCGCCGGATCAGCAGGATCAAGGTCGTTATAGCTTTCCATATCGTCAATAATTAGGAAGTTGGCCGTCGTAAAGCTCCAGAGAGGACCTGTCCACGGGCTGTCGGCATTGGCGCTATTCGCTTCATCAATCCTCCAATAGTAGGTAGTATTCCATTCAAGTTGTCCGGGATCATAGCTCTCGGAACCAAGGTTTCCGCTGCTCTTTAATTCCAGGGAAGTTGCATCAGTGCCAAAATAAACTTCATGTGTAGCACCAAGACCAGGTTCCCATGTGAGAACAGGTGTTTGTGTTACATGCACCGAGCCATTAGCCGGATTCGGGCTTCCTACTGCGCCCTCAGTAATAAAGCTCCAGACATCGCCTTTATGTGTCTCGATGGCATCGAACTCATCGACGCGCCAATAGTAAGTCTCAGCCATTTTAAGTCTGCCTGGATCATAGGTCGTAGCTCCCTGAGGGGAACCTCCGGAGGCATTGCTTACATCGTCAAAACTCTCGCCAAAGTACACGGTGTGTAATTTTGAACCGAAACCTCCCGTCCAGCTAAGATTTGCATCCGGGTCTACCTGCTCGGCTGCATCGGCCGGGTCAGGTGAATAGGCGGTCTTGGGTGGAATTGAAAAGCTCCAGACATCGCCTTTCCATGGGCTATTTGGTTCAGTGTCATTGACTTCATCAATGCGCCAGTAATACGTCGTGCCCGGAACAAGGCCATCCGGATATGGAAACCCCGGGAAGCCGGCAACAATAAACGCTGCTGTCTGATTGCCATGGAACGTGCTCTCAGCGCCGGCGTCCACATCGTCAAAACTCTCGCCTATATATACATCGTGCGAGACGGCATAATCGCCCGGCCTCCACGAAAGGTTCACCCACGTTTCTTCGTGGATTGCACCGTCTTTGGGACTCAAGGCCATCGCATATGGATATCCTCCGCCAATCTGAAGCATTATCGCCTGTATTTCCACCTGGTCCAGGACATGATTGTAGATACGCACATCGTCGATTTTTCCAGTCATGGGTTCTCCGCGGCCTCCGTTGATGCCAAGAAGTAGCGGTGTATCATATCCGTTAATGTTGCCCATCGCATTCATCGTAGCAGATACCTCGCCGTCCACGTAAAGGATCATCTCTGAGCCATCATACGTACCGGCCATGTGATACCAGCGTTCAGATTCTAAGTTTGGACTTCCTGGCAAACGCCTTTCGCTCCCTGATGTGACCAGCATGAGACGCGGTGTACCATTGCTCAATATACACAGGTTATATGCGAAATACGGAGCGCTGTGCTGGCCATCACGAAAAATCTTCGCTAAAACGATCTCAGGGCCACCGCTGACATCATTAAAATAGACCCATGAAGCCAGTGTTATCTGGTCGCTGGTAATATTCAGAGAGTTCGAATTGGGAATTTCGAGATAGTCGCCGTTTCCATCCAGAACTGCAACCAATCCTCTTTCGGGATCATTCTCAATAGCCGCATCTCCCTGTGCCGTGGTATCATTGCCATTTCCTGATAAGTCATTGAGATTGCCCTCAAATTGCCAGTGGCCGACCAGATTGGCCTGAGCATTCATAGCTAAATACAATAACAAGATAAAAGAAATTAAAAAAGTCAAGCTTCTATACATTGGATTCCTCCTTACAAAAGAATTAGAGCAATTATGAATTACGCTTTGTCTACACACTAAAATATTTGTTGTTCGTCAAAGATGAATTCTTTGTTAAATGTGAAAGCTAAACACCGGGATACAAAATCATTGTAACAATTGACCTTGCCCCTCTGAAAAACATCCTCCTCTATCGAAAAACTCAAAGAATTGCGCCTACTTTATGAGTTCAAAACCACAGATGCCCGACTGCGCAGGCACAAGCTTCACTAATGTTACATATACCAAATTATTTACCTTTTCGTCAAGGAAAATCTCTGGATAATACTGGTAAGCACACAATTCTTGGGATTCCTAAGACACACCATATATTTGTTCCGAGAGTATCAGATCGTCAGGAGCTTTCTGACCAGTCCCACCAGCCAATCAGAGCATACTAGATCACACAGGGATCATACTATTTCTCTATTGAGCCTGCAAACTGCTCGACGAATTTAACACATTCGGCCACGTCCTTGACTAACTGAGGCGAGAGATGCTCATACTCAATGATCATTACGCCACGAAACTTCTGGGCGTGCAGTTCCTTCAGCACAGCTGTATAGTTTGCTTTGCCCGCCCCGAGCGGTACATCGCGTGCTTCGGGCTTGCCTGATTCAGCGACATCTTTGAGGTGCATCGTTATGATACGTTCTCTTGCTTTCTTGAGACACTCTATCGGATCCAGACCTGAGCGTACCCAGTGTCCGGTATCCGAGCACGAACCTATGCGTTTACTGCGGCCTTCGCATACTCTTAGGACGTTCTCAGGCCGCCAGTATTTAGACTCTGGTGATTTGGGGTGGTTATGTATAGCCAAGTTAATCTTGTATTCTTCACAGAGTTCCTCGAGTTTATCGAACACTTCCGCCGGTGGCTCAGCCACAAGTGTTTTCACACCCATCTCTTTGGCAAAGTCAAATATCTTGCGGAAATTATTAGTATTGCCCTCAACGGGAGCATAGTAGTTGACCATCTTGACTCCATGATCGTTCAATCTTTTTTTCAGTTCACTACGAATATCTTGCGATAGTGCTTCACTCGTTTTCAAATCTGGGCGTTTTTTGTCCAACGGCAAGAAATAGCATGGTTCCACAATTCTAATCCCCAAGCCAGCGATAACCTCGAGTGCTTCGTAAAAGCTCCTGTCGCGGAATGTGTATAGCTGGCATGCTATTCGCCACCCGATTTTCCTCGCATGTGGTGTGCTCAGCTTTGTTTTCTGTTTTTTCTCTACTTTAGCCATCGCAGTAGTAGCCAATACTGTTCCTGCTGCCCATATACCTGTTTTCGTAAGAAACTCACGACGGTTATATTGATTCGACATCATAGTATTTTCCTCCAACTATATTTTCGCTAACAAATGAAAAACTTGTGGCCCACACAGAACTCTCACAACTGCGTTTACGCAAGAGCATGTGTTAAAACTTACAAAGATGATTCTACAGGACTTGATATATTTGTCAATACTGGTCTCAAGATATAATACGCCGACATCGTCCAGTCCCTCTTTAACAAGTTACCTCTTTCAGAAGCTGAAAAACACCCTGATTTCCAGGTGACATCGTGTCTCTGTTTTGTCACCACAAATGCCAAATTTCGCAATTTATGGAAGCACTAAATCCCAAATATTTGTACAAAAATAGAGATTTTTTTATTCTTATCGGATTGGACTAGACCGCTTCGCGGTAGTGTTACGTGAGGTTGATCAGTAATTCGTAAGCTTTGATTTTATCTGTTGCCCCGGACGTTTTCTGTCCTATGCTCCTTCTGAAGTACCCCAACGGTGGGTACAAAGAATGACAGTTTCTAACGAAGGAGCATTAAAATGAAAGATATCAGACAGCGAATGATCGAGGACATGAAGCTAAGAGGACTGACACCGAGCACTCAGGCAACATATCTGGAGGCGGTCAAAGTCCTGGCCAGGCATTATAACCGCCGGCTCGATGAAATCACTCAAGAACAGGTAAGGGATTTTTTGCTCTACCTGATTGATTCAAAGGGATACGCCAAGAGTACGTACAAGGTCTATCTATCTGCTATCAAGTTTCTGTATCTAAATACCCTTGGCCAGCAGTGGCGTTTCCTGCCGCTGGCACGGGTAAGCCCTGATAGGAAGCTTCCGATCGTACTGAGCCGGGAAGAAGTATGGAGCTTACTGGATATGGTCCCCCGAGATAAACCACGCATGAGTCTTATGTTAATGTACACGTGCGGTCTACAGCATGTGCTGCCATCGGGTGTTCACAAAGTTCGATACTATGGCCTGTGGAGTCCCTCGAATCGCAAGAAACTGTTAGAGTTACAACAGACCTTGGCTCAATCCGGGAATGATCAGCAGGAAGGATTTGAACAAGATATGGATGCGGAGGTGTCTGCTCCGTCAGAACCCAGACAATGTCCCCATTGCCAGAAGGGAACACTCGTCTGGATAGGGCGCCTGCCTCGCCAAGGGAGGGCACCACCGTGAGAGAGCTTACCTTAATCTCATCAACGATCAAGTCTCATCCGAAACATGACTCTTCAGGGTACATGGCAATACTGGTCTGTCTATCCGGTGAAAAAATGACCCAAACTAACCGTCGGTTATGCATGATCAGCCACAGATCGTTCCTAAGGGACCCACCAATCACCCCTTGTGTAAGATCTAAACCCCCCAATTCATCCGTTGCTCATCGATGAGATGGCATTCGTTTGCCTATTAAAATTCCAAATGACGCTTGAGCGGTTCAGTCCAATAGAGCATTTGTGTCGGCTTTGCGACACAAAAACTCGTAATTGATTAAGTATACGGTGAGAAAGAAAAGTACTAATCATATAGTTCTCTTTGGGATAAAAGAAGAGCTGGTAACTTTCTCAGACTGCCAGCTCTTTAGCTAGGTTGGGTTTTTGGTTTTTCCAGAGCTAATACTCTGCTTTCAATATGCAATCTACTCAACTGGTTCAGTCGGCGGAACTTCCTCGAACAAATGTTCGGCAAGGACGATTAGGTCCTAGACATCCACTATAGAATTCATAGTTGTTGGACCGGTACTTGCCGTCGCCTAGAAGCAATTGTTGGGAGATTACATTCTTCTACTTCTGCAGCGTGGTGAGAACAAGATCCATCCCGCAGATCGGACATTTCCCCGTTTTCGGCATCTTGATTCTTGGATGCATAGAACAAGTGAACACGGTCGGCGCTTCAACTTCAGGTTCCAGTTCAAAGGCCAATTTTGTCATAATACCTTCTTCCGTAAACTTGAACTGCACGGAAAAATCAATCATACGGGCGATAAAATTAAATAGACCTTCGTCCCCTGTCATTTGTTCAGGCTGACGAGGAAAGCTGTTGTTACCATGAACGGAACAATATACTATGTCCCGTTGTGCATCATGTACATAATCTCCTCCACACGGACATCGCAGGGTCACACCTTCAACTTTCCTGCTGACCTCGTTAAGTGTTTGTTCTGTCGCATTATGACATTCAACTAACACACGAACAGGCTCGACGTTCCTCAGACAAGCGCTTCGCATTCGTTCCTGCCAGCCAATCCGCGTAATAGGACGAAGAAGATTAAACGAACGCGGCTGGACTTTCAAGCGAAGATTTGCCGTTGTCTCGGCTGCTCTTCCCGCTTGCATCCCTTCCAGTGAATCCAGAACTTCTTCAAGCACGTAACGTTTTGTCGATATAATCAAACGGTTCGACGCAATCGCATAGTGAAGACGGAACTTAATCGCCAACAGCTGCAGAGCAACCGTGTTAATCTCATGCCCCTTGTATCCTTCAGAAGAATAAGGCTCCACACCGAACGAGAAAAAACCACCTCGATTTTGCGACGCAAACTTCCACTGAAGCCCCCTTACGATCCTGCGAATGGAAGTTTTGGCCAGTTCCTCATCTTTAAGTTCGATTATGGAATAAACAGGCAGATTGATAGATGACGCAATCAGCCCGAACTCGATTTGCCCTCCAAGGCCCAACCACCCGCCGAACATACCCATACCCTCCTCGGCAAATGTAAATAGTACATCGCTGTCGTAGAAGGCGACCGAAAAACTCTCACCAATCCATTTGTTAATCTCTGGAGACGCGAAAGAAATCTCCTTCTGTATCCTTCGCTGAATACCTCTGACCTGCTCACTCTCTGTTCCCAGCTTGCTTGTAATCGATACGATGGTGCGGTCGGTCATCACCTGCGAGTCCAGACGAACCGACTCTCCGCCTATTATCTCTCGCAGCTGGTTATATATACTGTTTTCAATCAGCGGCAGAATACAAGTCTCTGCTTCGATGCTGTCTCCGAGACGCAAACGAATACCTATCGGATCAAAGAAGCGGCTCCAGTACCTGCTGTACCGCTGAACAAATTGTTTGTAGTCCTTCGCCTCCACATCTGCGACCATATCAAAGGAAATGCTGGAGATCGGCGTACAGTATTGAAGGCAATTGTGAACCGTACAAAAGGCCCGTCCTGATTCATCGATGTAATAGCTCCCCCTGTCGGGACAGCGCGTTACTTTCTCGCTCAAATATTTCTCTCTTATAAGCGTCTCAATCGAAGGCTTCTTACGCATCTCTGTCCGGTGCATTGTCCCTGCGTTCGCAATCATCCGCAGGTGGTTCTGGCACACGATACGCCGCTGGGCCTCAATCTTCCATCGCGGGCTGAGTAACTTTCGAATGAACGAATCCGACAGATAAATGAAACCATCCTCCGCTGACGCCGTACCCGGAAATATCGTTCTCATATACTGCAGGTCAAGGTTGTCGCCCATCGACTTTCGCCTATTAGCAAACGTATCGATAATCAGTTTCAGCGTGTCCATCGAATTGGAATTAACCTTATACTCTCCCAGGTAAGCCGAATGGGATGAAATTCTGCGGTCCGGCGTCACGATGCTCTTAATTGAAATTTCCTCGTATCTGCTCACGGATGCCTGTGCGTCCTGATTGTCACTCAGTACCCTGTTAACATAGTCGTTTGTAATTCTGTCAAAAATTCTTCGACTCTTAACCTGAATAATCAGTGCAACATCCGTTCCTTCCTTCATAAAAGGATCGCCCCCGGTAATTGCCACCTCACCAATAACCAAATCACCCAACAGTCGCGTCAATGCCGATAGATCAACACAAAGTTGATTCATATATCGACTCGGCAGATCTGAATCACGCGCGCTAACGGAAATGGCCCGCAGCAGGCTTCCTCCCCACTGTTTGAACAGGTCGCTGGCAGCTATTTCCTTCGAAATACTGCTGAAATGGCAGTAATAATTATCATGAGGAATAAGCTTCACTACCGGAAAAATTTCGGGTGTTCGCCCTTTGAGCATCTCATCGAAAGGATGCGACTTGATAGTAGGCCCCTTGAGAGTACTAATCTCAACGTCTCGGCTCCATGGAATCTCGCGCCGGCCTGTCATCTCCTCCAGTTGTAGCGATTCCTGTATCGCCAACGCCCCCGTTGTCATGGCATAAAGATCCGGACTCCTGTCCCGTCGGCCCGTCTGTCTTGGGAACATTTGACTGATCATGTCATCTGACAAGCCATACTTCTGTTGGGATTGAAGCAGGCAATACTGGTAATAGCTCGTGTGCGGATTATCGAACACACGTACCCTGTATTTCCTCGCCTGTGCCGTTGCCCACTTTTTTAGCAGCTCCGCATCTCCACCGTCCATTGGTTGCAGATTCAGTTCGACCGATGTGATAAGACTCGGCTCAGCCAGCATCTCCTCTGAATCGTGCCCGAAAACGTTCAGTTTAACCTTACCGCTGCCCTGATAGCGCCCGAAGATTTTAAGAGCACCGGCAGCAGGTACAGTCGGGCTGGTCGGCTCGGGCACCTTAAACAAAACTTCAGGCATTGTCCTGCGGAGACGTCTGTAAGTTGTTTCCAGGGACGCTAAGAATTTCTCCGGCGTCATTACCTCCACGTGAGTATCCACAAAAAGAACGTTAATACTATCGCTGAAAAACGCAGGATTCTCATAAACAAGAATATTTCGATTATCCGTTCTCCTCTGCTGGGAAATGTATATGTAGCTGGGGCCTTCAAAATCCTTCGGCTTAAACGGCGATTCAAGGTTTTCGGGCGAAAGGTACTTTTTCTCAACAAGTTCCTGTAGATTCGGTGGGAATTTGCGATCGTGTTCACCCGAATATATAAAGCAGGCCCTTCCTATCGCCCACAGATTATTCTTGGACTGATTAAGTCGTTGGGAGGGCAGCATCGCTCTCACCAAACTCTCAGCAACAGACTCTACAGCTTCTGGAGATTCAACGTAAAGCAGATATGCCTTTTCGTTACTCGCTTGAACAGTAAATATCGTCTTTTTGACATTAATGCCAGCGGGTATCTCAACATTAGCAGAAAACACCCCGACATCACCGGCCTTATAATAACGGATGGGTTTTTCTACTCCTGTCGTGTTGGCAGAATGTCCGCCAAGTGGGAATCGGCCCGGTAGTTTAGGATTGATCACGCGGATGTCATCGAAATAAAAATGTGTTCCTACCAAATCGCTATACTCTGTTATAATCTCGAAATGTTCGGTGGCAGTCCAGTCAAAAGCACCGACCGGATTGTACCAGCGGTCGTTATCCCATGAGCCATGTTCAGAAAAATCATTAAGTAGGATTTGCAGATGGTTCCACCGGCCGTCCCAGACGGCGACACTTCGGTCAACTGTGTATAGCATTCGCCAAGGATGGTCTCGGTCGTTGGTTTTTGTGTCTACAAAACGTATGTCAATCGTTGCATCGGGACTGTTACACCTTACCCAAAAATCGATTGCATAACCCTCATCCACCAGCACGGATAGGTCCTTAACAGGTACAAAGCGAAACGAGATAGCGCTATATTGACCAACTCCTGTCCAATGGATGCAGTAATTTCCGGAGGCTGGATTGTCTTGTGAGTGATAATCAAGGATTCCTTTATCAAACCAGCTGGAATTAATGATGTTTGGTGCTATATAATCCGAGTATAGATCGAATCCATCAGTAGTATTGGAATCAACAGGTGGCTTGGGACCGGCAGGTGGATTACCCTTTATAGGAGGAGAGACTGTACCAAATTCTGCATTTGGATATGCGCCTCCACTGCTCAGCATGATAGCTTGAATCTCTTCATGGCTCAATGCGCGCTTGAATATCAGCACATCGTCAATCAGGCCGTTCCAGCATCTTCCCGGGAATTGAGAATTTTCTCCTATCCAGAGAGGATAGCTGCTGACATTGATCTTTCCGGTGGAAGGTTCTGATGCGTCCAACTCGCCATCTACATACAAGTAATTCCTTGTGCCATCGTACACAAATCCTACGTGGTGCCACCGGTTATCGTTCACAGGAGTGACTCCTAAGGCATAGTCCCCAGTCGTACCTGTGACAGCGGCCTCCATGAAGTTATCCGTGTCTGCCCTCGACGACCGCCAGGAGTCGTCACCCTTGGAAAGGACAGTGTTCCAGCGCTTGTCGAATTCGACAACTTTGATCCAGTACGTAAAAGTGATATAGTCGGTAATGTCGAATTCCGGAGCAAGCCCACAATCTACATAGTTGCCATTACCGTCAAGGCTTATTGCCTGGCCCAAAACACCAGCCTCATAGGTTGGGTTGCCTTTTTCTTTGCCATGTAGTTCATTGCCTGAACTGTCTGAGGCATCGCCGTCAAAGCGATACCAAGCGACAAGAGAAGGATCTTCAGCGTTGGTTATTCTTGTCTGAAACAAACAAAGAACCACAACAAAAGAGATTAAATAAATCAATTTCCTAGACATAATAGTCCTCCTTCAAACAAAACATCGATGCCGAATAAAAAAATGGCAAGGAATACAAGTAATTGGATAGTTAATTTGTCGCTGAAATGGTGAGGCATATTACACATTTTTTATCTTCCAACTCCAATATTTGAGCAATATAATTACCGTTTTTTGTACGAAAACAACATACAAAGAAAGAATTGGATGATTTACATGTTATGTATCTCTGAAAAAAGAATGCATCATAACTCAACAAATTTGTCAATCAGGGAAAGTTATAAAATACAAGAATTCTTCAAAAGCCATCTTCTTCAAGAGCTGAAAAACACCCTGATTTTCAAGTGACATCTTGTCACCATTTTGTCACTACAAATACCAAATTTTACTGTTAATGGAAGCACCAAATCCCAAATATTTACAAAAAAACGAAGTTTTTTTTATTCTTATCGGATTAAGTATACTGACATATGTCTCACCGGTTGATGTGTTATGATGTTTTTTGTCTTAGTTGGTGCTCTGCACCAACTTAGGAGGTTTACCGCTTTAGGGCCGGAAGATGAACGGAAGGGAAGGAGCATATGACAAGGCATATACTCCTGTCCATCTCCCGGCATCAGCCAAGCGCTCAGG